>CAIZKO010000107.1 GCA_903933585.1 uncultured Actinomycetes bacterium
ATTAGAAAAGTGGGAGGTATAACTTTACTTCGAGTGCTCTTCAAGCCTCAGGTTGGTTTTGGCATCTTCCTTGCAGTCTTGATCGGAACCCACTTCTCTTCCTTAGCTAACTGGGGGATGACCAACCCGAATGGACATTGCCTAGAGTTAATACTCTTCTTGGTGGGCGGCTTCATTTACTACTACCCGGTGATGGAGGGCAATCCTCACCCATTCTTCGTCCCCTACTCACTTCGCGTCATCTCACTCTTCGCAATGATGTTGCCAGAGACGATGGTCGGGTTCTTTTTATACTCTGGTAATCGGGTATTACATTCGCTCCCAATGAGCACCTCTATGAAGATGGGTCTCGCCGATCAACACCAGGGTGGGGCAATCATGTGGGCTATGGGAATGTTGATCGATACCATCTGGATTGTATTGGCGGCCAAAGATTGGTTTGCCAATGAGCAACTACTATCGGAAGATGGAGATGAGCAACCCGCAAATACCTGATCAAGAACCTGAACCCAAACGTCGCTGGGTCTTATGGGGGCTGCCACTGTGTGGCCTTATGGGGGTCTTGGAGTTCAATCGCGCGTTGGGTGGCAATCACCTCAGTTGGGTCTATGTGATGGAATGGCCCTTCTTTGGCGTCTTCATTTATTACATGTATTGGAAGCTTTCGCAACCCCAGGAGCCATTTGACGATTCGGACGATCCACCGCGTGAGGTCGATTAGCACTTCTCTTAGTAAACTGGGCTCCTTATGTTGCCGCTCCTATCGTTATCAACTGAATTTGTATTCTGGATTCTTACTGCTGCGATTCTGATTGCAACCGTACTTTTCTGGAGCAAATTTTCTCGCCATAACTGGAAGAACATCACGGCCCGGTTCTCGCTCATCCTCACCATTCAATTTCTTGCGCTCGCCTCGATAGGGATCACCATCAATCGTTCGGGAGAATTTTATAGCTCTTGGTCTGATTTATTTGGCGCACAGGGTCAATATCAGCAACTCGCTATTAGCCCTTCGGCGCTCTCTCAAATTGAAATGAAAGATTTAGCTTCTGCGACGCACACTAAAGGTGGAAGTCTTATCTTCCGCAAGATTATCAAGGGTGCAAAATCTGGCATCTCTAATGTTGTTTACGTTGTGGCTTCACCAACGATTGCCAAGGAGCTAGTAGGACCAACTCACTCGATCGGCAGCAATTACCAAGTCGTAGAACTATTCCCAGGGACCCCTGGAGTGCCGCAGACGTGGATTGGAACTCTCGATGGAATTTCCACCATGGAGAATTTGGAGCGAGCGGGGAAGATTCCACCCACCATCGCAGTTATTCCCGCCATTAATGTCGAACCTGGGCAAGACACCGAGTGCATGAATTTCGTTGGTGGAGCACAGGTTGAAACCTGGATCACTGGAGACATGAAGAGTTTCATGCAGACATTCATGGGAGTAGATAATCGCCTCTGGTCTTCCTTTGGTTACTCCACTGGTGGATGGTGCGCGGCAGAAGTAGCCGTGTTGCATCAAGAACAATATTCGCAAGGCGTTTCACTTGCGGGTTATTTCAATCCAATTCTATCTCGAGGCCTTTCAAAGAGAGAGAAGAACTATCTTGCAAGCAAATATGACCTAGTTAAATATTTAAAGCGGCATACCGTGAACACGAAGATCATGGTGATCGCCTCTGTTAAAGATCGCTTTGCCAATAGTTCTGCTCAGAAATTTATGCTAGGGGCAAATGCTTTAATTTCCATCAAATATATTCCCATTCCAATTGGTGGCCACAACATTAAGGTCTGGAAACCATTTGTTGCGACTGGATTCTTGTGGATTGCGGGCGCGAACGAAATTTCTACGCCAGTTGTAAATCCACTACCTAGTGCGAGCGGAAGCCCGAAATAAATTTCTCGGCGCGCAGAGCGGCCCAACCAACTTTTGGCAGGTCTGAAGCACGCGGATAGAGCACATAACGCGTCTCCCAGCCCGGTTGGAACTTGGCGTTAAAACGGTAGAGAGATTCCACTTGGAAAAAGTTTGAAGAGAAGCGAATCAAGTTGCGCATGCCGCGGGTGATTGGACCCGCGCTAATTTTGTCCGCACGCTCAAAGAGCGAACGGAATGCTGCGAAATTAAGCGAAACGTAGGCCAAGTTATTGGCGCGCGCATATTCCACGGTTTCGACGATCATCAATTCGTTAACGCCGGCGTCGGTGCCGCGCTCGCGTTGCATGCGATCTAGGGATAGCGCATTTGTAGTCCACGGCACGTAATAAAGCAGTCCCTTAATCTCACCTTCGAGTCGAGCGATCGTAATAAAAGTATCTGGATCATCATCCTCCCCGAAGCGATCCATCGACATGGAGAATCCACGTTCGCCAACACCGTAGCGCCACTTATGTGCGAGATCGCGGAGTTCAATACGAGTCGATTCATCGAGCTCGGACCACTTGTGGGTGGTGCATGAGTAGCCCTTGCGCTTAATTCTGTTCACCATCTGGCGCACATTCGCCATGGGGCGGCCCTCCAGGGTGAAATCCTTGACGGAAATAATTGCTTCATCCCCGATATCGATGGCGATCATCCCGGCATGCTCGACCCAGACCTCTCCACCGCGATCGCTGCAGCCCATTACAGCGGGGGTCCACGCATGTTCTTCCGCCTCTTTTAGAAATTCTGCAATGGCTTCGGGCCACAAACTATATTCACCGAACGGGTCTCCGCTGGCGAGCATCACACCACCCTGCACGCGATAGGCGATACCGGCCTTACGATTTGCAGACCAAATAACGCTCTTGTCGCGCCTAGTTGCGAAGTAACCTAATGAATCCTGATCAAGATCGTGTTTTATAAGCTTCCTAACGAGGTGCATGTCATCATCGGACATCTTGGGAATTGGTTTCACCCTCCGGAAATAGAGCCAGAGCGGGACGATGAGCGTGAAGACCCCGAAGGTGCCAAGTGTGAAAGCGATCGCGTCGCTGGCCCGCTCGGATGTAAATTTAACTGGGCCAGCCACCCAGGCAAATCCTTCAATAATGAAGAGGAAAATATTTATTAGCGAAGGGTCTCCAATGATTTCATCATGGCTGCGAAATTTAAGGAGCAATAAACTGGCGATGAAAAATACGCTGAGAGCGACTGCGAAGCCAATGAGTGGTTGCAGTCGGGTACTGGGATCAGATTTGGCGTAAAAGGACTTGTTAAAAATGGCCAAGGCCGCAATACTCAAAAGCGTTAAACCGATTTGAATAGGATGATGATTTGTTCTAATTACTTCTGTAACAAGATTTACAGCCAAGATGGCCAGAGCCAAGACCCAGGCGCGGCGTTTGCGTCGGGAGAGTCCACGGGCCAGGATCATCAGAATTAGCCCAGTGAAAATCGCGGTTGCCAGCGCTGAGCCATTGAGAAAGACGGGGATGACATTGTTGAGCTTGTGAACAGGTGCGCGGAACTTGTGAAAAACGTTTGCAAGTATGTCGAACAATCCTACGAGGAAGGTTGCGCGCCCGATCCAGATTGGAACCCAACGTTGCGATTTCATTATCTAAATACTCCCGTATGTCCCAGCGAATAGCGACCGGGTTGTGGATAAATTGCCAGCCCATGCGGCTCTTTCCCCACCTTTATTTTACGCAAAAACTTTCCATGGACAGTGTCAAACACATAGACCACATTGTCATAGCGACCAGATACCCAGAATTGGGTTCCATCGGCCGAGATACCACCCATATCGGGAGAACCTCCTCCGGGAATCTTCCACTTAGCGATGACTTTATTATCCGAAAAGCGTAGAACCGAGACACTGCCTTCGCCGCGATTTGTGATCAGCATCGTTTTAGAATCGCGTGATACATACATTCCGTGCGCTTCGATTCCGGTTTTGATGAGAGTAAATGAGCCGAATTTATTTGATTTCATTACCCAGATTCCATTGGAGGCCATGTCAGCGATGTAGAAAGTAGATCCATCGGGAGAGATCTTCACATCCTGTGGCATCGGCATCGAGGTATATGTATGCGGGAGGTTGGCCGATTTAAGCACCTTCATCTTCGCGGTATCGACAAGGAGCACCTTGCTGGAAAATTCACAGGTGACGACGAAGAAGGTGCCATCCGCGCTCCAATCAGCGTGATTAAGGCCGGCACATGGAACGGGGACGATCTTCTTGATGGCCATGGTGTGCGGATCGCGAAAGACCATCTGCTTATCGGCCTCCGCCATCACAACGGCATATTTTCCGTCAGGAGTGAAATACAAGTTATACGGATCGTGCACGTATACGGATTTACCAGGCAGGCCGGTCTTGGGGTCGATCGGAGTTAAATAGTTGCCTTCATTGTCGTTGACCCAGAGCGTCTTGAGATCCCAGGAAGGAACTACATGCTGCGGACCTTTAGGGGTCTTAAAGGTGCGAATTACTTTGAAGGTTTTTGGGTCGATCTCGGTAACGGTGTTGCTGGTGTGGTTAGGGACGTAGACACGCTCTGGGAAGCCTGCAACGACGGGGCTTAAGTTATTCGGCCTATCTGCGGCATAAATATCTTTGGGGTTTGTCACCGGCGGCATTCCAGGTAGCGGAGTTGATGCCTGCGCATTAGTTGGGAGTAGCGCTGCGACAAGTGTTAAAGCGATCAGAATTTTCCTCATCAAAAATTACGCTCCAAGTAAGGTAGTTAGAGTGACAGGGGTTAAACCTTTGGCATGCAGATCCGCTAGAAGAGCGGGCATAGCATCAATAGTGTCTTGATGCCCGAAGTGGAGACTGACGATGCTGCCCTTCTTTATCGCCTTGCTAATGTCTGCGAGTACGACGCGCTTGCCGACATCTTGATAATCATGAGAATCGACGTCGTAAGCGATGCACTGGTTATAGCCATATTTGAGTGCGCCTTTACGAATAATTGCATTTGAGTATTGAGTTCCAGATGGACGGAACCACTTTCCATGATTCCCAATTAATTTCTTTAGCTCAGCGGCGCATCCAGCTATTTCCGAGTCAACCTGCCGAGCGTTGAGAGTTTTCATCTGGTAGTGGTTCATCGTGTGATTTCCAATGTCATATCCAGCATCAAGCATCTGCTTCGCCACTTGCGGATAACCCTGTAACCATTTGCCGATGGCAAAGACAGAGATTGGTGTCGAAGAACTTTTAAGTAGCGCCAGCAGTTTTTGTACCAAGATTGGATCACCAGCGCCGTGAAAAGTTAAAGCAACCTGGGACTTCTTCCGCGAACCGTTTGCAATATCAGGATTTGCGGCGAAGGCCGGGTCAATTCCAAGTTCTAGGTCCGAAATGCCCGATATCAGGGAGGCCCCAGCTACTAATGCGCTCTTTTTTATGAATTGGCGACGATCGATAGGCATAGGAGAAGGATACTTCCTGCGTTGCGCTGCACGGTTAACCCGCAAGTTGCTAGGGTAAGGCAAGCACTCAGTCAGGCACCTTCCGGCGTGGGAAGATCGCTTTGGCTAGTGACCTAGGGCATACAGGGGGTCGTACCTTGAGCGATGACGATGACAACGGCTTAGATGACATTGTTACTGAAGAGATGCTGTGGGAACGGATACCCGAAACCAATGGTTTAGAGCGCGCAAATACTTACTACGAGTTAAGCGCTCGCATTTATGCACGAGGCCAGTATGACGAGGCGCTGGCGCTCGCCGAGACCGCGCGCGATATTTACACAGAGCTTGGACCAGTTGTGCCGGCAGATGGTTTGGCGCAGGCATACTCCGCAATCGGATACAACCTCAATCAATTGAAACGCAACTCTGAAGCAGCTTCAGCAATGAGTAAGGCCGTGGATTTACTACGCGAATCAAAGTCTCCGCTAGCGATTGATCTAGCCTGCACGCTCGGTGAATGGTGTTTTGGAGCAAAGGATTATGAGAAGACCATCTCTTGCATGCGCGAGTGCGTACAAGAGCATCTTGTAGATGGCAACGATTCTGGAGCGGCTAACGATCTTCACCTGATTGGATGTGCCCATCGCGAATTAGGACAACACGAGAAATCGCTAGAAGCATTCCGCGAAGCACGGGTGTTGTTTAAGAGTTTGAAAGAAGTCATTAACGTAGCCCGCTGCGACCAGAAGATAGCGCATGCGCTGATTGAACTTGGGTTGGGCGAAGATGCGCTCATCGCCGCGCAAAAATCACTCGATGTATTTGTGACGGCTCACGATCATCGCCGCGAAACCTATTCCCTGCTAGAAGTGGGCAAGGCCCAGATCATGACCGGGGAAGAGCAAGATGGACTCGATACTCTCGAACGCGTGCTCGAAATTGCTACTGAGAGCGACTGGAAAGATTTTGACTTTATCGTCGAAATTGAGCGCCATATTGCGCGCAGTTTGCGTGAGTTGGGGCGACTAGATGAAGCTGACGAAATTGAGCGTCGCCTGACCTCGGTTACTGAGGTAACTGAGGATTAAGGTGCGCCATCGCCCAGGCATACATGGCGATTGCACCAGCAGCAGAGGCGTTCATTGATCTGGTAGATCCATATTGTTGGATTGCTAGAACCACCTCGCAGATGTCGACTGCTTCGTCTGACATGCCAGCACCCTCTTGCCCAAAGAAGAGAACACATTTCTCAGGTAGCGGGTAATTCTCTAACTGAACAGAGACCGGAAGATTGTCGATGCCGATAATGGGGGTCTGGTTTTCGCGACACCAGAGCGCAAAATCTGCCACGGTCGGATGGTGGAGCACATGAAGATATTTATCGGTAACCATCGCTCCGCGACGGTTCCAATCGCGCTTACCAACGATGTGAACAAAACTGACGTTAAAAGCATTGGCGGTACGTACTACCGAGCCGATATTTAAATCGTGTTGCCAATTTTCGATCGCAATTTGCAAGGGGTGACGTTTGGTATCTAAGTCGGCAACTATGGCTTCGACTTTCCAATATCTGTAGTGGTCCAAGACATTGCGGCGATCGCCATTTTCTAACAATTCGGGATCAAACTGGTCGCCCTCAGGCCAGGGTCGATCGTGAGGTCCAACACCCACCACGGGGAAGAACTCACCCGGTCCAATTTCTGAGGCCATCACACAACCTTAATCCATATAAACCCTGCAACCCGAGGCATAATCTCCCCATGCGCAAGGGTTCGAATGTGATCGTGTGGGTGCTTGCTTCCACACTGCTCGTGATGACGAGCCTGCCTGCGCAAGCTTTCTCACTGCCTGCTCTATTTGTGAAACTGGCTGCATCAAAGACGTTGGCAAATCCGGGCATCATTATTATTGACCCGGCTACAAATACAACTATTTACTCGATGGGGCCAGATGTCGGAAGAGCGCCCGCTTCAGTGCTCAAATTATTTTCGATGGTAACTGTTCTCAATGCGCTTAGTCCTGAGCTAGTTTTCAATACATCTCTCCACGAGACTGCAGATCCCAAAACCTTCATCTTGGTGGGAAGTGGCGACCCCTGGATCACGGCGAGTAATTTTGAAGAAGTTAAGTATCAACGCGCATTTTCACCGAGACTGATAGATCAGCTAATGAAGGTACATCCGGGACTCAGGACTATTACATTGGATTACAGCAATGTCTACGCAACCGATGTTCAGGCGCTTAAGCGCTACTTTGCAGGGCGGCTGACTATTAACGCGGCGAAGGTGAATTCCGCCGCCGCCGCTACTACTGAGATCGCTTCCATTAAATCGCCTCCACTTTCAAAGATAATCGAGTTCACGCTGCTCTATAGCGACAATGTGCTCGCTGATCGGCTTAGTCGATTGGCCGCACACACGATGGGATTCACAAACGACGTAATTGGGTTGCGCGCAGCCTTTGCGAAGACCTTGACCGAGTTGGGAATATCAACCACAGGCCTACATCTTTACGATGGCAACGGCCTTTCACATCAAAACCGCGTTACCGTTCGGCAGATCGCCGAATTGCTACGTGCGATCCGCTCAAATCCGAAATACGCGGTGATTTACGCGGGGCTTCCAACAGCAGGTGAAACTGGAACCCTCAAAGATCGATTTATAAATGACGCTCCAAACGCCGTCGGACTAATTCATGCGAAGTCGGGGTGGATTGACAACACCGTTAGTTTGGCGGGATTTGTTACGGTAGGCCCTAATGAATATGTATTTGCCATAGTCGCAAATCACATCCACAACCTCGAAAGCGCTCGCCAAGCTGCGCGGGTGACGATCGATCAGATGCTGGGCACGATCGCCCAGCCCCTGAAGTAACAAATTGGTGATTAGAATTAAGTTATGAGCCATGTAGGCGCCTATGTGGCACTAATGAAGTTGCGGGTTGTCGAGCTGTTGCTCGTCACCACCTTGCCTGCTCTCTTTATGGCCACCTACGCCCAAAACCACGCCCATCGATTCCCACCTCTCGGTGTGACCATTGCAACTCTGATTGGTGGAACGCTGGCTGCCGGAGCGTCGAATGCTTTCAATATGGTGATCGAAGTTGAGTCCGATCGCCTCATGAAGCGCACCAGCAAGCGTCCCTTGGTGAGCGGCGAAGTCACTGAGAAGCAAGCAGTTGCTTTCTCGCTGGCTATTACCGTTCTCTCGCTCTTAATCTTCCTTATCTTTACCACTGTGCTGGCAACTATTCTGACCTTGTTGGCCATCTTGTTTTACGTCGTCGGCTACACCATTTGGTTAAAGCGACGCACCTCTCAAAATATCGTCTGGGGTGGTATCGCTGGATGCATGCCGGTAATTATTGGTTGGGCCGCGATTACCAACTCGCTCTCTATGACCGCTTGGCTCTTCTTCTTCCTCATCTTCTTCTGGACCCCGCCGCACTTCTGGGCGCTGGCGATTAAGTACAAAGAGGATTATGCCGCCGCTGGAATTCCAATGTTGCCCGTTGTGGCCAGTATCAAATCGGTGCAGAAGCAGATGTGGTTCCACTCAATATTAATGACGGTGGCATCATTCCTTGTTCTGGCTAGTGCACACCTACCATGGTGGAGCTATGTGATTACCGCGCTTCTTGCTCTGGGATTCGGTTCACAGTTGATCAAGATTTCTGGTCCAGACTCTGAGCGCGCCGCTCTCAAACTCTTCCACTGGTCGATCACCTATCTGAGCGTATATTCGCTCGTGCTCGTCCTAGCCACGCTTGTGTCCAAGCACACGGTCTAGCCAGTCCCCAGGCGATTTTCGCCCACCCAATTCTCAGCGCCCTCGCGTAGGGTTATGAAATGACCTCTGCTATCTCGGTAACTGATCTAACCAAGGTTTACGGGGAGCGCAGCGCTCTCTCTCATGCCACCTTCGAAGTTCCATTGGGAACTGTTTGTGGCTTTGTTGGCCCTAACGGTTCTGGCAAGACGACCACCATTCGGATGTTGCTCGGCCTCATCACGCCCACCGGTGGAACGGGCACCGTGCTCGGCGAAAGCATTTTGCATCCCGAGCGCTACCTTCCCAAGGTAGGGGCGATGATTGAAGGACCAGCTTTCTATCCTGGACTAAGCGGTGCGGAGAACCTTAAGGTGCTGGCCTCACTCGGCGGATTTCCATCGGCGCGCGTCGCAACCTTGTTAGAGAAGGTCGGCCTCGCAGATCGAGGCGGATCGAAATACAAAACATATTCGTTGGGAATGAAACAACGACTGGGGATAGCAGCAGCCCTTCTCCCAAATCCAAAACTCTTAGTCTTAGACGAGCCAACAAATGGTTTGGATCCCTCCGGCATTCAAGAGGTAAGAAATCTCATCAAAGATTTAGCGAGCGAAGGTACGAGCGTCTTCGTATCTTCACACCTCTTATCTGAACTCGAGATGATTGCTGAATCACTGGTCATGTTGCGCGAAGGAAAAGTTCTCTTCGCGGGCCGCACTCAAGATTTATTAGCAGCCCAACTTGCCACCTTGGTGGCAGAGCCGGAATTCTCTGTTGATCTCAACAAGTTGGTGGATATTGCTATCCGTCATGGGCATGAAGCGAGTGTCGAAGCGGGCACCGTTCATATAGTTGCCGACGCCGAGTGGGGGGCAACCTTTAATCGCCTGGCATTTAATGCAGGTATAACTCTCTCAGCTCTAACCGCGACGCAAGCGACACTAGAAGAGACTTTCTTTGAAATGACAGGTGAGTAAATATGTTTAATGTGATGCGTGCTGAACTTCGTAAACTTCGACGCCCTACGCTCTTGGTGTCAACTATCCTGGTTGTAGCTGCGCTAACCGCGCTCTTTACCTCGATCGTCTATTTACGCGCAAATTCAGGGCAAGGAAATGGGCAACGCGGAGAGATAATTTCTCCAGCAATCTTGAGTCAAGCGGCGGGCTTGGTATATGGATTCAAAATTGTCTCGTTCTTCCTCGGTATTACAGCGCTCTGTGTCTTTGCATCTCAGACCGCACAGGAATACACCTTGGGCACTCTCCGCAATCTGTTAGTTCGCCAACCATCTCGCATGAAGATTCTCTCTGGAAAATATCTCTCCATGGTTATTTTTGCGATCGCACTTGTAACAATAGATGCCATCGTTGCGATATCTGTCTCCTATGGTTTAGCTCCACATGCCAAGGTGACGACGACAGCTTGGTTTACATCTGCCGCTCTTTCACTTCTGGGCAGAACCTTTGTAAATGTGCTCTTGACCACGATTGCGTTTGGAACATTTGGAATGATCCTCGGACTTCTTTTCCGCTCTCCGATCAGCGCGATCTCCACTGGAGTCATCTGGTCGTTGATCTTGGAAACAATTCTTGCCGGCGTTGTCTCAAGTACGCAGAAGTGGTTACCCGGCCAGAACTTTGACAACATTGCACAGGGTGGATCACTCACTGTGAGCTATAAATGGTCGATGGGTATCTCGGCTGCCTATTTAGTCGTAGGTTTCACGATCGTCGCGCTTCTCTTTAAACGTAGAGATGTAGCAAACTAGGGACACAGCCAATTCACAACGAGTCAATAGTCCGCGCACGCGGGATTATCAATTATCCTTAACTGTTACTTCCTCGTGAATGGTTGGCTATTTTATGTTTAATCGACGTATCCGTACGGTTGCGCTCTGCACCGTACTGCTGATGTCGATTCCCACTATTGCATTTGCCGCCACCCCCGCTCCAACGGCAAAACCAAAACCGAAAGTTTCTGCACCGACTAAGGCGCAGATAGCAGCGGCACAAGCATCCGAGAACGCCAAGGCTGCTGCTGCTGCAGCAGCCACCTCCAAACTAAATTCCGCACAAAACTTATTGCAACAACTCACCGCAGTCACCGCTCATAAGCAAGCACTTCTTCTTTCAGCCCAAGGTGCACTCGCGGTCGCCACCAAGCAATCCAATCTTGCAACCGCGCATGCGGCGCTCACTCAAGTAGCCGTTGCAGAAGCCAATCGGACAATTGGTCGGATGGCAGCAAATGCCTACATCATGGGTGGGGGCTTTACGACTCTTAACACCGTTCTTGAATCCAATGGCCCACAAGATTTGGTCGATCGACTTAGCCTTCTTGACCAGGTAGGAGCCACAGATTCAGTGGCGTTGGACAGGTACAAGAGCGCTCTGGTTATTGCCAAAGCTGCCCAAGCCGCTGCTACGGCAGCGAAGGTTGCTCAAGCAAGCGCAACAGCGAAGGTGGCGGCGGCAAAAGCCGCTGCGGTTGCTGCGCAATCTGCACAGACCGCGGAAGTTGCAAAACTTCGAGCCATCCAAGGCAAGTTGATGATAGAGCTCGCTACCGCACGCAACTTTAGAATCACCCTGCAACAACAATTAGCCCTATCGCAACTAGAGCAATCGAGCGCAAATACCGCGGCGCAGACCAAGGGCCAAGCGAAGATCTGGCCAGATCGTGGATTTAAAGGTCGCTCAACAATACGCAGCACTGATGCAATGCGTACCAAAGCAGTTGCTTATGCTCGGGCACAAGTATTGGCACGTAAACCATATGTGTGGGGGGCGCAAGGCCCTCGAAGTTTTGACTGTTCCGGATTGGTCTACGCGGCTTATCACGCAGCTGGACTTGGGTATCCAAATTGGTCGCGACTCAATGCCGCCCTCTACTTCGTCGATACCCAGCGAGTGAAACTCGATAATTTGATTCCCGGCGACCTTCTCTTTTATTCCTACGATGGTTCAATCCAAAATATCCACCACATCACCATTTACGCTGGAAATGGCATGATGTGGGAGGCTAACTCAACTCGGACCGGCCTCATCTACTCGAGTATGTACAGCGTCTCTGGCTTGATGCCTTCAGGTGGTCGGGTTTAACAATTAGGCTAACTGCATGAAGGCGACCCTGGCGATTCGGCAAGCGGTGCGGCCTTGGGTGCAGATCGCCGATGCGCGAATTCTTGTCGGAGTTTCGGGAGGCGCTGATTCAATGGCGCTCGCCGTTGCGACCTATTTGGAATGTAAGACAAGCGGTGTGGATCTCGTGGCCATTATTATTGATCATCAACTACAAGAGGTATCTGCCGCGGTTGCCGAGCGCACTCGAGAGGAATTGCTGCGGATCGGAATCGCGAGCGTAGAAATTGTTGCGGTTACCGTCGCTCTGGTGGATGGAATGGAAGCTTCTGCTCGGCGCGCTCGCTACGAGGCGTTCGAAGCGGCAATTGCAAAGCATCAACCCGATTACTTCTTCCTAGCCCATACCAAGAATGATCAAGCCGAGTCTGTACTTCTTGGGCTAGCTCGCGGATCTGGAACTCGTTCGCTCTCCGGGATGGCAGAGGTAAATGGTCGCTACGTGAGACCACTTCTTGATATCGATCGTTCGACCACAGAGGCTGCCTGCGCCGAGAATGGACTCTCGCCTTGGGTCGATCCCCAAAATTCAGATCTGCACTATGCCCGGGTACGGGTGCGCAACGAGGTGCTTCCGGTTTTGGAGACCAACCTCGGCCCGGGGATTGTCGATGCATTGGCACGTAGCGCCCGGATCCTGCGGGAGGATGCCGATGCCTTGGATCACCTTGCCACCCAATTCTTATCCAGTGGTGACCCCCTTGAGGTCGAAAAGCTGGTCGTTCTCCCAAAAGCCATCCGAATTCGAGTGCTTCGTAGGGCGATTTACGACGCTGGGGCTCCCGAAGGGACGCTCACCGCCGATCACATCGCTCCCGTTGAGGCCTTGATCACCGATTGGCACGGCCAAGGGGAAATTTCCCTCCCAGGTGGTGTGAAGGTGGCTCGGATTTCGGGCAGACTTTCGCTCTTACAGCAGATCTCATAAAAGGAGCATCGTGGATTTAAGCACCGCAGGCGCAGACATTGATCGCGTCATAGTTTCGGCCCCAGAAATCCAAGCTCGACTAAAAGAGATCGCAGCGGCGATCGAAGGCGACTATGTCGATCGCGACCTACTTGTGATCGGAATTCTCAAGGGCGCTGTCATGACGATGGCTGATCTGGTGCGCGCGCTCAACCGCCATGTTGAAATGGATTGGATGGCTGTCTCTTCATATGGCTCTGGAACAAAATCAAGTGGCGTGGTTCGAATTCTCAAAGACCTCGATCGCGATATCACGGGCCGCAACGTTTTAATCGTTGAAGATATTCTCGATACCGGACTCACCTTGGCCTGGCTTAAATCGAATTTACAATCACGTGGAGCTAAGAGCGTAGAAATCTTTACCATGCTCAGAAAGCCTGATGCCGCAAAGGTCGAAGTCGATGTCAGATATGTGGGTTTTGATATACCTAATGAATTTGTTGTGGGCTACGGCTTGGATTATGGCGAGAAGTATCGCAACCTAGATTTCATTGGCATCTTGGCTAAAGGCGTTTACTCCTGATCTCCAGGAAATAAATTTCTCCCATATTCGGTTACCCCAGAGAAGATAATAGAGAAGAGCAATGGCAGATAAAAAGATAAACCTTCCGCGCAAGAGGATCCGCAAGATGATGCGCGGTCCGCTCTTCTGGATCGTGCTTGCGCTGATACTCGTTGTCGCCTTGGGAAGAATCTCTGGAAGCGGAGCCGCTTACACCGCAGTCGATACCTCCACAGTGCTTGCCGAAATTTCACAGAATAAGGTGGAATCAGCGCTCGTCATCGACAAGGATCAGAAGGTTGAGATTATTCTCAAGAGTGGTGAATCGGTTAACGGTGCCACGCACCTCGTTGCTTCCTATGTCACAAATCAAGAGCAGCAAATCACCGAGCTTTTAACGAGTAATCCACCAACGAAGGCGTGGAATGTAAAAGTTCCCACCACCTCATTCTTTGCAACCCTATTTTTTAGTTTTGCTCCCTTTTTAATAATTGGGTTTATTCTCCTTCTCTTCATGTCTAATTCGCAGGGCGGAAATCGCATATTTTCCTTTGGTCGCTCCAAAGCTAAACTGCAGACAAATGACACACCGAAGAACACCTTTGCAGATGTAGCCGGTGCCGATGAAGCGGTCGCCGAGCTCCGCGAAATAAAGGATTTCCTCTCGGATCCCAAGAAGTATCAAGATATTGGCGCAAAGATTCCTAAAGGCGTGCTGCTTTATGGACCGCCAGGAACCGGAAAGACGCTCCTTGCGCGTGCCGTCGCAGGGGAGGCGAATGTTCCTTTCTTCTCGATCTCTGGGTCGGAATTTGTTGAGATGTTCGTTGGTGTCGGTGCCTCCCGCGTTCGCGATCTCTTTAATAAGGCGAAAGAGGCGGCTCCCGCGATTATTTTCGTCGATGAGATCGACGCAGTCGGTCGGCAGCGTGGTGCTGGTATGGGCGGCGGTAATGATGAACGTGAGCAGACCCTCAACCAGTTATTGGTAGAGATGGATGGTTTTGAAGAGAACACGCAAGTCATCTTGATTGCAGCAACAAATCGACCTGATGTTCTCGATCCGGCAATTCTTCGCCCTGGTCGTTTTGATCGTCAGATCCCTGTAGACCGCCCTGATCTCTTAGGACGTAAGGCAATTCTCGAAGTTCACGCCAAGGGAAAGCCAATCGCAAAGAGCGTCGACCTCGGTGAGATTGCAAAACGTACCCCAGGCTTTACCGGTGCAGATTTAGCCAATGTATTGAACGAGGCAGCGCTACTCACTGCCCGCGAAAATGCAAAAGTAATTACTACGATGGCACTCGACGAGTCGATCGACCGTGTGATGGCTGGTCCGCAACGCACCAGTCGATTGATGACTGAGGAAGAGCGACGCATCACGGCGTATCACGAGGGTGGCCATGCGCTGGTAGCGCATGCGCTCCCTAACACTGATCCCGTACATAAGATTACGATCATGCCGCGCGGCCGAGCCCTGGGTTACACCATGGTGCTTCCAGACGAAGATCGTTATGCAACTACGCGCAATCAGATGCTAGATCAGCTTTCATACTCACTGGGTGGTCGCGCCGCCGAGGAGTTGATCTTCCACGATCCAACGACGGGTGCATCCAACGATATTGAGAAGGCAACCAGTCTGGCTCGTGCGATGGTGACTCAATATGGAATGACGGAACGCATCGGTGCAATCAAACTTGGTAGCGGTGATAGCGATCCATTCCTCGGTCGCGATTATGGTCATCAACGTGACTACTCTGAAGAGATTGCCGGGATTATTGATGAAGAGATTCACAATCTGATTGAAAATGCGCACCAAGAGGCCTTCAATATTCTGGTTGCCAATCGCGATATTTTGGATGAGTTGGTTGTCGAACTTTTGGAGCGCGAGACCTTGCTCAAAGATGATATTGAGCGCATCTTTACCAAGGTTCGCATGGTCTCCTCTCGTCCCGCCTGGACTGGGTCGCCAAACCGCTCGCCTTCTACTCTTCCGCCTGTGGGACTTGTTGCTGCAAAGCCACAGGTGGATCCGGAAGCAATCATTGCAAAACCTGCGCGCAAACCGCGGAAAAAGGCGGCGCCTGCGAAGACAGAAGAGGCTTAACCATGGAACACGAGATCACGCCGGTATCGATGGGTCCACGCGACGGCAGAGCGCGAGCCGACTTTGATCAGGCGCGCGCAGAGCGAGCAGTTACCGAACTCTTATTAGCTATCGGCGAGGATCCTGCGCGCGATGGGTTGCGTGATACTCCGGCACGGGTAGCTCGAGCGTATCGCGAGAATTTTGAGGGGCTCTGGCAGAGCCCTGAAGAGGTTCTCACGACAACCTTTGATATCGGCCACAAAGAGTTGGTCATTGTGAGAGATATCGAAGTTTTTTCACATTGTGAACATCACTTAACCCCATTTCACGGATTCGCCCATATTGGGTACATCCCCGGTGAATCTGGTCGCATTACCGGAATCTCTAAATTGGCTCGACTCGTCGATTTGTACTCCAGACGGCCACAAGTGCAAGAGCGATTGACGACTCAAGTTGCCGATGCGATGGTGGAAATTTTGAAGCCAGCTGGAGTCATCGTCATTATTGACTGCGAACACCTATGCATGTCGATGCGCGGGGTAAAAAAGTCGCAAGCGCGAACTACAACATCTGCGGTGCGCGGTCAGTTACGCAATGCCGCAACCAGAGCCGAAGCGATGGCGCTGATTACCGCTTCTGATCGCTAATGTCTCTTAACCAAAGCACGCTCGTCATGGGCGTACTTAATGTCACTCCCGATTCTTTTGCTGATGGAGGCAGGCATTTCGATTTTGACGCAGCTATTGCGCGCTCTGCTGAGATGATTGCCGAGGGGGTCGACATCATTGATGTCGGTGGAGAGTCAACTAGACCTGGCTCTGAACGAATCTCTTTCGAAGAAGAGCGGGATCGTACGATCCCGGTAATTATCGCGCTCAAAGAGCTCGGCGCAACAATAAGCATTGACACCACTAGATCAGAGATAGCCAAATTGGCGATCGGGGCGGGTGCCACCATTGTCAATGACATCAGCGGTGGAAAACTCGACCCACAGATGGCTGCCCTAATAGCCGCTAATCCCGCCATCCAGTACATCGCAATGCACTCGCGCGGGGAATCTAAAGATATGCAGACGCGGGCGGTTTATAAGGATGTCGTGCAAGAGGTTAGGCAAGAGTTGGAAGATCGCGTCACCGCCTTGATCGAGCAAGGGGTAAGTCCAGAGCAGATAATTCTTGACCCAGGAATCGGTTTCGCTAAGACTGGGGCGCAAAATTGGGAACTTCTTCGAAATATTGATCGATTGCAGCTATTGGGTTATCCGCTATTAATAGGGGTCTCGCGCAAACGCTTCTTAGGTGATTTAGTTAGCGCAGAGAACCCCGACGATCGGGATTTTGCCACCATTGCCCTGACCACAGAGATGGCGCGCAAGGGAGTTTGGGCGGTACGAACACATAGCGTGAAACCTCACGTGGATGCCATCAAGGTAGTGAAGGAGTTGTGGGGATGAGCGACTATATTGAAATCAAAGGAATCTCCGGTTTTGGGTACCACGGCCTCTTCGACTATGAGCGGGAAAATGGTCAGATTTTTTTCGTCGATGTAAAACTCCAATTAGAAAATAAGACCGCATCGAAGTCCGATGCTATAGCCGATGCCGTTGATTATTCCCAGGTTGCCAAAGTTGTTCACGAAATAATTGTCGGAGAGCCTGTTAATTTGATTGAACGATTGGCGCACATCATCGCCTCTGAACTCTTGCGTTCCTACCCACTAAAAGCCGTTGAGGTAATTGTTCATAAGCCGAACGCTTCCGTTGGAGTTCCCGTAACCGATATCGCCGTCCGGATTAAGCGATCTGTATGAAGGTTGTAATAGCGCTCGGATCCAATATGGGAGACACCAACTCTCATCTACACCATGCAATCGATGAGCTAGGAAAGCACATTGATATCAATGCGGTCTCGAGCTTTTATAAGACGGCTCCCGTAGGTGGCCCCCCGCAAGATGATTACCTAAATGCCGTTGTTGTAGGGGAGAGCGAGATGGACCCGCTCGATCTCCTCGTTGAGATGCAGGAGATTGAACTCCTAGCCGGTCGTACGCGTGAGATCCAATGGGGGCCACGAACTCTCGATCTTGACCTCATCGCATACGGTGATCTAGTGGTTCAGGAGCCACATTTAGAACTCCCGCATCCCAGGGCTCACGAGCGCACCTTTGTTCTGGAACCATGGCTTGAGATTGATCCAGATGCCACCTTGGCGGGCCATGGATCTATTCGAGATCTCATGAGAGCGTTGAAGGAGTAAACTCTTCTCATTAGCCCGGTACCCCGAAAGGACTGGAGCACCATGCAAGATTCAATCGCACTTGTCCCCACTATGGGTGCGCTTCATGCTGGCCACTTAGAGTTGATTAGGCGCGCTCGCGAATTAAGTTCTACGGTAGTTGTTTCGCTCTTTGTAAATCCACTGCAATTTGAGAGCGCCACAGACTTATCCAATTATCCGCGCGATCATGCTGGTGATACTGCGAAGGCGCTAGCAGCGGGAGCAACACGGGTTTGGGCTCCAGCGTACGAGGAAATTTATCCAGCGGAGATCGTCAAGATTTCCGCCGGTGCTATCGGCGAGATCTTTGAAGGACGCCATCGCGTTGGGCACTTCGATGGAGTGCTGACTGTTGTGAGCAGACTCTTTGATAGCGTAAAACCCAACTACGCAATCTTTGGCGAAAAAGATTTTCAGCAACTCTTCATCATTAAAAAATGGGTAGCCCAAAATGATCTTCCAATAGATATCATCGCCGTGCCTACAGTCCGTGATAGCGATGGTCTTGCGCTCTCTTCGCGCAATATCCAACTCACACCCGTTGGTCGAAGGACCGCACTTGTGATTAGTAGGGCGCTGCGCGCTGGGGATAAAGCGGGGATGCTGCAGATGTTGGCCACCGAGCCGGGTTTTCGAGTCGACTATGCCGAGGTGATTGATGAAGAGACATTCGAATTGGCGCTTCCCGAGACCCAATTCAAGCGTGGAATCATCGCTGGTTGGGTAAATGGGCTCCGATTGATCGACAATATGCGGATGGGAAGCGATCGATGAAGTTATTCGCGGGCGCTCCAGGATGGACGACCAAGGCCGATGTCATCGTGATCGGATCTGGGGTTGCTGGATTAACTACGGCTCTCAACGCACGCGCCGCCAATCTCTCTGTGCTCCTTGTAACGAAAGCGCTGATCGATGAAGGTTCGACGAAATGGGCACAGGGCGGAATAGCGGCAGCACTTGGACCCGGAGATACCCCAGAGGAACATCGAGAAGATACCTTGATAGCCGGTGCAGGTCTCTGTGATATCGATGCGGTAAATGTATTAGTCACCGAAGGACCAGAAGCAGTTCGCAAGTTAATTGCACGTGGTGCCGTCTTTGATAAAGCAGAGAGCGGCGAGATCGCACTTACCCGCGAAGGTGGTCATCATCGCAATCGCATATTGCACGCGGGTGGTGATGCAACAGGGGCGGAAGTATCACGCGCACTGTTAGCTGCGGTACACAACGACTCGGGAATTGAGGTCATCGAACATGCCTTGGTGATCGATGCCTTGCTGTCATCTGATGGGCGTGTATGCGGCGTAACTCTCCATGTAATTGGCGCTGGTTCAAGTACCGGCGTTGGCCGAGCGCTAGCGCGAGCAGTTGTAATTGCAACAGGTGGACTGGGGCAGGTGTATTCGCAGACCACCAACCCTTCGGTCTCTACTGGTGATGGAGTGGCGCTTGCCTTGCGCGCAGGAGCAGCCGTCGCAGATGTCGAATTCATCCAATTTCATCCCACTGTTTTATGGCGCGATAGATCAGCGGCGGGTCAACAACCGCTCATTAGTGAGGCGGTTCGCGGTGAGGGCGCGATCCTACTCAACCACCGCGGTGAGAAATTTATGGCGGCGGTACATCCGCAGGCCGATCTGGCCCCGCGGGATATTGTTGCGAAAGAGATTTTTAATCAGATGCGCGAAGCACACGTTCCTCATATGTGGCTTGATGCGACCGCTGTCAAAGACTTTGTGGGTCGATTCCCCACGATCTATGCCTCATGTATGGCTAACGGTATTGATCCTAAAGTACAGCTGATTCCAGTTGCTCCGGCTTCGCACTATGCATCCGGCGGAGTTTTAGTGGATCTCAACGGCGAGAGTTCAGTTCCAGGACTTTATGTTTGCGGTGAGAGCGCATGTACTGGTGCGCATGGTGCGAACCGCCTCGCTTCTAATTCACTTCTCGAAGGGCTGGTCTTTGGCGCTCGCATCTCAGAACATATTGCTGCACATCTAGCGGAGCAGTCGGAACCCGTCGATGACATTGATGAAGCGCGAATATTAATAGACCCCTCGATTCGCATCCCCTTGCAACTTGCTATGAGCGAAGGCGCTGGAGTTATGCGCTCGGAGAAAAGCTTGCGCGCCACTCTAGCCACGCTCGAGCAACTTGGTACGCGCCACACCGCTGAGCCTGGGGTAGATGCTTGGGAGGTTTCGAACCTTTACTTCCTGGCAACCGCCATTGTTCGATCTGCATTGGAGCGAGAAGAGTCGCGCGGCTCGCATTGGCGTAGTGATTTCTTGGAAACTCGCCATGTCTGGGAGAAGAGAATTATCCAGAAGTTAGATAAGAGTGGCCGATGGAGTACAACTTTCGAAGCGGTGAAACAATGAGTGAATCCTTAAATAAGTTAATTGAACTCGCCATCGCAGAAGATTTGGATGGAGGGGTCGATATAACCTCCAATGCCACCATCCCTGCAGATCAAGCGAGCGTGGCGCAGTTCGTGAATCGACAACCGGGAGTTGTCGCGGGTACCTCGGTCGCTATTGCAGTCCTTAACTTCGTCGGCGTTACCAACATCTCGTTATTGGTTGCAGATGGTCACCTCGTTCCAGCGGGTACGGTTATTTTGGAGGCTCGGGGAAATACCAGAGCGCTGTTATTAGCTGAGCGGACCGCACTTAACTTCTTAACTCATTTGAGCGGGATTGCCACTGAAACCAGAACGTGGGTCGAAGCCGTGACTGGTACGCACTGTCAGATTCGAGATACCCGCAAAACCACCCCTGGCTGGAGAGTTTTGGAGAAGGCGGCGGTAAGAGCTGGGGGAGGAACGAGTCATCGCTTCTCGCTCTCAGATGCTGCGCTGATTAAGGACAATCACATCGTGGCGGCTGGCGGAGTTCTCAAGGCTTTTCAACTCGTGCGAAAGCAGTTTCCAGATAAAGAGATTGAGGTCGAAGTAGATAATTTCGAGCAACTACATGAAGTCTTAAGCGCAAAACCTGATTTGATCCTGCTCGATAATATGTCACCCGAACTTTGTAAGGAAGCGGTCGCAATGGTGGCGGGTAGGGTGAAGCTAGAAGCCTCAGGTGGAATTACCTTGGCGAACGCTTTGCAATATGCGAAGAGCGGTGTCGATTACCTCGCCGTAGGTGCGTTGACTCATTCGGCTAAGGCGCTAGACATCGGCCTCGACTTAAAGATGGGAATCTAGATGCTCCTCACTATCGATGTAGGAAATACAAATACCGTGCTCGGTGCATTTGATGGCGACACGTTGATTCGCTCTTGGCGGGTTAAGACCGACCCACGCGACACTGCTGATGAGTTGTGGTTGCAGTACCGCGCCTTGCTCGATGGGATTGATATTGACGGACTCTCGATCTGTTCGACAGTTCCGGCAACGCTGCGCGAACTCCGTAATATGATCACGCGGTACTTCAACGAGATTCCGGTGACGATCGTAGAACCTGGAATCAAGACCGGCGTGCCTTTGCTCGTCGATAATCCTAAGGAGATTGGTGCGGACCGCATAGTAAATACCCTCGCCGCTCACACGCTCTTTGGCTCTGCCGGACCCTGCATTGTGGTTGATTTTGGAACCTCCACGAACCTTGATGTGGTCTCTCCCAAAGGAGAATTTCTCGGAGGAGCCTTAGCTCCCGGAATTGAGATCTCGGTTGATGCTTTAGCAGCGCGAGCCGCGCAACTTCGCAAGGTAGAACTCATTAAACCCAAATCGGTAATCGGCAAGAACACGGTCGAAGCTCTGCAATCAGGGACTATCTATGGCTTCGCTGGCCAAGTTGATGGACTAGTCACCAGAATTATCGAAGAGTTGGAGATTCTCTATCCGCAGGCAGGTCGAACCACAGTAATTGCAACCGGCGGGCTGGCCCCACTTGTCCTCGGTATTAGCGAAACTATCGATACCCATGAGCCCGACCTGACTCTCTTAGGGCTGGCGATGGTTTTTGACCGCAATTCAAGCGGTAATAACTAGCGCGGTAGACTCCTCGGATTATGAGCGAGCAGATTATTGAAGATGACCTCCCGGAGCAATTGCGGATTCGCCGCGAGAAGCGCGCTGCTATCTTGGCTCGTGGCGGCGAGGCCTACCCAGTAGCCGTTCCGCGCACCGCCTCACTTAAAGAGATTCGGGAGCGTCATGCCGGTCTGGAGATTGATGTAGCAACTGGAATTGAAGAGAGCCTCTCTGGCCGCGTCATATTCAAGCGCGATACCGGAAAACTCTGCTTTGCAACGCTGCGCGAAGGAGATGGCACCGAGTTACAGGCGATGTTCTCACTCGACAAAGTTGGCACCGAAGTTTTGGATCAATGGAAGAGCGATATAGATATTGGTGATCTTGTAAGTGTCACCGGTGAAATTATTACCTCAAAGCGCGGGGAGTTATCCATTCTTGCAAACTCCTATCAACTCGCAGCCAAATCTCTCCGCCCGCTTCCCGTAGAACACAAGCCGCTCTCCGAAGAGACGCGAGTTCGGATGCGTTATGTCGATCTTATTGTCCGCCCCGAAGCGCGTTTTAACGCACGTCTGCGCCCCCAGGTAATGAAATCTCTCCGTGATTCATTTGGGTCCCGTGACTTTATCGAGGTTGAAACTCCTATGTTGCAAGTCATGCACGGTGGCGCTGCTGCTCGGCCATTCAAGACTCATAGCAATGCTTACGATATGGAACTCTTTTTGCGTATCGCCCCCGAGCTCTTCTTAAAGCGCTGCGTTGTTGGCGGCCTAGAGCGAGTCTTTGAAATTAATCGCAATTTTAGAAATGAAGGGGCAGATTCAAGCCATTCTCCGGAGTTTGTCATGATTGAGGCTTATCAGTCGTATGGTGATTGGGATTCGATTGCAGAACTCACCCGCAATTTAGTTCAAGAGTCAGCAATGGCGGTCTTTGGCTCTCATGTTGTTACTCACGCTGACGGTCGCGAATTAGATCTCGGTGGTAGTTGGCGCGAGGCGAATCTCTTCGATCTCATCTCAGAGGGCGTTGGTGAAGTTGTTACACCACAAGCATCACAGGAAGACCTCAAAAAGATTGCAACCAAGCTTGGGATGAAGATCGATCCCAAGTGGGTTACCGGAAAGTTGGCCGAAGAGATCTTCGAGCATGTGACCGCTGGTCAACTCAATGAGCCGATTTTTGTACGGGGCTACCCTGTAGATACTTCTCCGCTGGTCCGCGCGCACCGCACAACCCCGGGCTTGGTGGAAAAGTGGGATCTCTATATTGAAGGCTTCGAACTAGCCACCGGCTATTCAGAGTTGATTGACCCAGTCATTCAGCGCGATCGCTTAATAGAGCAGGCTGCTCTCGGCGCTAAGGGAGATGTTGAGGCGATGAACCTCGATGAAGATTTCTTGCGCGCGATGGAATATGGAATCCCCCCTATGGGCGGAATGGGCATGGGAGTTGATCGGCTCCTGATGGCGCTGACGGGTCTCGGAATTCGCGAAACCATCCTCTTCCCACTCGTAAAGCCGGAGGAGCAATGACGTTAGTTATTCGCCCGGCGCGCACCTCTGATATTAAAGCGATCCATTCGATCATCGACACCTACGTTCTCGGACGTCGCCTGCTGGCTAAAGAGACTGTCACTCTTTATGAAACAGTCCAAGAGTTCACCGTCGCGGAGTTCGACGGGGAGGTCGTTGGCTGTGGAGCGTTGCACGTCCTCTGGGAAGATCTCGCCGAAGTCCGGACCGTCGCCGTCTTGGAGAAGATGCGCGGCAAAGGGGTTGGCAATGCGCTTATCGCCAATATCGTTGATCGGGCCCGCACCCTGGGAGTAGCGCGAATATTCTGTCTGACATTTGAGACCGATTTCTTTGGCAGAAATGGCTTTGAGATTATCGAGGGCACCCCGGTAGACCACGAGGTCTATCAGCAGCTACTGCGCTCCTATGACGAGGGAATCGCCGAATTCCTCGATCTAGAGCGGGTCAAACCCAACACCCTGGGAAATACCAGAATGCTGCGAATCCTCTAAAATTCAGCTGCGCGGGCATAAATCTCAGCAAATCCGCGTTACAGGTAGGCTAATCCTAAGTAAGTAGAAAGAAGGTGCCCCCATGTTTGAGCGCTTTACAGATAGAGCTCGCCGCGTAGTTGTTCTCGCGCAAGAAGAAGCTCGTATGCTCAATCACAATTACATCGGCACCGAGCACATTCTCTTGGGTCTTATCCACGAGGGTGAAGGCGTTGCTGCAAAGGGTCTAGAAGCCCTAGGTATCTCCTTAGAGGCGGTGCGCTCGCAGGTCGAAGAGATTATCGGCCAGGGTCAACAAGCCCCATCAGGCCATATCCCATTTACGCCACGCGCCAAGAAGGTTCTCGAACTTTCGCTGCGCGAAGCGCTACAACTCGGTCATAACTACATTGGTACCGAACATATTCTTCTAGGTTTGATCCGCGAAGGTGAAGGCGTTGCTGCACAGGTTCTTGTAAAGCTCGGCGCTGATCTCAATCGCGTACGCCAGCAAGTCATTCAGTTGCTCTCGGGCTACCAAGGTAAAGAGGCCGTTGCTCAAGGTGGTCCAGCCGAAGGCACCCCAACTACTTCGTTGGTACTCGATCAATTTGGTCGCAACCTGACGCAAGCAGCGCGCGAAGGAAAGCTAGATCCAGTTATTGGTCGCGAAAAAGAGATCGAGCGCGTAATGCAGGTTCTCTCGCGCCGCACCAAGAACAATCCAGTATTAATTGGCGAGCCTGGCGTTGGAAAGACTGCAATCGTTGAAGGTTTAGCACAAGCAATCGTTAAGGGTGATATCCCAGAGACTTTGCGCGATAAGCAACTCTATTCACTCGATCTCGGCGCACTTGTTGCCGGAAGTCGCTACCGTGGAGATTTCGAAGAGCGCCTCAAGAAGGTTCTGAAAGAGATCCGTACTCGCGGCGATATCGTGCTCTTCATCGACGAGATTCACACTCTCGTAGGGGCTGGAGCTGCCGAAGGTGCGATTGATGCTGCCAGCATCTTGAAGCCAATGCTCGCTCGTGGCGAACTCCAGACAATCGGGGCCACAACTCTCGATGAGTATCGCAAGCACCTCGAGAAGGACGCTGCACTCGAGCGTCGCTTCCAACCTATCCAGGTTGCCGAGCCAACGCTGACGCACACCATCGAAATTCTTAAAGGTCTGCGCGATCGCTACGAAACTCATCACAAGGTTTCGATCTCTGACTCCGCAATTGTCGCTGCTGCGACCCTGGCCGATCGATATATTGCAGATCGCTTCTTGCCTGATAAAGCAATCGATTTAATCGATGAGGCGGGTTCCAGACTTCGTATCCGTCGAATGACAGCTCCACCTGAGCTCCGTGAATTCGATGAGAAGATCGCGCGCGCTCGTAAAGATAAAGAGTCCTCGATCGATGCTCAAGATTTCGAAAAGGCCGCTTCATTCCGTGATCAAGAGAAGACTCTTATCGCTGAGAAGGTAGAACGTGAAAAGACTTGGAAAGCTGGCGATCTAGATATCGTCGCTGAGGTTGATGAAGAGTTAATCGCAGAAGTGCTTTCACACTCCACCGGTATCCCAGTCTTTAAGTTAACCGAGGAAGAGACTGCGCGTCTGCTTCGCATGGAAGATGAGCTGCACCGCCGCGTGATCGGACAAGATCAAGCGATTCGTGCGCTCTCGCAAGCCATTCGTCGTACTCGTGCTGGCCTCAAAGATCCAAAGCGCCCTGGTGGCTCCTTTATCTTCGCCGGTCCTTCCGGCGTTGGTAAGACCGAGCTATCTCGCACCTTGGCTGCCTTCCTCTTTGGCGATCAAGATGCCTTGATTCAACTCGATATGTCGGAGTATTCGGAGAAGCACACCGCTTCCCGCCTCTTCGGTGCTCCTCCCGGTTATGTCGGTTATGACGAAGGTGGACAGTTGACCGAGAAGGTACGTCGCAAGCCATTCTCTGTCGTTCTCTTTGATGAGATCGAGAAGGCTCACCCCGATATCTTCAACGCACTCTTACAGGTTCTCGAAGATGGTCGCCTCACCGACTCCCAAGGTCGTGTCGTTGATTTCAAGAACACCGTCATCATCATGACTACCAACCTTGGTACTCGCGATATTTCCAAGACTATGGGTCTGGGATTCCATAACTCTGATGATGTTCTCGGAAATTACGAGCGCATGAAGCAGAAGGTAAGCGATGAGCTTAAGACGCACTTCCGTCCCGAGTTCCTCAATCGCATCGACGATATCGTGGTCTTCCATCAATTGTCCGAGGAGGAGATTGTTCAGATCGTTGATCTGATGATCGCTAATCTCGATGAGCGCCTACGCGCGAAGGATATGGGTATCGAACTCACCTTCGCAGCAAAAGCCCTCCTGGCAAAGCGCGGATATGACCCAGTTCTTGGAGCACGTCCACTGCGCCGCACCATTCAGCGCGAGATCGAGGATGTTCTATCAGAGAAGATTCTCTTTGGAGATGTGAAGCCAGGGGAGATCACCTTGGTTGATGTCGTCACCACTGATGATAAAGAGTCGTTCACCTTCACCGGAGTTGTTAAGTCCACCATGCCAGATACACCTGGCGATTTGGCGGCGACCAGCTCTAACTAATCTGCTAGTCGAAAACTTTTGCCGGTGGTCTCTATGAGGCCATCGGCAACAAGTGTTTTAAGAGCCTTCTCTATCTGCGAGTTGTCGTGCCACAACTTCTTAAGTGCGCTTGGGGTTAATTTTTCATTCTCGCGCAGCGCCTGCACGATGGTGCCACGGCATTGGCGATCGGTTCCAGCCCAGCTTTGTGACTTGCGAATTAATTCCGTCGGAGGGTAGCCAGCCTTCCGCCAAGCGCATCGTCGTTGCAAAGGACAGGCCTCGCATACCGGGTTCTTAGATGTGCAGACCAGCGCGCCAAATTCCATAGTGGCTGCCGCCCATTTGGCACCTTCGGCAGGGATCAATTCGTAGCGCAGCCTGCGCTCTATCTGCGAGGGGGAGGGTGTTGGATGTTCTACTCCATCAATCACTCGCGCAAAGAGTCTGCGGATATTTACATCAAGGACCAGAGCTGATTCACCGAAGGCAAAGGCACTGATCGCCGCCGCCGTATATTCACCGATGCCAGGCAAAGTGCGTAAATCCTCAAGCGCTCGTGGCACCTGATTGTTGAAATCTCGAGCAATTATTCCTGCTGATTCATATAAGCGCAGCGCTCTACGCGGATAGCCGAGGCGCCCCCAAGCGGTGACTACCTCAGATTTTTTTGCGAGGGAAAGGTCGAGCGCGGTCGGCCACTTGACCATCCACTGGCTCCAGATTGGAAGTACGCGATTAACTGGAGTCTGTTGCAACATAAATTCGCTCACCATCACACCCCATGGAGTGGTGTTCCGCCAGGGGAGATCACGCTTGTTCTGATCAAACCAGTCGAGAACGACTTGCTGGTTCACTAGTTGATCTTGACCTTGATAAGCGCCTGTTCGATCCGAGAGACTTCTAGAATTTCGATGCCGGGAATCTTTAACTCGGAACCGGCAGGAACCATGGCGCGCTTAAAGCCCAATCGAGCAGCTTCGGCGATCCGTTGTTGCACGCCAGTTACTTTGCGAATTTCTCCAGCGAGACCGACTTCGCCAACCGCAACGAGATCTGCTGGCAGCGCCAGCCCCTTTGCAGCCGAAGCCACCGAAAGTGCGACTGCGAGATCGGCGGCTGGTTCGGTAATTTTCATTCCCCCCACAGTTGCGACATAAACATCGCGACCAGATAACCGGATGCCTGCTCGTAGCTCAAGTACAGCGAGAGTCATTGCGGTACGCGGGTTATCCAAACCGGATGTTACGCGGCGTGCATTTCCAAAGTCGCGACCATCGGCAACTGGAATCCCGACTAGAGATTGAATTTCGGCAAGCAAGGGACGACGCCCTTCGAGAGCAACGGTCACACATGTTCCGGGAACTGGTTCGGAGTGACGACTTGTGAATAGGCCGGTGGGATCTGTTACTCCGACGATTCCAACATCTGACATATCAAAGCAGCCAACCTCATCGGCGGCGCCGAAGCGATTCTTGGTAGCGCGGATAAGGCGGAGGCGAGAATGGCGTTCACCCTCGAAAGTTAAAACAACATCCACGAGATGTTCAAGAATGCGTGGGCCTGCGATTGACCCATCTTTTGTAACGTGGCCGACTAATACCAAGGTGATGTTGCGCTCTTTAGTTATTCGAATGAGCGCCGCGGCAATCTCTCGTACCTGTGTGACTCCACCCGGAGCGCCTTCGACAGTGCTGCTAGATATGGTCTGCACAGAATCGATAATGAGTAATTCAGGTTGCACAGCATCGAGATGGGCGATGATCGCGCCGAGATCATTTTCGGCAGCCAACCAGAGGCCGGGATCAATCGCTTTAAGTCGATCTGCCCGTACGCGTATCTGTGAGGCTGATTCTTCTCCGCTTACATATAGCGCGCGCATCGCAGCCCGAGCAGATTCTGCGGCAACGGATAGTAATAAGGTGGATTTTCCGACTCCAGGCTCTCCGGTGAGCAAAATTGCCGCTCCTGGAACTAATCCGCCACCCAGCACCCGATCCAGTTCACTGACCCCGCTCGTGCGTGAGCGAGCGCTTTCGATACTTACTTCACCGATGGGAACCGCTGATTGCGAAACTGAACCGGCTACTAAAGAGAGTCGCTTAGGGGCACCGATCTCTTCGACGCTTCCCCACGCTTGGCATTCGCCGCAACGTCCTACCCATTTAGTCGAAGTCCAGCCACATTCGCTGCACCGGAAGGGATCTTTAGCTGGCGCTTTTGCCATGATGAACTACTTCTGTGCGCCGATCGTGGCAGGGTGAATTATAAAGAGAGGCAGTTCGCGCTTCTTGTTCTCTTTGGCAAGAGCCGCGATGGCTTCAATTCGTGCATCGCAATACTTCTTAAGTTCGGCATAACCCGCAGCACCCATGAGTGCAATCAACTCGTTGTTGTTAGAAATGTAAACCGGTTCGCGACCGACATGAGCTTCGGTATTGGCTGTGCAATACCAAGAGAATTCTGCGCCACCATCGCCCCAGGCGAGGCGCTCGTACTCTCCGATTACCGTTACAGATATCTCTTGCTCGCCAAATTCTCGCGTCTCAAAGGAGCGGCGAATCGGAAGTTGCCAGCAGACATCGGGTTTGGTCTCAACAAAATGTACGTCTTCCTTCTGGGCGAGGTGGTGCAAGACGCAACCGAAACTACCGGTGAACCCTGCCGCCTCGTACCCCTTACGATTGAGGAAGATGCAGGAATCTTCTACCTTGCGCGTCTTACGATCTCCATCGAGACCTACCTCGGATATTCGTAACTTCCCCTTAGATTTCTTAGGTTGGGCTTCGTCAAAATATTGCCACATCTCTGGGGTTAAACGCTCAGCGACCTTTAGCGTGCGCGCCTCATCTTCGCCATCTGAGTAATAAGCGCCATCAGAGCAACATCCAGCATCGGGCTTATCGGCATCAATCCCGCAGCACCCAGCACCATAGATGCACTGCCAATAGGAGGTAAGCCACGTCAGGTCACAACGGAAGAGCTCCTCAGGTTTTGCGGGGTCGGCAAATTCCACGAAATCACGCGCAAATCCATCTTTTACTTCTGGCATAGTGCGAGAGCCTACTAGTGCAATGCGACAGGAGCTGACCCACCAGCGCCCCTTGGGTAGCGCCATTGGCTAGGCTAACTCCCGTGAATCAGATCGCCATCAAGAGCGCCAGAGTTGGCCTTATCGGTGTGGGCAATATGGGTGAAGCGCTCCTCGTGGCCTTGCTGAAGGCAGGGTGCCCAGCTGGCCAGATCAATTTTGCAGTGCGCCGTGCGGAGCGGAGCGCTGAGCTACAAGAGCGCTATGGAATTACCGCTGCATCCATCGAAGAGATGGCTTCCACCTGCGATGTCTTGATGATTATCGTAAAGCCCCAAGATTTAGCGGAGATCATGGAACGCGTCGCGCCTACCCTCAAAACTGGTGCATTAGTTATCTCATTCTTAGCAGGAAAGAAGATCGCTACTCTAGAAACAGGACTAGGTGGACCTGCGGTTGTACGGGTAATGCCCAACACTCCAACACTCTTAGGTGCAGGCATGGCGATCGTCTCCTTCGGCAGCGCCGTTCGGCCAGATCAAAGAGTATTCGTCACAGATTTCTTAGCAGCGGCTGGCAAGAGCATTGAAGTCGCAGAACCGCTGCAAGATGCAGCTACCGCAACCAGTGGGTCGGGACCAGCTTACTTTTTTGCCTTCGTTGAAGCGATGGTTGCAGGTGCTATGGATATGGGCATCGATGAGGCAACGGCCACTGCATTAGTGATCCAAACCATTGTTGGCGCAGCCAAGATGTTGGATGAAACTGGTAAGAGCGCAACTACTCTCCGTGAAAATGTTACGAGCCCCAAAGGGGTTACATATGAGGGCTTGAAAGTATTGAGTGAAGGCGACCTACAAGGGCTGGTTCTTCGAGCAATGAACGCGGCGGCTGACCGTTCGCGCGCGATGGCGTGAATAGAGCGCTCCTTCTCGGTACCGCGCTCGCGCTCGCAATTGCAGCGCCGGTTCAAGCGGCAACCAAAGTTCCACCTATTGCGCTGACTCCACTCGCACCTACCGTCACAACCAATTTCTCCGGCGGGGACGAAGTTCACAAGCTCATTAGCTCGCCGTCAGGGATATTTCTCATTGGCACCATCGAATCCACCACTTCACCGCTTGTTACTTCACCCGCTCTCGGGGGGAGCGATGGATTTATTACCGCGCTCAATTCGCAGGGTGCCAAACTCTGGGAGCTGCGCTTGGGCACGCCAGGGGATGATGTGGCAACCGCCGGATGTATGGACGCTTCTGGCACTATCTGGGTGGCCGGTTCATCCGCAATCGCAGCCAACAGTTCTACTCCTGCCCCAGGACTGAACCGACTTACCATTTGGGAGATAAGCGCCAGCGGACTGCTCGAAAATACATTTACTAAGGATGTTGGGGATATTGATATTCCAACAGCGATTGCGCTCAAAGGCGTCAATTTTATAATTCAGGGAGTATCAAATAAGTCGGGCCTTCCTGGCTTTGCCGTCTCCCTTACTCCACTTGGAAAGATCGGAACCATTAAAAATGGCGCTACCTCCGTTGTAACTTCCCCGCAGATTTTAAACGCAGCGAGCGCCGCATATAGTTGGCAGAGTTATGTGGCAGCTAAATCCATTACTGGAGTAACTGGACTTCCTGTCAGTCAGAAGACTCTCGTGCTGATTAAGAGCACGCTAAAAACCAAACTCATGAAGGCCATCTATTCGATCACAGGCAGACCGATCTCGTTGCAATATCAGAGTGGAGTTGGAGTCATTGAATTGTCGCAAGGTTCTGGAACTTATTTCGTGACGATTATTCACACCAAATAATTTAAATGGCTTTAAAAAGTTGTAACTTTCCGCTAACACCTACGAGCGCGTAGCGAACCTTGTTGATGGTAATCCATGATGCACTCAATGTGTTAACTAGAGTGGCAGCAGTAACGAGTGAGACGGTCATATCATTGTTGTTGAAAGCACATAATCGATTCTGACAATTAAAAAGTGTATGTAACCCATCACTGTGGAGCGGTGCGCTTGGAGTGCCATAGATATCAGTGCTTGCAGATATGACGGGACCCGAATTTGAGATATCCATCAACCGCAATTGATTTGGATCGGGTATTGAGGTACCGCTGGCAGCCATCCAAACTCCGGTCACATCTTTTCCGACGAGCGCAAGCGACACGTCATAGCCAGCCACAGCAACATCCCCGCCATAAGTATCTAGGGCGGTGTACTGCCAATCCTCTGGATAGGGACTGGCTCGAGTAGCGAGCCTAACTTCGCCTTGCAGCGCCTGTTTCTGACGATTGACTTGCAGAATTGAATCGTAAAGTAGGTAGATCGATCGTCCCACGTTAAGAGCTTTGAGATGGAACCCAACGTCTCCGGTGGTGCGCCCATTTGTTGTGGAATCACCATCGACAACTTGATAGGCCCACTTGCCGATTGATGCTCCCTGCTGGACCGCAGCCAAGACGATGCCTTCGCCCTGGTCGCGATAGAAAATTTGCACTCCATCTGGTGTATCAACGCAGGCGCTGGCCCCGCTGACATCACTTGCGGTGCGAACTCGATTGGGGTCTGAATATTTAACGATTGAAGTTCCATTGCCGTCCACGACTGAGTAAGTCCAGGTTTTTCCGTTGTAACCCGCATAACGCAGTTGCCTACTGAGCATATCCGCGTAGACAATATCAAGCCTCTGATTCTTACCCGTCGCGGAGGTGCATACTGCCAAGTTACCGGCGACATCATCCTTGGTCCGTCCGCCTAAGCTGGAATTTCCATCTATGACGCTCTTAATCCAAACCTTGCCATTCCAGATTGCCAGCTTGATATCTCCAGCTTTGCCATCCGTGTATACAACTGTGGGGGCGCCTCTAAATGTGGTCGTGGCTAAGAACTTTGCGTCAGCGCTCGGATCCATCACTGCCGATTTCCAAGGCGCCTGTGGGAATATCGCATTGGTTGTCTGTGCTGGAGAAATGCCTAGTTGATTGATTGCTGTCACCGAGAATGAGTAATGCGATCCATTCTTCAGTCCGGTCACCGTTACAGGACTTGTCTCCGCCTGAATATTCGCGCCAGTTTCGTTTACGGTAATTGAATAGGAAATAACTTGAGCGGTTCGCGCGTTTTCTGGGGGATCGAAACTGACTATGGCGGACCTATCTCCGACTATTGCATATACATTGCGCGGAGAGCCCGGTATTCCAGCGGGAATTCCGGGAGCAGGCTTTAATCGCATATCAGCCAACATGCCGAGCAGGAGCGGACCCGGAGTATGGAAAACTGCGCCGGAGGGCCAAGAAGGCGACATCAGTGCGTTGGCGCCGCTATTTTGAAATGTACTTTGATCCAGATGACTTATCGAAGAGCCGGCTTGATATGGAGTAGGTGTGTACAAGCGCGGTTTGATTCCATTATTCGCCGCGATGCCATTCTTCCCCGACCAGACCAACGGACTTTGGAATGCGGCTCCCAACTCTGCAGAAGGTGATGCCACATCCATAAGGCGTCCCCCGTCTGGAGTTTGGGCGTACGCGTCAAATGGGGTGGGCTGGTCGATGCTCCCATATTGCGAGAAGGGATCGAAAGAGTCGTTGGAGAGGAAACCTAGTCCGTGAGCAACTTCATGCAAGATGATCGACTCTAAGTCATAGAGATTTGGCGGACAGTTTCCATCCGTCCCAAGATAGAAAGAGTTGACCATGGTCGCGTTGATATTAATTGATATCTCAGGGTTGGCGGGATCAAGGTCTTTCCCGGCGAGGGCATTTGCCATTGCAGAGGAGTACCAGAGCGTTGGATCGGGGGCACCGGTAAAGTTGTGAAAGAAGCTGACAGGGGAGGCCGAAGCTAAGATCCCCGATGTACCTTGTTGAACGAAATTAGCAACGACGTTAACGGGAACAGATGAACTCCAATTATCTGACCAGATATCAATCGCCGCCTGGACGGCGTTCTGTTCCAAGACCGGCACATTTACATAATTAACTTTGATGTTGCTCAGAATTCCGACCTGCATGCCGACCGGTATTGGCCCTGCGGAATTTACTTTTGGCGATACGGCGGTATTTCCAGAGCGATAGAAATTTACCCAAGGAGCGGGAACCTTCTCTACGACAAGGGCTTGCGCCGGAGTGATGCTAGAGAGAGTGGATAGAAAGAGGGCGGCGAGCAGGGTTTTTACTAGATTTTTGGCTCGCATAGATAAAAATCTTAGTCCTCTGAGAGGATAGATACCATGCGCCAAGTTCAGATCTACTCCAGGCAGGGTTGCCATCTCTGCGAGGAGGCGCTGCGAACCTTAGAAGTTCTGCAGAAAGAACTGAACTTTGAAATTGAAGAGATATTTATCGATGGCGACCCTGATCTTGAGTACAAATATGGGGAGCAGGTGCCGGTGATTCAGATTGACCAGCAACCGCATGACTTCTTTACCGTCAATCCAGCGCGATTCCGAAAATTCTTCGGAGAACTCCAAAAATAGTTAAAACTAGATAAATTAATTATCCTTAGAGAGAATCTCATCGGCGTCGATGATGCGATATGCATAACCCTGCTCCGCCAAGAAACGTTGACGATTCTGTGCAAAGTCTTGATCGATAGTGTCTCTTGCCACAAGTGAGTAGAAGCGGGCGCTACGTCCATCAGCTTTAGGACGCAAGATTCGTCCGAGTCGTTGCGCCTCTTCTTGCCTGGAGCCGAAGGTTCCTGAGACTTGAATTGCAATCGTCGCATCTGGGAGATCGATAGAGAAGTTGGCAACTTTAGAGACAACCAAACACTTTATGTCACCGCTTCGATAGAGATTAAAGAGTCGTTCGCGTTCTTTGACAGGAGTATCCCCTTTAATAACTGGTACACCTAGTTCGGCGCCGAGTGCATCGATCTGATCTAAGTATTGACCAATAACGAGAACTTGATCTTCAGCATGTGCTCTGGCTAACGCGATCGCCACATTGTGCTTCGTCTGCGTCGTTGAGCAGAAACGATAACGATCTTCCTGTTCCGCAGTCGCGTAGTTGAGGCGCTCTTCCTCGGTAAGGGTAATGCGGACCTCAACGCAATCTGCTGGCGCAATATAACCTTGGGATTCAATCTCTTTCCAAGGAACATCAAAGCGTTTAGGACCAATGAGTGAGAAGACTTCGCCCTCCATCCCATCTTCACGGACTAAAGTTGCAGTGAGTCCGAGGCGGCGCCGCGACTGAATATCTGCGGTGAAGCGGAAGATCGGAGCAGGCAGAAGATGAACTTCATCGTAAATAATTAATCCCCAGTCGATGGCATCAAATAGATCGAGGTGCGAGTAGACGCCGTTGCGACGCATGGTCATTACTTGATAAGTCGCAATCGTTACTGGGCGGATCTCTTTCTTCGCTCCGGAGTACTCTCCTATGTCATCCTCGTGCAAAGTAGTGCGACGTAACAGTTCATCGCGCCACTGGCGGGCGGCAACAGTATTAGTCACCAAGATCAACGTTGTTGCTTTAGCGTGCGCCATCGCGGCAGCGCCGACGATTGTCTTGCCGGCTCCACAGGGGAGAACCACAACACCAGAACCGCCATGCCAGAATCCTTCAGCGGCCATCGCCTGATACTTGCGAATCGACCAACCCTCCTCCTTGAGGGCAATCTCATGATGTTCACCATCGACATAACCGGCAAAGTCCTCCGCGGGCCAGCCCAGTTTAAGTAAAGCTTGTTTTAGAAAACCGCGTTGGCCCGGATGGACTACCAGGGTTTCATCATCGATCTGAAGTCCAAGCATCGGTGCAATCTTCTTGCCGCGAGTAACTTCGCGGAGTACTGCAGGATCATTGGAGACCAAGGTGAGGCCGTGCACGGGATGAGCTTCCAACCTCAAACGTCCGTAGCGCGACATGGTCTCGGCAATATCGATGAGCAGAGCATGTGGAACCGCAAAGCGTGAATACTTCAAGAGGGTATCAACCACTCGCTCTGCATCCAGTCCCGCAGCTCGTGCATTCCAAAGCCCCAGCGGGGTCAAACGATAGGTATGAATGTGCTCTGGTGACTTTTCTAGCTCGGCAAAGGATGCAATCGCCCTACGGCATTCGTCAGAGAGCGGATGGTCGATATCGAGAAGCAGAGTCTTATCACTCTGAACAATCAGTGGGCCATCGGCCATTAAATTAATTCCTTAATGAGCCCCGCGATAAGCGAGATCCTGGTTTCGATTCGACTAGCAAAGATATGTTCGTGAGCAGCGTGTGCGCCATACCCAGAGGCCCCCAGCCCATCCAACACTTTTCCACCAACAGCTGCTGCCAAATTTCCATCACTGGCTCCGCCGACTGATACGTGACCTACTGGTGGCAGACCTAACTTCTTAGCAACGGATTCAATTAATTCGTATAGCTCTGCAGTTGCGGTGTGCTCGAGCGGTGGTCGATTGATTCCGCCAGTTATTTCGATCTTGGCTTCTGGATGTAATGGTTGCAGCGCCTTGATTGCTACATCAATGCGATCTAGTTCGGCAGATAGGAAGGAACGCGCATCGACATCAAGCGAAGCGGTCGCTGGAACAGTATTGGTTGTAGAGCCAGAGTGCATCAACGTTGGAACTACGGTAGTTCCATGTTCGTTATTTTCAAGCGCACCCAGCGCCAGTGCAATTCGTGAAATTTCGGTGGTTGCGTTGATTCCCTTTTCGGGTTCGAGTCCAGCATGGGCGGCGCGACCGTGAATCGTGATGCGATACATTGAAGTACCTTTACGACCAATTTTAACTGTGTCATCAATGGATGATTCAAAGACGAGAGTCGCTTTCGCAGACTTAGCGAGACGTTCGATCAATTCACGAGACGAATGCGAACCAACCTCTTCATCGGTTGTCCCGATCAGTGCGATTTTTTCGAAGGCTGCTGGAATATCTTTGATGGCATACATAGCTTGTAGGAAGCCGGCCTTCATATCGAAGATTCCCGGGCCGAAGATCTGATCTCCATCTACGCGCCAGAGCGGAAGATATGAGTCAGTCGGCCAAACGGTATCGAGGTGACAGAGCAGGACTACTTCAGGTGTTTGGGATCCCCACCAGAAGACCGGGCGACCACCTTCCTGGGTAATACGCGCTGCGTTGGGGAGGTTTCTGGCGGCGATCTGCACCGCTAACTCAACAACCTTGCTACAGGCAGCGAGATCTTCACTAGGAGATTGGCACTCCACGAGTTCTTGTAGCTCAGCGAGGAAAGTCATGGGGTAAGCCTAGTTGGCAGGGCTTACGCCGGTGATGCGGGGGATACGGAAATGGGCGATCTCGCCTGTGGCGTGGTCGCGCGCGACCAGAGTCCCGAGAGAGATGGAAAGTGGATCAATCAATCGATTGGAAACCCCGCCGTTGGAGTCCGCGTAGCCAATGGTGAGGCTGGCCCGCTCCTCAATGTATTGATGAAGGAGGTCAACGGTCTCATTTGCGGTCGTGCGCGGGACATCGCGCGGCTTATGGGAGCTGGCTCGTTCTCCAGCTCGTAATGCGCGAACTGCGGAAGAGATCAAAGTTTCACCAGGAGTAGTGAGTTCGGATATCACGCGTGGAGGTTTTGGTCTCGCCTTGGCTCGCCTCACCTTAGGAGCGGAGATGAGCACGCCCGTCTCATTTTCTGCGGCGGGCAGATATCCGCCATCGCGGAGAATCCGCATTAGCTCACCACTATCTGTATCACTGATCAAAACCTGTGGTGCGAGTTTACGTAGCCGCAGATGCTCTAGCCGTTTATCGTGGAGAATCTCTTGGATGAGACCTTCATCTTCACAACGTAGGTATGACGTCGTACTACCGGCACGCAGCTTCCCATGGCGTTTTGCAACATCTGAAATCAAATAATCTAAAGGCTGTGGCATTGGAGTCTTAGAAATCTTCTTTAAGAATTCCTTGATCTGATCTCCTGTTTGCCCATGGTCTAGGCCCCGCCGAATTGAAGATTCGCTAAATCGATACACGCTGGCGCCGCCACGACTTTCGATATCTGCGATGGTACCGATGGCATTGGCAAGTTCCAAAGTGAGTGGACCCGGTGCAATTGCGCTGTTATCGGCTTGAATCAAAATGTGATCAACTGGTTTTGGCAGTGCCTTCTCAACACCTAAATCCTCTTGCGCAATGAGAGCGATAGCAAAGGTTGAAATAGCACCTTGCCCCGTCAACCCCAACCATTCGGCTTCGCGAAGAATCCACTCTGAGTAATCTCGGTTGGCGCGTGTTGGGAGCATCCAGGTAAGTGTTGCCGTAATTGAATCTAAAGCTGGATCGATTCCCGGATGGTCTTTGAGTAATTTTAGAATTACCTTCTTCAAGGTCGATACCCCACCGCGATCTAGCTCTGGACCCAAGGCTGCGATGTTCTTCGAATCGCTCTTGCCAATCAGTCCACTGACTCGTGAAGTTTCCATCCAGAGCGTGACCAGTGCGTGCCACTGCTCTTCAATGCTCTTGGTAAGCCAAAGATCAAAGGCGCTTGTGGGCAGAATCTGATCATCGGTATCTATAACTATCAGCCCGCCGATATAAAGTAGCTCTGCCACAAAGGCGGCACAGCTTTCAGAGATGCCTAGGTGCTCGGCGGTACGCTTTAAATCACGAACCCCTAATCCACCTGATCGCAGCGCCGTAGGAGGTTCATCGGACCAGTTGTGCCCCAGCTCTTCAGCCCAACGTACGAAGGTTGAGATATTTGCGATGGCAGCAAGATCCGCCGACTTCTGCGCTCTGGTTACGCCTTCGACAGTAGGGCGGATTGGCTGCAATGTTTTAAATACTTTTCCATCGCGAAAGTGCATCGCCACTTCGCGTGGCAGCAGGACAGTTTGTGAATCAAAGGGAACCAGAAAATTATTCTCCAATAACCATTTGATTGCTGGAGGCGCCTTTTTGATATCGGCGATCTGTCCTTTCGGTGGACCCCAAACCATCTTGCCCAGCGTTTCGACCGCCCCTTTGGGAGAGTTTTCCAGGGCTGCAAAATCGAAAGGCTTGGAACTTTTGACACCCAGACCAGCCGGATATTCTCCAATGAGCGTGCGCACATTTGAAGTTACTCGGTAGCGCTCACCATCTCGGTAGATGAGTGCGATCTCCCAGAGGGATTCAAGTGCGCGGATAGCGTCTTGCGAGGTTACCGCGACAATTTGTTGCAAAGCGATTGGTTCATCGAGGGTACATAGTGCAGTCAATATATCTAGGCGGAATTTGTCGAGTGATTCGCGAGCTCGGAGCAGGCTAGGTGCTGAATTAGCGCGCGCAGCAAGCGCCATCACATCGGTGGGCACGGGTGAGATTAGATCAGGTCGAAGTGCGAAGAGCGCTTTGATCTCATCATCAGATCGATTGCGCAACTCTTCGGTGAAGGAGATCGCTGGGGTAGACATAACTGGCCTACATTACTGGGGTTTTCCTACCTGCTGCGACGCCAACTCCGGGGAGATAGCAGGGTCCGCAGTTTGACCATACGTCCGAGCACGGGTGCTGCCAGCTTTTTCAGCGCTCTCATCCTGCGAAAGTCGTAAATTGGCCAACCCTCTCGGAGGGCATGGATCTGCAGCAGGGTATCTGGGTTGATCGCTCGGGGGTTACCCACCGCTTGCAGGAGTGGAATGTCATGGTGGCTATCGGAGTAGGCGTATGAGTTTGCTAAATCGATGCCATGCTCCGCCGCTAGCGCTTCAACGGCAATCGCCTTAGTTGGACCATGGAGGAGCTGGCCGATCAACTTTCCGGTGTAAACGCCATCCCTGACCTCAGCAACAGTTCCCAGCGCCCCAGTGAAACCCAGGCGCTTGGCTATCAGATCTGCCAGGTCCTTAGGAGTAGCCGTGACGAGCCAAACCTCTTCATCGTGATCGAGATGATTATTGGCGATTTCAATCGTTCCCTGCCACAGGGCCGGCGAAACATATTCGTCGTAGACCTCGATACCCATCTTTTCAATGATCGAAACATCGTGGCCCCGGAAAAATTCACAGGCAGCGCCTTGAATCTTGTCGATCTCTTCCCTGTTCTCAATACCCGAGAGGCGATATCTCAAATTAGCCATCACGAAATTCGAGATATCTTTCTTTGTGAAGAAGCCCCTTTGATACATCCCCTTGCTGAGGAAGAAAAGGGACGAGCCCCGCATCAAGGTATTGTCGACATCAAAGAAAGCAACTCGCTTCAGGGGGAGCGCCATATGCCAAGCCTAGCCACCCTTCCGCCGACCCTCGCGCAGGCCCGATCGCGCTCCTCCTTTATGCTTAGGGTATGAGCCCTACCATTCATTTCTTGAGGCATGGAGAGGTCTTTAATCCTGAGAAGATTCTTTACGGACGGCAGCAGGGCTGGTACCTCTCCGAGCGCGGCCAGGAGATGGCAAGTACGGTCGCCGAATGGTCAAAACAGTTTGAAGTTGGGGCAGTTTTAGCCTCGCCGCTACAGCGCGCCCAGGAGACCGCTCGCCCCTTAGCCGCCGCACACTCTCTGCAGATCATCACTGATGAGAATTTGATCGAAGCCGCGAATGTCTTCGAAGGAGAGAAATTTGAGATGGGCTCTGGCGTATTACGCCACCCAAAATCTTGGCGCCATCTGACGCGCCCTTGGGTTCCCTCTTGGGGTGAACCTTACGAAGAGCAGGTAGCTCGCATGTTAGCTGCGCTCTTTGCTGCTCGCGATGCCGCCGCTGGTAAGGATGCTTTTGCGGTCTCGCATCAACTGCCCATCTGGATTCTTCGCTCCGCCGTCGAAGGTCGTCGTATGTTGCACGATCCCCGCAAACGTCAATGCACCTTGGCCTCTGTTACAAGTTTTCACTTGGATGCTGCCGGAGATATCGAGGGGGTCAGCTATGTAGAACCTGCTCGCCACCTGCTACCGGAGAAGAGATGAAACGCTTAGCAATCCTTCTTTGCGCATCTCTCGGCCTGCTCACCGGTTGTTCGAGCAGCGGTCTGTCGACCGCTAACCAAAACGCATTTGTCTCTGGCGATGGGGTCGCTGTTTATTTAAAGGCCCCTGATCGGAAGTTGGCGCCAATTATTTCTGGAGCGACCCTCCAAAGTGGAACCATGGCGCTCGCTGCGAACAAGGTCACCGTCCTCAATGTTTGGGCCTCATGGTGTTCGCCCTGTCGTGCCGAAGCTCCACTACTTTCTGACTTCGCAATCAAATACGCGCCGCAGGGTGTCCAATTCGCCGGAATCTTGACGCGAGATAACACCTCTTCAGCCCTGGAATTTGTAAAGCGTTTCAAGATTGCATATCCAGTATTTACCGATGATTCGGTGCTCGCTAAATTTAGAAACTCTCTGGTCCCTAACGCGATTCCCACGACGCTCATTATTGATGCGCACGGGTACGTTGCTGCCCGCGTCAGCGGCGAAGTCACTGTCGCACTTCTTACCAATTTGCTCGACAAGGTTCTGAAGGATGCGCCTCATGCATAACTTCTTTGTGCACCAAATTCTCGCTGGCAATCTTCTGTTAGCCCTGGGGGTTGCAGTTATCGCCGGTTTAATCTCATTCTTCTCACCTTGCGTCCTGCCTCTAGTTCCTGGCTACCTCGCTTATTCAGCAGGTATGACAGATGTGAAGAACAAGGGACGCACTGCACTAGGGGCAATTCTCTTTGTCTCCGGGTTCTCAGTTCTCTTTATTAGTTACGGAGCGCTCTTTGGTTCGCTGGGGTCCAAGATTTCTAGCGGATCGAGATGGCTGCAGATCGTGCTCGGTCTGCTCACGATGCTTATGGGGACTGTCTTCCTCTTCAATCAAAGGTTCTACCGCTCATTTAAACCGCAGTGGAAGTCCACCACCGGTTTACTTGGAGCACCACTCTTAGGTTTCCTATTTGGTCTGGGTTGGACTCCATGCATTGGCCCAACGCTGGGCGCGGTGCAAGCTCTCTCCTTCCAAAGTTCTAGTGCGCTGCGCGGAGCAATTTTGAGCGTTGGTTACTGCTTTGGAATCGGAGTTCCATTTATCCTCGTGGGGTTGTTCTTTGATCAATCGGCAAAGTTGCGACGTTTTATCTCCAGGCGTGGCAACCTCTTAACTATCTTTGGCGGAGTATTTCTTATCATCATTGGCTTCTTGCAGGCAACTGGATTGTGGGGGCAGATTATCAACTCACTACGCGCCTCGATCTCCAATTTTGTGCCGGTGGTCTGATGGAGCAGAACGAAATCCAAAGGCCAAATATCGGCGTAATAGGAATGTTGCGTTGGGCTTGGCGCCAGTTAACGAGCATGCGTACCGCGCTAATTTTGCTGATGCTCTTAGGTGTAGCTGCAATTCCAGGCTCACTCTTCCCGCAACGCAGTCAAAATCCGCAGAAAGTTGACTCCTACTTCACAAGTGATCCAACTCTGGCCAAATGGATGGATCGCCTGCACTTATTTAATGTCTATGCATCGCCCTGGTTTAGCGCAATTTATCTCTTGCTATTTATTTCGCTTATTGGATGTGTCCTACCCCGTACTGTGTCGCATCTGCGCGCGATCGCCAAGAAACCACCACTGACTCCGCGAAATTTAGATCGCATGGAGGGTTATCGAATTGTCTCGACGGATCAAGAGCGGGCTCTAGATATTTCGCAACAGTGGTTAAAGAGCCACCGTTTCCGAATTCGGCGCGAAGGTAATTCAATATCTGCCGAAAAGGGCTATAGCCGCGAAACTGGAAATCTCTTATTCCACCTTTCGCTAATCTTGATTCTCGTAGGAGTCGCCCTGGGTGGACTCTTGGGAATGAAGGGTGAGGCGATTTTGAATGTGGGCGATCGATTCATTAATACGCCCACTTCGTACGACAATATAAGTTACGGAAAGTTTCAGGGACAGGGTTCACTCGTTCCATTTTCCCTCACCGTTAAGAATTTTGTTGCATCATATGTTCCAACCACAGGTCAACCAAGTAACTATGTACTCACTACAGATATTTCCGCTCCGATTGGTATCACCGCCAAAGAGGTCGTCATTAAGGTCAATAAGCCATGGACTTCAGGAAGCACCAAGGTTTATCTACAGGCAAATGGCTATTCACCCGTAGTTACAGTCCGCGACAAATCGGGTCACATCACCTTCCAAGGTGCGGTGATATTTCTTCCACAAGATGCGAACCTAAGTTCTTTAGGAGCTATCAAGATTCCCGATATGACACCGCAGATTGGTTTCATCGCATCTTTCATACCGACGGCCACCAGTAGCGCAGCACGTGGAATCTTCTCTACCTATCCCGAGGTCCTTGATCCACGCCTCGTTCTATCTGCCTGGAAGGGTAACTTGGGGCTAGATAGTGGAACCCCACAATCTGTTTACTCGCTCAATACCTCGAAGATGACAAAGATTGGTCTCAAAGCTCTCACACTCGGAAGCACCTATGATTTTGGCGCAGGAAGTATCACCTTCGATGGCTGGAAGGCTTGGGTCAATCTGCAGATTGTTGATGATCCTGGGAAGATGTACGCACTCTATGGTGCGATCTTTGCGATCTTGGGGTTGCTGATCTCACTCTTTACACGCCAGCGCCGAATTTGGATAAAGGTAGGCGATGATGTTGAAATAGCGGGTCTGGCAAAGAATGGCATTCCAGGACTTGAAGAAGAACTCATAGCGCTAGCGCGGGCGCTTGAAGAAGTTAGAGGAGACAATAAGTGACGTCGACCAGCCTTGCATATTTTTCGAATGGGGCGATTTATGCTTGTTTGGCGATCTTCACGATCGCATTTCTTTCACATGCCATCGAAGTATCTTGGTCGGTCCGCAATGTAGAAGGCCATGATCGCACTGAGTTTGATTTTGAGAAGACGGCACGAGTCGGTCGCATCGGCACCGCGATGATGATCCTTGGCTTTGCAGTATTGATGGTCGCGGTTGTAACTCGCGGCCTCTCTGCGCACCGTGTGCCCTGGGGCAATATGTATGAATTTTCGATTACCGGCGCCCTCATGTTAACTGCCGCTTACTTATTCGCCTTTGCAAAATATAAGGTGCGCTGGCTTGGTCTTCCCGTTTCTATTTCGGTATTACTCACTTTGGGAACTGCTATCACGGTGCTCTACCGACCAAGCGCGCCGTTGGTTCCAGCCCTTAAATCTCCCTGGTTGGCCATCCACGTATTGGCAGCCATTATTTCCGGTGGAGTCTTCCTTGTCGCAAACTTGGTCGCGGCAACATTTCTTATTATGGAGCGTTATGAACTCAAAGGTGGACGCCCACAATGGGCTAGCAAAATCCCCTCGCTCGAGAATTTGGACCAACTTTCATATCGCTTGATCGCCTTCGTCTTTCCACTCTGGACCTTTGCGGTTATTGCGGGTGCTATCTGGGCCGAATCTGCCTGGGGAAAGTACTGGAGCTGGGATCCCAAAGAAACGTGGGCATTCATTACTTGGGTGGCATACGCCGCATATTTACATGCGCGTGTAACGGTTGGTTGGCGTGGTCGGCGTGCCGCCTGGCTCTGTATATTCGCCGGTTCAACATTCCTCTTTAATTATATCTGGGTAAATATTTGGGGAACGGGCTTGCACACTTACTCAGGTTTGTAAGATTTAGAGTTGCTTTAAAAAATCAGGATTATCGTCTGGCGGAATCATGCGACCAGGGCGACGGCGAGGTGTTGCAATGTTCTTGGTTCGGCCAATCAAGAGCCAAGCTATCGCTCCGAGTGAACCGAAGAATATGATGATGAGCAACCATCCCCACTTGGGAAGGTTGCGGACCCGATCTTGATCTGTGCGGGCGCAATCAAATAGCCCGAAGAGCCAGACCGCCAGGCCACCAACAACAATGAGTACATCAAGCATGAGATTTAGTTTACTCGTTAAATCAAAAGCGCGAACGCTAGGGCTGTTGATAAGAATAATTGCAGCTTCCCGATCTGACCCAACATAGGAATCAGTTGAGCGCCCGCCGCCCCCGATTGAATTCCTCTCGCAATTTTCCCAGTTATCGGAAGAAAGAGGAGAGTGATGAGCGTCCACGGCGTAATCAGAGCAGCTAGCGCCGCAGCAACATGTGCCAAGAGAAGAAGCGCAATAAACATGGTCCGAGCCCGCTTATCACCAAGGCGAACGGCAACCGTCCGCTTTCCAACTAGTGCATCTTTTGGTAGATCCCTCAGATTGTTAATGGCAAGAAGTGAGCAAGAGAGAGCGCCAACAGGGATTGATACCAAGACGCTCTGCCATGAGATGCGATGGGATTGCACAACATAACTACCAACGGTTGCGACTAGTCCAAAGAAGAGAAATACCGAGATCTCACCTAAACCAGAGTAGCCGTATGGACGCTCTCCGCCGGTGTAATTCCATGCGGCCAGAATACTGAGAAGACCCACGAGGACGAGCCACCACGAGACGCGGATCGCCAAGATAGCTCCGAACAATGAAGCGACGGCGAAGCAGATGAATGCTGCTCGCTTAACCGCTTGGGCAGATGCCAACCCACTGGCAACAAGGCGCACAGGCCCAACACGATTGTTATCTGTGCCACGAATTCCATCGCTGTAGTCGTTGGAATAATTGACGGCAATCTGCAGAAGCAGGCTAACTAGTAGCGCCAAGATAGCGTTGAGAAAGTTGATCGAATGGTGGTCACGCCGGATGAGGGCGGTTCCGACTAACACTGGTGATATTGCTGCTGGAAGAGTCCGCGGGCGGGCGCCGGCTAACCAGATATTTTTTTCACTCATGGCCGAATCATCTCAAACATTTGGGACAACGTCAGGCGATCTGGTTTTCCGATCGAGGTGAGGGGCAATTGCACATTTTCAAGGAATAATTTGGGTACAGCATGATTTCCAAAATTTTCACGCAGAGATTGCGAGATGGCCGCTCTATCGAGGTCACCAGAACTCGCCAGACAGAGTTGCTGGCCCCACTCCGGATCAGAGATAGCACAACTCATAAAGGTATTTTGATAGATCTTGTTGAGAAATCCATCAATTGCGCTCAATGAGATCTTCTCACCGCCGGAGATAATGAGATCATCGATCCGCCCCATCACAATTAATTTCCCATCCTCAAGTCGACCGGCATCGTTGGTCAGGAACCATCCCTTTTCATCAGCGAGAGGAAGATCTGCACCCAAATATTCGCGAGCCTGCATGGGGCCACGCAGGGCTATCCGGTCTTTGGCACGAATCTCAGCATCGACTCCATTAAGAAGATGACCGTTGTATACACATCCGCCGGACATCTCTGACATTCCGTAGGTAGTTACAACGTTAATTCCAGCATCACGCGCTCGTTGAAGGAGCTGGGGATCAATTGCCGCACCACCCACCAGAACGGCCTGCGCATTTTGCAGGTCGCATAGAGGTTCGCCCGCTTCATTGAGCGCACGAAAGAGTTGAGTCGGGACGATCGAGGTGTAATCAAAGTTCTTATCGGCAATTGAAGTTCCGAGTTCGATCGCGCGCACCAGAACATTTACCCCGGCGATGTGGTTCGTTGGCAAGAGCAGCGACCAACTCTGGCCCGATTTCGCCCCGAGGAAGTGGTGAGATGCGGTTGCACTAGCCCGCACGGCCGCGGCCGTCAACGCCACTTCCTTCGGGCTGCCGCTGGAGCCGCTGGTTGGAATTACGATCGCCACATCGGAGGGAACGGCGTTAAATTGGGAGGGAGCGAAGGCAAGTGCTGGGCCATTACCTTCTAGCGCAGAGTGCAGAGCCTCCTGAATGTGGGGGATTGACCACGAGGAGGGAATTTCTAGCAGGTCGCGCGGTGACGTATTAACCATAGCCCCCGTAGGCTATCGGCTTGGAACGAAATATCGGAAGTGAAATTCGCAATGCTGCAAAAGGAGTAAGTGTGAGCAAGCCGTTTAAGCGTGAACCGGGCAGTCGCGTCATCCCTAGCTGGCAGATCGGCGCGGGTGGCGAGAAATTCACCGACATTATTTATGAAGTTGGCGATGGCATTGCAAAGATCACAATCAATCGTCCCCAGGTCAGAAATGCTTTTCGTCCAGAGACGCTCATCGAATTGCAAGAAGCGTTCTCACTCGCCCGCGATGATGAATCAGTCGGAGTTATTATCTTTACCGGCGCAGGCACCGAAGCATTCTGTTCTGGCGGCGATATCAGCGTGCGTGGCGATGACGGATATATCGGTAGCGATGCACTTGGCAAGAAAGGAATCGGGCGACTTAATGTTCTCGATCTCCAGATTCAAATCCGCAGATTACCTAAGCCAGTTGTTGCGATGGTCGCCGGCTGGGCGGTCGGTGGCGGACATGTTCTTCATGTTGTCTGTGACATAACCGTCGCAGCCGACAATGCGAAATTTGGTCAAACCGGACCTATGGTTGGATCTTTTGATGGTGGATATGGCGCTGGATTGCTTGCGGCACATATTGGTCAGAAGAAAGCCCGCGAGATCTGGTTCATGTGCCGTCAATATGATGCCAACGAAGCCCTTGAGATGGGCCTTGTAAATACCGTTGTTCCAGTAGCAGAGTTAGAAGCTGAAACCGTTTCGTGGTGTCGTGAAATGCTCCGCCATTCACCGATGGCGCTTCGCCTTTTGAAGGCAGGACTCAATGCTGCAGATGATGGTCTAGCTGGAGTTCAACAACTTGCAGGCGATGCCACATTGCTCTTCTACTTGACGGAGGAAGGGCAAGAGGGTCGTGACGCTTATAAAGAGAAGCGCGACCCCGACTTCACTAAGTTCCCACGTCGCCCATAGCAATGTTGGAAAAGTATTGTCCGGATTTATCGATTCTGCAGATACCGCTGCGCAATAAATTTCGAGGTATATCCATACGCGAAGTTGCCATATTTCGGGGATCTGCAGGATGGTCAGAGTTCAGTCCATTTCTAGAATATGGTGATGAAGAGGCAGCTGTCTGGATGGCAGCGGCGCTAGAAGCAGCCCATAAGCCTTGGCCCGAGCTATATAGAGACCGCATTGCAATTAATGCAACGCTGCCCATCGTTGAGCCCGCATTGGTGCGGGGAATTCTGGCTCGCTTCCCGGGAAGCACAACGGTCAAGGTAAAGGTAGATGATTTTGTGCAGGGCGCGCTTGTAGTAGCCGAGGTGCTCGAAATTAACCCCGAGATGAAGATTCGCTTGGATGTAAATGGGGGCTGGGATATAGAGCAAGCCGTAAGCAATCTCTTGGAGTATCACCTGCGCTTTGGAAACGTCTTTGATTATGTCGAACAACCTTGCCCGACCGTCACAGAGTTGGCATTGGTTAAGCCAGAAGTTCCCATTCGGATCGCTGCCGATGAATCAATACGTAAGAATTTAGGCGCTGACTTCTCAAACTTCTCAAACTTCGCTGATCTTGCGATTTTGAAGTGGCAACCAGTCGGTGGTTTTGCCGCCGCACATAAGATAGCAAGGGAAATTGGTTTACCTGTTGTTATATCGAGTGCACTAGAAACCGGCATTGGTATCTCGCATGGCTTAGCGCTGGCGGCCTCCTTTAAGGAGAGCTCCTTGGCCTGCGGACTTGGAACAGTTGCGCTCTTTGAGGGAGATATCTGCTCACCCGCCACTCTCGTTGAAGATGGATATCTCGAAGTGAAGAGGCGTGAACCCGCTGACTTTGAGAGGTACCTCGCACCCTCCGAGCGAGCCGATTATTGGAAGCAACGTATTCTTAGGGTCTTGCAATTAATGGAGGGGCGGAGCGCATGAATTCAACATCATTAGCTCGCGATATCGTCCGACAGTTAATTGAGATTGGCGTGTCGGATTTCGTGCTTTCTCCGGGTTCACGCAACGCCCCGCTTTCGATTGCGCTGCATGAGGCCGAAGTGGCCGGACTCGTTAATCTCTACGTACGGATCGATGAGCGTGGAGCTGCATTCTTTGCTCTGGGATTAAGCAAGGCTTCCGAAAACTATGTCGCAGTCATTTGTACCAGCGGAACAGCAGCGGCTAATTTTCATCCGGCAACCCTCGAGGCGTATCACTCTGCTAATAATTTATTGCTTATAACGGCAGATAGACCAGCACATCTGCGGCGTACCGGAGCAAGTCAAACGACTTTACAGGTTGGATTGCTACAACCAGTTTCGACGATCGATATCTCCTCCTCGATTCTCATTGCAGATTTATTGACTTCAGGGCCGGTTCACTTGAATATTCAGTTTGATGAGCCGCTCCTCTCTGATGATCGCACCGATTGGTTGGCGGGTTTAAAGCCACAGATCAAGGAATATCCAAAGGGAGAGGTGAACGAGGTCTTCGATCCAAAAGCTCGTGGGGTCATGGTCGTGGGTCATGACCGAGCCGGACTCGCTGCCGATGGTATTTCTTTCTACGCCAAAACGATTGGTTGGCCGATTATTGCCGAAGATCCACTCTCTTTTCCCGACAGTATTGCGCATGCAGCGCTCTTCTTAACTGATGCCGAGATTCGCCGATCCCTTAAACCCGACGAGATCATCATCGTTGGACGCCCGACGCTCTCACGAAGTATTGCTGCGCTCATTAATGAGTGCGCACATGTTGTTGTGATCGATCCCCGCGCGTTAACGGTAGATACCGAAAGAAGAGCCTCCAAGATTTTTAGCCGCCTGCCAGATGGCCATTCAAGTGCTGATCCAAAGTGGCTGAAGCTCTGGAGGGATGCAGCGAAAACCGCTCATAGCGCTCTCCGCTTGGATTGGTCTGAACAAGCTGCGGTAGTTGCAATTACCTCCAATATCCAAGGCGAAGCCGCGCTCTTCATCGGCAGCAGTCGTCCTGTTCGCGACATTGAAGCCTTCGCGAAGCCGCGTTCAGGCATTCATACCTTTGCAAACCGTGGGTTGGCGGGGATAGATGGCAATATTTCGTGCGCCTTTGGTATCGCCGAGAAGTACGAACGCTCCTTTGCAATCATGGGCGACATTACCTTTCTCCATGACATCTCCGCACTGGTAAATCCAAGCACGACGAATCTCACTATTTTTGTTATTGATAATAATGGTGGAGGCATCTTTAACACTTTGCCCCAATCAGGGGTAGTGGGCTTTGAAAAGTTATTTGGAACTCCGCACAATCTGGATTTAGAACGAGTGATTCAGGGTTTTGGTGGACGAGTAACCAAGGTGAAAAATGAGTCCGACCTCTTGCACGCTGTAATACATGAATCGAAGGGTCTCAATTTTGTCGTGGTCGAGGTTCCCGATCGTTCGACTAATGCAACCGTGCTAAAAGAAATTACTCAGAGTCTGGTGAGCGCGCTGCGAATGGGAAGCAATTTAGCCTGACTTTCCGCTAACTCTTGTTCGGCGCTCGATCCTGCAACAATTCCACACCCAGCAAAGACGCGTATCGATTTGTGATCTGGCGATATCTGCCCGCAGCGCAGTGCAATACCCATCTCGCCATCGCCATGTGCATCAACCCATCCCACTGGTCCGGCATATCTTCCGCGATTCATAGATTCAAGCTCGCTGATCACATTCATTGCTTTGTCCGTAGGAGTTCCACAAACAGCAGCCGAGGGGTGTAGCGCTGCTACCAACTTGAAAATATCTACCTTGCTCGCGGTGTCATTAATAACGCCAGTGACATCCGTAGCTAGGTGCATAACATTCGGGAGGTGAAGTACAAAGGGTGACTCAGGAACGTTGGTGGATGATGCAAAGGGCTCCAGCGCTTCTGCAACCGAACGCACCGCATACTCGTGCTCTTCCAGATCCTTCGAGGACTTTGCTAATGAACCAGCCAGGGCAAAGTCGCGCTCTTCATCACCAGTGCGGCGAATGGTTCCTGCAAGAACTCTGGAAGTTACTAGCGATTTGCTCAAACGGACCAGCAATTCAGGGGTAGCTCCGATCAGGTTATCAACTAAGAAGAGCCAGGTTGATGGATATTCGGCCTCTAAGGATTGAATCAAGGCAGCAGGATCAATCACTTTATCTGCGCGAGCTAAGAGATCTTGAGCGAGAACAACCTTCTCTAGATCGCCGGCCTTAATTCTAGCGACAGCCTCTTCAACAGCACGTGACCAATCGCTGTCGTTCAGCGCGCCTTGCTCCCAAGTCAGCTCTAGTCCACGCTTTTCAATAATTCGTTTGGAAAGTTCTGGCTGGCCATTTCCGATCCAGGTAATCCAAGATTTTCCATTTTTCTGAACTACAACAATCTGGGGGATAGTAAGAAGCGACGGTTCATCTTCAGAGAATGCGAATGAGGTGAAGAGAATGGGACCGGTGCCGACTCCGTGCACATTATTCTTAATTTCCAGTTGTGAGAGTTCGTTCTGCCACCAGGCAGATGCGTCAGCAAAGCGCTTCTTTCCGGAAACGACATGGGACTTATATTCGCCAAATCCGATGAATCCATCGGAGCCGCGAATCCAACTAGCGCTCACTGGTAGATCAGTTGTTATCTCGCTCAGGCGTGGATGATCGCCAAGCAACTCCGTAGTTATGCGCAAAGCCATGGGGGTAAGTTAAGTACCTTTACTGTTTTGGTACAAAGCGCCAGAGCGTTGGCATCGCTGTACTAGCAATTGCGATCTTGATCACTTCACCCAAGATAAATGGGGTAAAGCCAAATTTAAAGGTGGTCGCCCAGGAGGCGTGTAGCGAATGGTGTAACCAGAGCAGACCCGCAGAGAAGATGACCAGATCTCCAATGAGCATCGTAGGAATTACCGTAAGGATCTTCTGATCCCATTTGCGCCCAGCTAAGTAACCGGTAATGAGGGAGGCGAGTAACATTCCAACGAGGTATCCACCTGTTGCACCTGTGATTCGAGATAAGCCATGTGCTCCTGATGCAAAGACCGGCGCTCCAATAAATCCAACCAGGAGATAGGTGGCAAAAGTTGTAAATCCGAGAGATGCTCCATATGCGCTTCCCAGAAGAAGTGCGCCTAAGGTCTGACCCGTGACAGGGACGGGAGATCCAGGAACTGGAACAGCTATCTGAGCCATGAGCGCTAAGAAGGTGGTCCCGCCGACGACAAGTGCAATTTTTGTTGAAACCGTACTGCGGGTAATGAGTGCACCGCGTAGTGTTGCAGTTGAAGAAATCGACATCTTTATCCCTCTCGAACCGTCGCCGTAAGCGTCTTGGACTAGTCTGAAGTTGTTATACGAGCCTACTATTGAAAGAATAAACCCGTGAGTAAGTCAGCAGATCTTAATAAAGAGCCAGAGGAAGTCGCCTCGATGTTTGATGGCGTCGCAAAGCGCTATGACATCATGAATGACCTCCTCAGCCTGGGGCAGACCAAGGCTTGGCGCAAGAAGGCAACCGCAATCATCGCGCCGCACGCTGGAATGAAAATATTGGATATCGCTGCAGGAACTGGCTCATCGAGCCGCCCCTTGGCTGATGCCGGGGCCGAAGTTATCCCAGCCGACTTCTCGCAAGGCATGCTCGATGCGGGCAAGAAGCGCCACCCTGACCTGCACTTCACCTTGGCCGATGCACTTAACTTGCCATTTAAAGAGAATGAATTTGATGTCACGACAATCTCCTTTGGATTGCGAAACACCAACGATGTAAATAAAGCGTTACAAGAGGCGCTGCGGGTGACAAAGCCTGGGGGACGGCTCGTCGTTGTTGAATTCTCACACCCTACAAATAAATTATTCCGCACAATTTATATGAAGTATTTAATGGGACTCCTGCCAAAGGTTGCGCGCAAACTAGCTTCCAATCCCGATGCATATATTTACTTGGCCCAATCGATTCAGGCTTGGCCTACCCAAGAACAACTCGGAGAGAAGATTCAAACTGCCGGATGGGGAAGTGTCGCTTGGCAGAACTTCACCTTTGGAATCGTTGCGGTGCATATCGCTTTCAAGGATGCGCAGTAATCCATGGCATTTGGAATTCCGCATCTTGATGTGAAGTTAGAGCTTTCAATTCGTTCCGACATGAAACGAGTCGAAGAGCTTCTTCTCAAACAAATTCAAGGCGACTACCCGCTCGTCATTGAAACCTCTCGCCACCTTGTTGAGGCGGGCGGTAAGCGTTTGCGACCTTTGCTCGCACTGTTAGCCGCGCAATTTGGAGATCCCAAGCGCCCCGAAATCATTGAAGCCGCTGTTGTCTGCGAGTTAACTCATCTCGCGACTTTGTATCATGACGATGTTATGGATGAAGCGCCATTACGCCGTGGTGTCGAAAGCGCTAACGCGCGTTGGAATAACACCGTCGCAATTTTGACCGGCGATTATCTCTTTGCCAAAGCCTCAGATTTGTTAGCAGATCTGGGACCAGAAGCAGTTCGTCTTCAGGCTCGTACATTCGAGCGCTTGGTGATTGGTCAGATAACTGAGACCCAGGGCTCTACGGCGGGACTTTCGATGCTCGATCACTATCTCGCGGTAGTTGCAGATAAGACCGGCTCGCTCATCGCTACATCGGCACGCTTTGGCGCGCTTCTATCTGGTGCACCTTCGCAAGTGGTTGAATCACTCACCCGCTTCGGTGAAAAAATTGGTGTTGTTTTCCAATTGGCAGATGATGTAATTGATATTGCTTCGCAATCCAATGAAAGCGGCAAGACTCCTGGAACAGATCTTCGGGAAGGGGTACCGACTCTAGTAACTCTCTTTGTTTTAGCGTCGAACGACCCCGCAGATTCCGCTCTAAAAGCCATTCTCTCAGCACCCATTACCGATGAAGCAATTGTCGAAAGCACGCTAAAAACCCTGCGCACTCACCAGGCTATGGAAACTTCTAGGAATTTACTTCATCAGTACGCAGATGAGGCTCGCTTAGATCTAGTTGATTTGCCCGATGGCGCTGCTAAACGCGCCCTAATCGAACTCTGCGAAACTATTATCACTAGAACTTCCTGACTTCACCAGGTCATACCCAAGGGTAATCAGAGCGACCCAGACAACCAGAAAACCAACCCAACGTCCCGTTGTCATTGTTTCATGGCGAACCAATACCCCAATTATGAATTGCACGGAGGGCGTGATGTATTGAAGCAATCCGATAATGGTGAACTTCAAAGTATTCGTTGAACTATTAAACATTAAGAGCGGCACCGCGGTCGCTACGCCCGCAAACATAAGCAGCGCTGTTAGTCCTAGGTGATGTCCGAATTGACCAGTTCCCTTATTGCCCATCCACAGTAAATATCCGCCATAAGGAATAAGCGAAAGTGTTGTCTCAATTGCCAACCCATCGAGCGCGGCTAAGCCGAGTTGCTTCTTCACCAAGCCATAACTGCCCCACGATGCGGCCAGGGCGATGGCGATCCAAGGTGGACGCCCGTAATCAACGGTCAAAATGATTACTCCAACGGTTGCAATTCCCACAGAGACCCATTGCAATTTGCGCATCTTCTCTTTGAGCAAGATGACACCGAAGGCGATGATGATCAGAGGATTTATGTAATACCCCAGCGCACATTCAACAACATGGCCGTGATTAACACCCCAGATATAGACCAGCCAATTTACAGAGACCAATACGGTTGAAATAGTCAGGCGCAGTGCAATACGTCGACTCTTTAGTAGAGAGAAGGTAGAGCGAAGTTTGCCCATGGCAAGCAGCAGGATGATGCAAAGTACAAAGGTCCAGACCGCCCGGTGCGAAACAATTTCAATGGAGTTTGCCGGCTTAAGTAGCGGCCAGTAGAGAGGGAATAGTCCCCAGATCAGATATGACCCAATACCCAAGAGCAGTCCAACTTTATAATTCTTCATATCTTGCGCTTAACGGTAATTTTGGAATTGAACCGAGAATTCCCAAGGATGATCCTTGACCATTTGAATCGCTATTTGTAAGTCGTCACGGCTCTTGCTGCTTACGCGCAGCTCCTCGCCCTGGATCTGGGTTTTGAGAGTTTTTGGCCCTTCATCGCGCAAGAGCTTGGCAATCTTCTTCGCATCTTCGGTCTTGATGCCCTCTTTGAAGGCGGCAGAAATCTTGTAGATCTTTCCACTGAGTTGCGGGGCGGATGCATCGAGGTGCTTCAGCGATACGCCACGCTTAATCAACTTATCCTTAAAAACTTCAAGGGCAGCTTTCGCGCGATCTTCGGTATCTGCTTCAATATTATATTTATCGCCCGACTTCACAATAGAGGTACCGGTGTTCTTGAAATCAAAACGAGTAGAGATTTCACGATCGGTTGAGTTGTAGGCGTTATCAACCTCCATGTGATCAACTTCAGAAACGATATCGAAACTTGAATCAGCCATTTAGTGCCTCCTGCTTTTTAATACTGGTTCGAGATAAGAGGATGTGTCCTACGAAGCCTATTGCTAGAGCGACAATAACCCCTACGTTGGCGCCAGCCCAAGCCCCGTTCTTGCCTCCGATGATCCCCATGAAATAGCCCTGCCACGATAGCCAGGAGGCCAATGAATTGGTGACAAATCCCCAACCCACGATCGTTCCGAAGATGACGAGCCCGATTGAGCGGAAGTTGTAGATGCCATAGCGGCCCGTGGTCGAAAAGAGCTCGCTTTCAGCATAATCAATCTGGCGCATCAAGATATCGGCGACGAATATGGTTGACCATACGGCGATAGGCACACCCAGGGTGATCAGAAATCCTTGAAAGGGAGTACTGAAATTCGGGGCTATCCAGACGAAATAGATTGTGCCAATCAACATGATTGTGGCGTCGATAGATGCAGCCACATGGCGCTTCACTGGTAATCCAATTGAGACCAAGGTAATTCCGGAGGAGTAGAGGTCGAGAATGGCGCCACCAACAAGTCCCAAGATCGCGACGATGGCGAAAGGAATCAAATACCAGGTTGGCAGAATTGTTGTGAGAGCTCCTATTGGATCCGAACCAATTGCATCACTGAGAGTCTTGGAAGATCCAGCAAGAAGTGCACCATAAATTACCAAGATGACTGGAACGATAGATGAGCCAAAGACGGTCCAGAAGATTACGCCGCCACTAGAAGTTTTGCGTGGCAGATAGCGTGAATAATCTGCAGCCGAATTTACCCAACCAAGTCCGATTCCGGTAATTCCCAGAATCATTGCTCCGATGAATCCCGCCTTGCTGCCAGCATGAATCGACTGCACCATATGCCAATTCACTTTGTGAATTGTTAAGGCGATGTAGCCAGCTGTGAGCACGATGGTTGCAACTGTGAGCCAACGCTGGATCCGCATGATCGTGTGAAAGCCGAGAACTCCACCAAAGACCGTCAGACCGGCGGCAACGATGAATCCCAAGATTCCTGCGAGATTGTGGTTGATATGCCCGAGCCGGGCGAAAACAGTTTGTGCCGCCAGAGTTGCAAGTGAGACGAGAACGGTCTCCCATCCAACAAAAACTAAGTAGGAGAGAAAGCCGGGCAAGAGATTTCCTTTGACGCCAAAGGCGGCGCGCGAGAGCGTCATCGTCGGAGCATTGGAGCGTTTACCTGCTAATGAACTGACACCAACCAAGAAGAATGAGCCGACGGTGCCGATGATGGCAGCCCAAGTGGCCTGCCAGAAGGAGATACCAAACCCGAGAAAGAAAGAACCATATGAAAGGGCGAGAAGTGAAACATTCCCCGCTGCCCACGGCCAGAAGAGTGAGCGAGCGGTCCCGTGGCGTTCGCTCTCGGATATGAAGTTAGTACCGTGTGGCTCAATAGAATTCAGAATATTCACTGGCGCATTCTAACCTGAGCCAGTTCCGCCCTTATCGCTGCCAGATATATGCCTCGGGCCGATGTTCGGCCATTCCAAGGTTATGCGCTAATTTTCTCGCATGGCCGAATTGATCTATTACTGCGGAACGATGGATAGCGGTAAATCCACACTCGCATTGCAAACCGCTCATAACCGCAAAAGTCGAGGACTGGAAGGGTTAATCCTTACCAATCGTGATCGTGGCGGCACGGGGGTAATCACTAGCCGATTGGGTTTGCAAGCAACGGCGTATGAGGTCAGTCCAGAATTCAATATCTTTGAGTACATCACTACCGAGAAAGCAAATGGCCGGAAGATCGAATATGTCATCTGCGACGAGACTCAATTCTTTGAACGTGCACATATTGAGCAGTTGTCCAGAGTCGTCGACGAGATGGGTATTGATGTCTTTGCATTCGGGATTTTGACAGATTTCCGGACCAAATTGTTTCCTGGATCTGAGCGATTAATTGAATTAGCTGATCGCGTACTACCTCTACAAGTTGAAGCTCTCTGTTGGTGTGGAGCTCGAGCTACTCACAATGCACGTGTAGCAAATGGAGTGATGGTCACCGAAGGTGATCAAATCTTGCCGGGGGATGTTGGAACTCCACAGACCATTGGGTATGAAGTGCTCTGTCGTAAGCATCACATGCAGAAGGTCAATTCAGCGCGTGCGTAATAGGGTTGGCTGGATATATATCGCACTTGCTAACTCGATATTGATCCAAGCCAGTACCTACCTCTCTCGTCCGATGATTACATATCGGCTCCTAGAATTACATGCGAATAACTTTTTA
>CAIZKO010000108.1 GCA_903933585.1 uncultured Actinomycetes bacterium
AATGCTTGCCCAGGTTCCATTCGCCTTGTACAAACTTATCTCCCATGCGCCAGCGCAAGAAGATAGGAATTGCAAAAGCGGCGAAGAGACCAATGACCGTGATCGAAGTGACCGCGAAGAAAGCGATCGGCGTGGTGGTTCCCTTAGGCGCATAGAGAGCTGGAAGGGTGAGGATGATTGCTCCACCGCCTAGGCCAATTGCTGCATTAGATGGATTGCGGTTCTTATCTAGCTTGGTAAAGAACTTATTACCAGGCACAGCCTTATCGCGAGAGAAGGCGAAGAGCATGCGCGATCCAGCAGTTACGCAGGACATTCCACAGAGGAATTGTCCGACGCAGGTAATGATGAAGACTGTCTTACCCCAGAAGTGGACTCCCAAGGCAGTTTGAATGACGGCCATGGACGAACCGCCACCCTTGGTGATTCCAGCTTCATCGGTTGCTGCGAAAAGAATTGCAAGCAACATGATCCAGCCAGCGACACCTGAATAAGCGATTGACTTCCAGATGCCCTTTGCGGCCTCCGTTGAAGCGCTGCCGGTCTCTTCTGAGACGTGTGCAGATGCATCAAAGCCCGTAAGGGTGTACTGAGAGAGCAAGAATCCAATAGGAAGGATGTAGAACCAGTACTTAGCAAAGCCACCAGAGAATCCACTGTTATTGATGTGATGAGTGAATACCCAGGAGGCGGTCTGATGATGCGTGGGCACAAAGATAAAGATCAAGATAATCGCGGCAACTCCGCCAACGTGCCACCAAACATTCACATTCTGGAATTGATGGATTACTTTGGCACCGTAAATGTTGATCGCGATATGCATGAGAACAACGATGACGAAGATCAAGAATGCTTGCTTCAAACTGGCAGGGTTGAACCATGAGTTATAAAGCGCTCCACCGTTCTGGATGAAGAAAGCTAGGCCGTAGTCCACACCAGCGGTAACTGCGATCAATCCCATGAGGTTGAGCCAGCCAGTGATCCATCCATGGATTGGCTTGCCAAGCTTGAGGGACCAGTAGTAAATCCCACCAGCGGTAGGCATAGCAGAAACGAGCTCGGACATTGAGAGTCCAACGATGAGCACGAGGCATGCGATTACCGGCCAACCAATTGCGATTGCGACTGGTCCACCATTGTTCCAGGCCTGGCCGAAGGTGGTGAAGCAACCCGAGAGAATTGAGATGATTGAAAAGGAGATTGCGAAGTTATTGAAACCTGACCATTTGCGGTCGAACTCCTGTTTGTATCCGAGTTCGGCTAATTTCTTAGCGTCAGCATCTTGAGAGTTAATCATAAACAAATATCCAATCCGTGAGGTCGGCGATCTAATTCCGCATGGCGCGCAGGCGCTCCTAAGCGGATTGAGATGAAGTGTGCCGTGCCGCACATTGAATTGGAAGGTGATTCGTAGCGTTTTCTCAAGAATTCTTGGGGAAAATATTCAGGGGGCCCAGAAATCTGGACCCCCTGAACTTCAATTTCTTACTAGTTAGATGTTCTTAATTGGTCCCTTGAACCACTTCTTAACTGAGAGATGCCACCAGATCCACAAAAGGATCAGTGCGCCACCAGTGATGATCGGTGCATAGTTCACCGAGGTCCAGTTAAATCCCTTGCGGAATGGAACTGCCGATGGGTAAAGAGGCAAGATGAAGTAGATAGAGATGACAATTATTTCTGCCACTGCGATCAAGTTCATCCACTTGTACTTGTTTCCCAAATTCCAGACACCTGGCTTGAAACTATCTCCAGCCTTCCAACGCAGATAAATCGGAATCATAAATGCGAGGTAGAGAGAGATAACGCAGACCGAGACAACGGCATAGAACGCGGTTGGGGCTCCTGTTGAACTCTTCCAGAGTGCAGGAAGTGTCATTGCAACACCAGCAACTGATGAAACAAGAACAGCGTTTCTTGGAGTTCCGGAACTATTGACCTTGCGCCAGTGCTTACTTCCAGGAAGCGCTCCATCGCGTGAGAATGCAAACATCATTCTTGAGCACGATGTTAGACATGCCGTGACGCAGAAGAGCTGGCCGAGAGTGGTAATGAAGATAACGAGTTTGAAGAGGCCGCCATCCCCACCAAGGGCAGAGTAGAAGATCGCAATAGGGCTACCCTGACCGAAAGGATTTACCTTTGGATCAGCGGAGTTAATGAGATCGAATTTAGATGCCGCCCAAAGGAACGAGAGCAGAAGTATGTAGCCACCGATAGCAGAGTAGAAAATGGATTTCCAGATTCCCTTAGCAGCGTTGATATGAGCTTCATGTGTCTCTTCAGACAAGTGAGCTGAGGCATCAAATCCTGTAATCGTGTATTGCGTCAATAGAAATCCCAAAGGCAAGATGAAATACCAGAAACTTCCACCATTGCCAGCAAATCCCGAGTTATTGACGTGCTTGAAGAACAAACTTCCAGAAGCATGGGTCTTAGGTGCGATCAGCAGAATTCCGACGATCGTTGCTACGCCAAAGACGTGCCACCATACGGAGATATTATTGAGAGTCGCTAGAAGATGGTGCCCGTAGAGATTGATGAGGGTAATAACCACCATCACGATCAGGAACAACGCAAATTGCTGCTTGATGTAATCCCCGCTGAATGATCTGGTCCAACTCTTGACATAAAAGCCGAGAAGTTGATTCAGGTAGAAGGTCGATCCGTAACCAACCGATGCGGTAACTGAAACCAGGCCGATGAGGTTGAGCCAACCGGTATAGAAACCAGCCTTCGCTCCACCTAGCTTGGAAGCCCACCAATAAATACCGCCCGAGGTAGGGAATGCGGATGCGAGTTCAGACATCGAGAACCCAATAATCAGAATCAGGGTTGCAATGAGAGGCCAACCGACAGTGATTGCGAATGGTCCACCGAAATTCCAAGCCTGGGCAAAGGTTGTGAAGCAGCCCGAGAGGATGGAGATAATGGAGAAGGAGATTGCAAAGTTAGAAAAACCAGACCAACTACGGCTGAGCTCCTGTTTATAGCCGAGCTCGGCCAAGCGCCGTTCATCATCTGAATGAATTTGGGACATCTTTGTCATTCCACCCTTCTAGAAGTTAGAGGAAGTCTGCCCCCAAGAATGTGATTTTGGAAGCATCTCGCTGGGGTTTTCTCACTCAATTTTTGGCTCTCATTAGGCTCACGCCCGCTTCTGTCAAGGGTCATTGTGCGTGCTGACCTGCGCGAGTAGCCTGTATTTGTTCAACACTCAAACTTAACTATCGGAGGAAAAGAAGTGTCTCTCTCCCTGGAGCAACTGAAGGCAGATGTAGCAAGCGGCAAGATCGACACCGTCGTAGTCGGTGCGACAGATATGCAGGGGAGATTGCAGGGCAAGCGCATCCACGCGCCCTTCTTCGTTGCGGACACTATTAAGAATGGTACCGAGGGTTGTAACTACCTCCTGGCTGTCGATGTGGATATGAATACCGTCCAAGGCTATGACGTCTCCTCCTGGGATACCGGCTACGCCGACATGGGCCTCCACCCTGATTTCAACACCTTGCGCTACCTGCCTTGGCACGAGGGCACCGCCTTTGTGATCGCCGACTTTGTCGACCACCACAAGCATGGGGTCTCCGTCTCGCCCCGCACTATCTTGAAGAATCAGTTGGCTCGCCTCGATGCTGCCGGGATGATGGCGCTCTGCGGCACCGAGCTTGAGTTCATCGTCTTTAATGACACCTACGAAGAGGCCTGGAACAAGGGTTACAAAGATCTGATCCCCTCAAACCAGTACAACATCGACTACTCGCTGATTGGCACCGGTCGCGTTGAAAAGTTGCTCCGTGCTATCCGCCTCAATATGGATGGAGCGGGTTTGATCGTTGAATCCGCTAAGGGTGAGTGCAACCTCGGACAACACGAGATCGCCTTCCGCTACGAAGATGCTTTGAGCACCTGCGACAATCACTCGATCTACAAGATGGGTGCTAAAGAGATCGCCGCTCAACAGGGTTGCTCGCTCACCTTCATGGCCAAGTTCAATGAGCGCGAAGGAAGTTCGTGCCACATCCACCTTTCATTCCGTGGCAAAGATGATTCTGCTGTGCTTGCTGGCGATGCTGGCGATGGCATGTCCAAACTCGGTCGCCACTACTTGGCGGGAATCCAGGCCCATATGCGCGAGCTCAGCCTGCTCTTCGCACCAAATATCAATTCTTACAAGCGCTTCCAATACGGCACCTTCGCTCCAACTGCTCTCAAGTGGGGTCGCGATAACCGCACCTGCGCTTTGCGTCTAGTTGGACAAGGTCATTCGTTGCGCATCGAGAACCGGGTTCCAGGTGGAGATGCCAATCAATACCTAGCCGTGGCCGGCATGATCGCAGCGGGCCTAGATGGGATCGAGAATGAGCTCGAACTCGAACCTATCTTCCAAGGCAATGCATATGCCCTTGAAACTTCTCGCGTACCAACGTCACTCCATGAGGCTCGCGATCTCTTCGCAAATAGCGAATGGGTCGCAACTACCTTTGGTGCCGACGTTCAAAAGCATTACACCCATATGGCAGATACTGAGTTAGATGCCTATAGCCGCGCAGTCACCGACTGGGAGCGTTTCCGCAACTTCGAAAGAATGTAAGGTAGTTATTTATTATGAGCACATTTACCGTTATTAACCCTGCCACCGCGACCGCCGTCAAGGATGTCGCCCTTGCCGATCTCGCTACCGCCGATGCAACGATCGCTAAAGCCAATAAGGCCTTTGAAACCTGGCGCCTCGTAAACCCAGGTGACCGCGCAAAGTTGCTCCGCAACTTCGCGCGCGTCGTCGATGAACATCTCGAAGAGCTGGCGCAACTCGAAGTTCTTAACTCTGGCCACACCATCGGCAATGCTCGTTGGGAAGCCGGCAATGTCCGCGACTGTCTTAACTATTACAGCGCTGCACCAGAACGGCTCTTCGGTCGTCAGATCCCAGTTCCCAACGGAATCGACATCACCTTCAAGGAGCCACTCGGAGTAATCGGAATCATCGTGCCGTGGAACTTCCCAATGCCTATCGCTGGATGGGGCTTTGCTCCTGCTCTGGCTGCAGGTAATACCGTGGTTCTCAAGCCCGCAGAACTAACTCCTCTTACCGCTATTCGCTTAGGTGAACTCGCTCTTGTAGCTGGTATTCCGGAAGGCGTCTTCAACGTAATTCCTGGAAAGGGAAGCATCGTTGGAGAACGTTTCGTCACCAACCCAATCGTTCGCAAGATTGTCTTCACCGGATCAACAACGGTGGGTAAAGGCATCATGCGCGGTTGTGCCGATCAGGTAAAACGTCTGACACTTGAACTCGGCGGCAAGAGCGCCAACGTCATCTTCGCTGATGCTGATATCGAGAAGGCAGCTGCGGGGGCACCAGGTTCGGTCTTCGACAATGCCGGCCAAGATTGCTGCGCTCGTTCTCGCATCCTCGTTCAACGTTCTGTGCTCGATTCATTTATGGAGAAGTTCGAAGTTGCGGTAAAGAAGTTCCGCGTTGAATCTCCAGAGCTCGAAACCGCTGAGATGGGACCACTTATCTCTGCTGGACAACTCGATCGGGTTCGCGAATATGTTCCTGCTGGCACGGAGATCGCATTCACTGGATCGGCGCCTACCGGCCCTGGATACTGGATGGCACCGACGGTACTTCTTGCAAAATCAACTTCTGATCGCGCCTACCGCGAAGAGATCTTCGGCCCTGTCGTTTCCGTTATCGCCTTCGAAGATGAAGCCGATGCAATACGTCTAGCAAACGATTCGGAATACGGTCTATCCGGATCGATCTGGACCCGTGATTTGGCAAAGGGAGTACGTGTTTCTCGCGGTATCGAAGCGGGCAACCTCTCCGTCAACTCCAACTCATCGGTGCGCTACTGGACCCCATTTGGTGGTTACAAGCAATCCGGCCTTGGACGCGAACTCGGCCCCGATGCACTTGATGCATTTACCGAAACCAAGAACGTATTCTTCGACACCACTAACTAACTTATTTAGAGAGAGATTTTAGTGAATCGTCTGCAAGATCGTGTGGCCGTTATTACCGGTGCTGCCGGTGGAATTGGCTATGCAACGGCGAAGCGTTTTGCAGACGAAGGCGCAAAGGTTGTCATCGTCGATCTCAATGAAGAGGTGGGCCAACGGGTCGCGACGGAATTTGGTGGCATTTTCATTAAAGCTGATGTGACCAGCGAAGAAGATGTCGCCCGCATGTACAAGGTCGCATTCGATACATACGGCAGGATTGATATCGCATTTAATAATGCCGGCATCTCGCCTCCAGACGACGACTCGATTCTCGTTACGGGTCTTGAGGCATGGCGTCGCGTCCAAGAGGTAAACCTGACTTCTGTCTTCCTCTGCTGCAAAAATGTAATCCCTTATATGCAGAAGGGCGGCAAGGGTTCGATCATCAATACTGCATCTTTTGTAGCCACCATGGGCGCAGCAACTTCGCAGATTTCTTACACCGCCTCCAAGGGTGGCGTCCTGGCGATGAGTCGAGAACTCGGAGTCCAGTTCGCTAAGCAGGGTATCCGTGTCAATGCGCTCTCCCCTGGCCCCGTCAATACCCCAATGCTCCGTGAACTATTCGCTAAAGATCCCGTGCGCGCTGCTCGTCGGTTGGTTCATATTCCCTTTGGCCGCTTTGCAGAGGCCTCCGAAATTGCAGCCGCTGTGGCATTCTTGGCCTCTGACGATTCCTCGTTTATTACCGCATCTAACTTCCTGGTTGATGGCGGGATTAGCGGGTCGTACGTCACCCCACTCGAAGGAGAGTAACTAGTAGATGTGTCGTTTAATGGGTTTCGTCTCTGCCGATGAGCAGACACTGGTCGAGGCAGCCGGAGAAGAGTTTGCAGAATTTGCTGCGCTCTCTGCCCGCCACGGCGACGGCTGGGGAATCGCAACCTGCAACGTGCAAGCGCATCCAGAACTCCTAGTAGAGCCCACTCGCGCAAAAGAGAGCAAGGCTTTTGACACGGCATCGCACGATCTCAAATCTAGTGGAGCACTCCTTCATCTTCGTTGGGCTACCGGCGGATTGGCCATCAACGAAGGCAATACTCATCCATTCACTTACCGTGATTACTCTTTTACGCACAATGGCGCTTTGATTCCACCGGAGTCAATCGACCCATTCGTTGACCCTAAGTTTGTTGCTCTTCGTCGCGGGCAGACCGATAGTGAGAGTTACTTCTACCTCATCGTCACTGAGATCGAAAAATTTGGCGTGGAGCGTGGCATTCACTCTGCCGTAAATATTATTCGCAAAAATGCAATCTACTCCAGCATAAATTGCATGTTCCTAACCCCCACGGAATTTTATGTGGTTAATGAACACAATGATGAGCGAATTCCCCACGGCGAACTTCCTGGTTACTACGATCTCTTCTATCGCACCGATGGCAAAGAGGTTCTGGTTGCATCCAGTGGTTGGACTCAGACAGGCTGGCAAGAATTGCCGAATCACTCGATTATGAAGGTTGATCGAGCTTCTTTAACTATCGAGATTAGCGACCTTAACGGGTAACGTGCCCCGAACGTGAAAGCGCTGCATCAATAAGTCGGGTAATGACTTCTGAGTAGCTCACTCCCGCCCGTCCCCACATTTTCGGAAACATCGATGTCGGCGTGAAACCTGGCATGGTATTAAGTTCGTTGATCACAATCTCGCCAGCATCGGTGTAGAAGAAATCTACACGCGCCAGTCCCTCACAACCCAGCGCCTTGAAGGCGGTTACGGCTGCACTTTGAATCGCTGCTTCAACTCCAGCAGGTAAATCCTCTGGGAATACCACCGTTGTCGCGTCGTCCAGATACTTTGCTTCGAAATCATAGAACTCGTGGTTTCCCAAAATTTTAATCTGACCTATCGGCGATGCCTTGGCTGCTCCAGAACTTTCTAAGACTCCACACTCGATTTCGCGACCCACGATTGCTTCTTCGATCAAGACTTTTGTATCAAATACAAATCCGTGCTCGATCGCAGAAGCTAAATCAGCGAAAGACTTCACCTTAGTTGTTCCGCGGCTGGAACCACTGCGAGCAGGTTTTACAAAGACGGGGTAGGTCAAACCTGCAATCTGCGCAGCGCTCCACTCCCCCTTGGTGAGAACAACACCCGAGGCCACCTTAAGACCGTTTGCCTGAAAGATCGGCTTAGCGAAAGACTTATCCATTGCTACCGCACTCGCTAGGACACCAGAACCTACGTAGCGAATCCCTGCCATCTCACATAAGCCCTGAACGGTGCCATCTTCGCCATACGGACCGTGGAGCAACGGAAAGAGGACATCGATATTCAACGCTTGACCCTTGTAACTAAATCCGTGAATGTCCGCAGTAATCGCCGGCAAGGTCTCGTCAACTTCTGGGAGTTTTCCATCTTTAATCGCAAGGACTGTTTCTTGATCCACTAAAACCCATTTGCCAGTGCGGGTGATCCCAATCAGGATTGGATCAAAACGATCTCGATCTATCGCGCCAAGAATTCCACCGGCCGAGATACATGAGATTTCGTGTTCTGAGGATTGACCTCCGAAAAGTATTGCGACCCGCTTCTTGCTCATCATAATTCCGCCAAGGTGCTGACAGACATAAGCCGTTCCATCGCTTGATCTGGAGTTATCGAACCCGTCACGGCATCGGCCATAACTTCAATAATAGGCACTTCTACACCAACTCGATGAGCCAACTCGCGAATCGCAGGTGCTGAGGCGACTCCTTCAACGGTCTTCGCGACTTCTAGACGTGCCCCTTCGATGCTGCCAGTGCGCCCGTACGCTTCACCAAATTGACGGTTGCGAGATAGCGCGGAACCGCAACTTGCGACGATATCCCCCATACCCGCAAGCCCTAAGAAGGTAAGTGGGTTCGCGCCGTAGCTCTGCCCAAAACGCGCCACCTCAGATAGTCCGCGCGTAATAACCATCGCCTGGGTATTTTCCCCAAGGTTCATTCCAATGGTCATTCCAACGGCAAGGGCAATAACGCTCTTCGCGGCACCGGCCAATTCGCACCCGATCAAATCATCCGATGGGTACACACGAAAATATGGTGTTGTAAATAGATCGACCATTAACATCTGAATCGAGGCGCTGGTCGATGCTGCTACTGCACCAGCTGGTTCACGCAGTGAAAGCTCTCCCGCTAAATTCGGTCCCGTAATCAAACCGATGTAGGCGGGATCTGTATCTAACTCTTCAATGATCACTTCAGTCATCCGCGACATCGAGTCCGCTTCAATTCCTTTGAGCGTCGAAATAATCGGACGCTCTTTAGGAAAGCCAACCCTCCAATTTCGAAGATTCTCGCGCAGGCTTTGTGCTGGAATAGCTAGCACCAGAGCTTCTCCGAAGTGGAAGGCGGCGCCAATATCGGTGGTTGCCTTCAGATTTTCGGGAAGATAGATGCCAGGTAAGAACTTGTGATTGCCTCTTGAAGAATTTATCTCTGCAACAACGCTCTCGTTGCGACCCCATATCAGAACTTCATGTCCTGCGTCCGAAAGGACTTGGGACAGCGTCGTACCCCACGCGCCTGTTCCTAAGACACTCACGCACGCCATTATTTGCTCTTCCTCTTCTTAAAATTTCCAATACGTGGCAGATCTGACCCATGTGGATCGAAGATCTCTGCAGGAGGCGATTCTCCTCTAATTTCACCGAGGAGAGTAGTCACGGCCGCCATCGCGTATGCAGTGGCTTCGACCATCGCGTCGTGATCATCTTCCTTGCCATACCAGCGCGAAAAATCTAAGGGCGGACCCGCAACGACCGTCACCTTGGTTCTGGGCCAGAGCTTTGGACGTTTGCTATAAGTGGGCAGTAGTTCTGCGGCCCCCCACTGCGCACAAGGAATCACTGGCGCTTTAGTCATAACCGCCAAGCGCGCTAAGCCAGTCTTCGCGACCATCGGCCAATGGTTCTGATCTCGAGTAAGAGTGCCCTCCGGATAAACACCAAGGCAGTGACCAGCCTTAAGGAAGGCAACTGCATGGGAGAGAGCGAGAGTGCTCGAACCCTTGACCTCGCGTTCGACCGGAACTTGTTCGGCACTGCGCAATATCCACCCCAGAATTGGAACCTTAAAGAGAGATGCCTTACCGAGGAATCGAACGGCGCGACCGTTGCGATATAAGAAATGTGCGAAGATCAACGGGTCAGCATAGGAGATGTGGTTACAAATGGCGATCATGGGACCCGATTTAGGAATATTTTCTCTGCCACGCCAATCGCGCTTGGTCATCAATGTGAGGAGCGGGATTACAAAGGCAGCGCCAACTTTCCAGGTGGCATTGCTACCAAGCGGTCGACCGCTGGGAGGCAGATATACCGGAGCTATATCACTCCCTTGGTTAGCCACCTTGCGAGTTTAGTCGCTCTAATGCCAATAGAAATAAAATAAGGGGAGGCGATTTTGCCTCCCCTTATTCAATGAATTGCTGAATTAACGCTTAACTGCCTTCTTTACTACCTTCTTCGCAGGAGCCTTCTTGGCCGGTGCCTTCTTGGCGGCTACCTTCTTCGCAGGAGCCTTCTTCGCAGGAGCCTTCTTGGCAACAACCTTCTTAGCAGGAGCCTTCTTGGCAACTGCCTTCTTGGCTACAGGCTTAGCGACAACCTTTGGAACTACCTTTACAGGTGGCTTAGGAGCAGCCTCTAGCTTGCGTGCGCCAGCGATGATCTCCTTGAGCGCCTTTGCAGGCAAGAAGCGAACTTTCTTGCTCGCCTTGATCTGAATTGTCTCTCCGGTAAATGGGTTGCGACCTTTACGAGCAGGGCGGTCAACCTTCTTGAACTTACCGAAATCATTGATCATGACATCGTCGCCCTTAGAGATATTGCGAACGATTGCGTCAAAAACTACATCGACAGCGCGTGCTGCCTCTTTCTTGTTGTCTCCGAACTGTGGAGCCAAGTATGCAATGAACTGGGCCTTGTTCATAAATTCCCCTTAAATACGTGATTTATTAGGCATTTGCCTACATAAAAGAAATCTACGCGCCTCGCGCGCAAAGCGGCTCTATTAATTGCGGTGTGTCGCAGGTGAAAAAACGCACTTTTTACGCGTAAAAAACTCTATATCAGCGGTAGAGAGTTATCGCTCCGCTCTTATAGATAGAAATTATGAGCGTACTGGAAGGGTTTTAGGCTTGTAAGCAGGGCGTGAACTCTCATAAGCAGTCACAGAATCTATGTTTTTGAGCGTTAAACCGATGTCATCGAGGCCCTCCATCAAGCGCCAACGTGTGTAATCATCGAGTTCAAAGGGGTAAACCTCGCTCCCCAGGCGTACATTCTTCGCTGCTAAATCAACGGTTACCGAAGTGGTTGGATCTGCCTCAATTGCTGCCCAGATCTTCTCGACGTTCTCTTGCGGCAAAATCACTGTCAGCAATCCACCCTTGAGAGAGTTGCCGCGGAAGATATCGGCAAAGCGACTGGAGATCACCGCTTTAAATCCGTAGTTTTGTAGCGCCCACACCGCATGCTCACGCGATGAACCGGTTCCGAAATCCGCACCCGCTACCAAGATAGTTGCCGCTTTGTATTGCGGTTGATTGAGGACGAACTCTGGATCATTGCGCCAGGCAGCGAAGAGCCCATCTTCAAAACCGCTCTTTGTAACGCGCTTGAGGTAGACCGCAGGGATGATCTGATCGGTATCAACATTGGAACGGCGAAGTGGAATTGCGGATCCGGTGTGGCTGACAAATTTTTCCATGATGCGCTCCTTAGAGATCTGCGGGCGATGAAAGGGTTCCGCGAATTGCGGTAGCTGCTGCTACTAATGGGCTCACTAGGTGAGTACGACCACCCTTGCCCTGACGACCTTCAAAGTTACGATTTGATGTGGATGCTGAACGCTCACCGACCGCTAATTGATCAGGGTTCATTCCCAGGCACATGGAGCAACCGGCATTACGCCACTCGGCCCCGAAATCAATAAAGACCTTATCCAAGCCCTCTTGCTCTGCCTGCAGGCGAACGCGCGCGGAACCGGGGACGACAAGCATCCGAACTGAATCAGCCTTCTTCTTCCCTTTTAGAATATTAGCTGCCGCTCGGAGATCTTCGATGCGACCGTTGGTGCATGAGCCAAGGAAGATGGTGTCGACTTTAATTGACTTCAGAGGCGCTCCCGCTTGGAGTCCCATATAGGTAAGGGCGCGTTCAGCGGCACCACGCTCTTCGATATCAGCGATATCCGCTGGGTTTGGTACAGATGAATTGAGCGGCAAGCCTTGACCGGGATTGGTACCCCAAGTGACGAAAGGTGCGAGTTCTTCTGCTTTAAGAGATATCTCGACATCAAATTTTGCATCGTCATCGGTCTTCAGAGTCTTCCAATATTCAAGTGCTGCATCCCAATCAGCACCTTGAGGTGCATGTGGCTTGGTGCGAACATATTCAAAGGTCTTCTCATCTGGCGCAATAAGTCCGGCGCGCGCTCCAGCTTCGATCGACATATTGCAGATGGTCATGCGACCTTCCATAGAAAGCGCGCGGATTGCAGAACCGCGATACTCAATGACGTAACCCTGACCTCCGCCAGTACCAATCTTTGCGATAATCGCAAGAATTACATCCTTTGCGGTAACACCCTCAGGAAGTACTCCATCAACAGTGATCGCCATTGTCTTGGGGCGAACCAAGGGAAGAGTTTGAGTCGCCAAAACATGCTCAACTTCAGATGTTCCTATACCAAATGCGAGAGCGCCGAATGCGCCGTGAGTTGATGTATGGGAATCGCCACACACAATTGTCATTCCGGGTTGTGTAATTCCCAGTTGTGGTCCAACGACGTGAACGATGCCTTGCTCTGCATCTCCAAGCGAGTGGATGCGAACTCCAAATTCAGCGCAGTTCTGTCGCAAGGTATCAACCTGCAATTTAGAAACGGGATCCGCGATAGGCAGATCAATATTAAGTGTCGGGGTGTTATGGTCTTCGGTTGCGATGGTGAGATCGGGGCGGCGCACTTGGCGGCCAGCTAGGCGCAATCCATCAAAGGCCTGTGCGGAAGTAACTTCATGAATAAGGTGGAGATCAATGTAAATGAGGTCAGGTTCTCCTTGTGCGCTTCGCACAATATGGTCGGCCCAGATCTTCTCGGCTAGAGTTTTACTCATTCTCACTCCTTCGTTTGACGAAATTCATCCCAGATCTTGCATCTCAAAGTCTGAGATGGCATTATCAGAGTATGGACACTAAGAATAGCGGAGTCGGAGTATTAGACAAATCTGTGCGCATCCTGGCCACCCTTGAAGCCGGGCCGCATTCACTTGCCGAACTGGTCGCCGCAACCGGCATTGCTCGCCCCACTGCGCACCGCTTAGCCGTTGCCCTGGAATTTCATCGTTTGGTTACCCGCGACCTCATGGGTCGATTTGTTCTTGGTGCACGTGCCGCTGAGTTGGCCTCTGCCGCGGGTGAGGATCGACTTCTCTCAGTTGCTAGTCCCGCGCTATCAGCGCTGCGCGATGCCTGTGGTGAAAGTGCCCAGCTCTATCGTCGCCAAGGAGATCTGCGCATCTGCGTGGCCACAGCTGAACGACTCTCCGGATTGCGCGACTCTGTTCCAGTAGGAACAGTCCTAACGATGCAGGCGGGTTCCGCCGCGCAGATTCTCCTCGCCTGGGAGGAGCCCGATAAATTGCATCGCGGATTGAACAACGCAAAATTCACCGCTGCCACCCTCTCGGCTGTTCGTCGTCGTGGATGGGCACAATCAGTTGGAGAACGCGAAGTGGGAGTGGCATCAGTGAGCGCACCAGTGCGCGGACCCAATAACAAAGTGATTGCTGCAGTGAGCATTAGCGGACCTATGGAAAGGCTGGGTCGCCAACCTGGACGCGCACATGCAGCGCAGGTAATGGCCACAGCTGCGCGTTTGAGCGAGTACCTAATTCAGGCTAAGGAGAAGTAGTTGAGCGAGAGTAGACCGCAAAGAAGTCGCGACTGCTCTGGCTGAAATATCGATTCGCGGGGCGGGTAAATGCCACTAACTTAACTGGAGTCTTCATCTCTCCAGTGACCGTCGTCGGGTACCACATATACGAAATCCATTGTTGATTGATATCGAGTTCCATCGCGCGCACAGCCCCAGCTGCTTTAAGAACATCCGCCAAGCTTTGTACCGATAGCGCATTTCCAGCAACGTAAATCAAATTTCCCTTGGCATCAACGCCTACCCCAGAACGCCACACACTGTGGGCATTTTTAACGGTCCAACCCCAATTTTGTAAGACGCTCTCATTCAGGTGTGGAGAAATAATTCCATTGTCAATCAACATACTCAAATTTTGGCGAGCAGAGGCAACCGTCGCTCCCATCGAAACTTCGCTCCCCCACGATCCAACATCAACGTGGCCATCTGAGTAGATGACTAAGGTCGCCTTTCCCGAAACGAGTGGCTTAATGAAAATACCGTTTTGATAATACCCGCCGAGGGAATCCTTGAGTTTGAAGCCGCTGTTGAAAGTTGCCGCCAATCCAATGAGGTCTGGACCCTTTAAAAGATCGGTCGAATTCAATTTTGCTAACTTCCCCGGCTCGGAGAATCCTGCATGCTGGACGAAGCGAAGCAGCGAACTTTGCATAATGGCTACTCCAGCCAAGTAAGAGGTGTGCTGCTGATCTGGGCGCAGGAATCCCACTTGAATCGCGGCTTTACCATTAACCTTGTAAACGGTCTTGAGGTCACCTTCACCGGGTAGCGCTGGGATCACGATGCTAGGAATTTTCTCGGCATAATGAATCGCATCTGCCGCGAGCTGTTTCGCCGTGGCAGAATCTAGAGCCCCACCAACTTTTGGTTTGTTAAAGGTGTACTGCAGATTCTCCAGGGAGGTGATCACGGAGCCGAGATAGTGATTGCGTCCCCATTCAGCCAAGCGTGCGGTAACTGGATCGGTACCCGGAGCTAGAAGCGCGGTGCTCACAGACCAGAGAATTACCAAGAGAAATACCGAGGGAGCGCCTACCAATACTCGCCTCAATATGCTCGCCGTGCGAATCCAATGTGCAATGCGAGTTAAACGACCTTGGATCCATTTCACTCTGTGATGCTACCTTTCAACGCTGAGAAATCTTGCGAAAGAGAGCGGCTGGCATTGTTGCGAATACCACAGCCACATATTTAAGCAAAGAGGGCGCCCAGGTGACTGTCTTCTTCGATTTAAGGGCCTTCATTGCAAAAGTTGCACACTCCTCGGTGGTGATCGCAAAGGGTGCCACGGTCATTCCTGCCGTCATCTTGCTCTTCACAAATCCCGGACGCAGAATCTTCACCTCAACACCGGTGCCGCGAAGCTTCGCTGCCAATCCTCGAGCATAGAAATCGAGGCCAGCCTTGGTCGAACCATATGCAAAGTTGTCATTCCGAGGTCGAACCTGGGCAAATGAGCTGATGACTAAAATTGTTCCATGCGCCTGAACCTGCATTCTTTCGGCTATTAGCGCAAGTAAATGCACTGTTCCCAGGTAGTTCACATCCATTGCATCGAGGAGATTCTCTATCTCGCTCTTTGCGGAGTTATTTCCCAAGACTCCAACCGCAATGATCGCCAGATCTAAATCCCCTTTGCCAAAGAGCTGATTCACCAATCCTTCGCGCGCCGCCTTGTTGGTGATATCCAGCCCAAAATCGCCATCGCGACCTATCAGGATCACCTCAGGTGAATTATCCGCCACGAGTTTGGTTACCAGTGCCTGACCGATCTCACTACCCGAACCAATGAGCGCTAGCCGCCCAATACTTTTAAATCCGTTTAACATAGGTGCAGCCTCCTGGCTTGGTCTGATTGCCATAATTGATTCGGGTCCATGGCCATTCGGATCTCTCTCCAACGATTGAGTTCTGGATACATCGCAGGGAGCAGACCTGCTTCAACTCGTGAGTCTTTAATTAAGTAGATCCGCCCGCCACGCGAGACCAACTCTTGATCAAACTCCCTAAGAAATTTCTCTAACCCAGGGACGGACATTGAGTAGTCCAGCGTCAAGGTCCAGCCTGGCCTAGGAAAACTAAGCGGCGCCTGCGATGCCGCGCCAAATTTCTTAAGTACCCCGAGAAAAGATGCCGCCTTTAGGCCACGCAAACCTGCAAAGAGTTTTTCAAAGATTTCCTCTTGGCCGACATCAATAACAAATTGATACTGGAGAAATCCAGCATCACCATAAATTCGATTCCAATTATGAATACCATCCAATGGGTGCATATATTTCGGCAGGGAAACTGGGCCAGTTTTGAGCGGTTTGCGATACCAGATCTCATTAAATGCCTTAACCGATAACGGGGTGATGAAATTCAATCCTGCAACCGATGGAATCGACGGCCCCTTGGAATCCTTCGCGCCGATTTTTACCGGAGTTGCTCCGTAGTTCCCCAGGCTTACCACTCCCCGACCACGGTAGTCACCTGATAGATCAATCCATGCCACCGTATGCTCGAACTCATTATCGGAACGGATCAGCAGATCAATCATCGAGGTTAAGTTCTTCACCCGATACTCGGTGACATCTACGGCATTGGATTGCAATTCGCGAAGTGCAATCTCAACCTCAAGAATGATTCCGGTTAATCCCAGACCGCCCACTGTCGCCCAAAACTGCGGATCGGCAGGAGTTAAATGTGTGATCTCGCCAGAGGCAAGCAATAAAACTATTCTGCGCACGGATTGAGAGAAGGATCCGGTCTTATGGTGTGACTTCCCGTGGATTTCGGCGGCGATCGCACCACCCATGGTGACAAAACCGGTACCGGGAACTACTGGCGGAAAAAGTGAGTGTTTAAGTGCGGCCCGCTCTAGAGCTGCGATCGTAACCCCACCACCGACCACCGCACTCTTGCGCAGCGGATCAATATCAATCTGGTTTAGCGCGACCATATCTATCAAAGTCCCACCCGAGTTCAAGGCAGAATCTCCATAACTCCGGTGAAGTCCTACAGGCAAGAGGCCACGTGAAGAACCGTTCTTTGCCACTATCTCTTGGAGTTCGGCGATGCTCGAAGCAGATACACGATTACCGAGTGAATGGAAATTATTTCCCCATCCAGAAGTTGGTTGCGGTTCAGCTCTTCGCATAAACCGTGAGAATGAGTAGCAACGCAGTTGCAGCGCCGGCGCCTAAAAAGTACCGGTCGTTAAACATAACCTCTTCGGGTGATTCGCCACTATTTTTCTCGACTGCCAATATGTAGCGAAGCAGTGCGAAAGTCACCGTGATGACCGAGATCTCTGCGTAAGGGTGGGTGCCCGTGAGCGAGAATGCCCACAAGCTGTAGGCGGTCAGTGTGACCCCGATGGCAACGGTAAGCACTAGCCGTAAGAACTCGCTCGTATATTCTTCAATGACCGGGCGCACAGTTATCGCCGATTGATTCTGTTTCTCAGCGATCCGCTTGGCGGTAACAATGACCAGCGGTCCGAAGGTTGCCACCACTAGGAACCAACTTGAACTGGGGGTATGCGTTGCAGTCGCTCCCCCGATAGCCCGAAGCGCAAAGCCAAAAGAGACGATGAGTAGTTCAACAATTGGCTCGTGTTTTAGACCAAAGGAGTAGAGGAGGGTAAGCGCAACATAAATCGCCAGTGTTAATTGGAAGGCCCCAGGAAGTAAGACCGAGAATCCAACCGCGGCAATCGCATTGACCGCAGCGAGCGCCCATGCTTCACCCGACGATATCCGCCCCGAGGCGATGGGTCGGTGGGATTTCTTCGGGTTGGTGCGGTCTCGATCTACATCGCGTAAATCATTAATGACATAGTTAAAACTCGCCGCAAAGGAGAAGGCGAAGAAGGCATAAAGAATTTTGCTCAATGCCGAGTAATGAAATGCATCTCCTGCCGCGAAGGGGGCAACGAGCACTAATAGATTCTTGCTCCATTGCTGGATCCGCATTGCTTGCAGGTATTTCATTACCCGAAAACTCCCGATCAATTGCGCATTCTCAGTAAACTCTGACGCAATACGCTCAATATTAGCCCAGTACAGCCTTGCTCCCCGCGAGATACCGTGCGGTAACCTAACCCAATGATTTCCCGAGGTCGGCGCCAGCGCTACATCGCCTGGGCTCTGACCGCTTCATCTTTATCAGCCATCCTCGTGGCCACCGCTCCCCTCTCGAACGCGGCGCAATCCATTGCAGCCGTGCAAGCTCAGGTGACTTCCCTCCAGATTCAAGCCTCTGCCATCGCAGAGGCGGCGCAGGCCTCGCAGGTCAATCTGATCGCCCTCACTCGCTCGCTCAATTCGATTCAGGCTCAAGATGGAGTTCAAACCTCAATCCTCACCGCTTTGAAGAAGTCGATTGGTGCCTTGGCGGCGGAGCAATATAAAAATGGCGCCCTGGGTCAGGGCATGACACTGATGTTCTCATCCAATCCCACCGAATACCTCAATAGCGCACAGTCACTCAGCGTCGTTGAGACACAGAATGCGATCAGGATGCGGAAATTTGCCGCAGCCGATATCGCCTTAAAGAGCACCGCGCTCACCCTCAATCAAAAGGTTGCCCTGGTTGCGGCTGCCAAAGCGAAGTACCAAGCACAGGCGGTAGCCGCTCAGGCAAAACTGGCTCAAGCTCAAAAGTTGCTGGCGGGTCTAACCAAGGCTGAACGTGCGCGCCTTGCCGCACTTCAAGCTTCGCAAGATAGCGCTTACCAAAAGAAATCTTTACTTCTCGCCAAAGGCAAAATTGCCGCGACCGGCGCGGAGGCCATCGCCCTGAAGTACGCGCTCAAACAACTTGGCTCTAGGTACATGTTCGGTGGAGCAGGATTGATATTCTGGGATTGTTCAGGGCTGACAATGAGGGCTCTCCAACAAGCGGGAATATCACTTCCACATTCTGCCTCCGCACAGACCGCCTACGGCAAGCGCATCCCACTCAATCAGATTCGCCCTGGTGATCTCGTATTCTTCGGTCAACCAATTTCACATGTAGGAATCTACTTTGGCGGAGGTCAGATGGTTGATGCACCTCACTCTGGCGCGCGAGTCCGAATCGAATCTTTCGGCGCTTGGTTTGGTGGCGAAAAGTTTGTGGCCGCCCGCCGCTTCTAGCTCTTAATTACTCGATGGCGCAATTTGTTCGACAGCTCCCACCCAGGCAAGGCAAAATCCGAGAGACATGCATTTGATAATGCATGGACTCCGGATGTATCTCTCGAAGCAAGGAATCCTCGAAGCCTGCCTTTATATTGAGATTCACCACCAGGATCAATTCCAGGATCCAAACAACCCATGAGTCGGCATAACCGGCCATTCCAAATCCAATCAGGATTACTCCCAGGTACATGGGATGGCGCACGCGCCGATAAATTCCGGTTTCAATGAGTGGAGAATTATCCTTTGGAATCGGCGAGATTCGAAGTGATGGCTGAAGCGAAATTCCCGCACTGGCAATAATTACCAGCCCAATGAGTACAGCGCCAATCTCCACACCTAGATAGGTATGACTCGGAGCATGCAAATTCCAAAGAGCCAATATTCCAATTAAGGCGAGCATCAAGAATTGAATCGCCACCATCGTTTTTGCAATCAGAACTCTCTTTTGAGGCGAAACTCTCTCAATATTCACGAGATATCCCACCAGATGGTTGCTAGTTTCCTTGCTTGACCCACTGGTTCTGAACTCAGGAAGTCTAAGACTTCGCTCTCACGATCGGCGGGAAGACAGAGCCGAATCCTGGAGTAATGAGCAAGTTGAGCTACATCAGATTCCTGGCGTATCGATCCATCCCAAAGTTCTAGGTGTGCATCGAACTCCAGCTCCGACAATACCTGCATGAGATCATATGGCGTTGGGTCGATCGGACGATCCAGATTCCAAAAGTGTTTCCAAAGCGCAGATGCGTTGGCTAACGGGTGGTGCTGTGGCATCTCCACAATAACTCGCTTGGTGGCGTGCGCATTAAGAGCCAATAAAAAGTCTTCTATCTGAGGCACGTTATAAACAACATGATGCGAAGTAACCACATCGGCGCTGGAGATTTGATCGGCAACAGCTGGCCAAAATCCTTCAAATACCTCAGAGCTAACGCCTCGCTCCCGAGCATTTTCGTTAAACATTGCCAGCATCTCTAATTGATGATCCACTCCCACAACATGCGCGGCTGGTGGGGTCACCGCAAATGCCGCAACGCCTCCCCCGCAGCCCACATCCAAGACCGTGCCGCCAACCGGCATAGCTTCCCGAGCACGCTGGTGCGAAATAGAATCAGCAATGTTCTGCGGAATCTGGAATAGGGCAGGCGGATGAATCCAAGGATTTTCCGGAGCCTGATCCAAAATTGATTGTGGGATAGCCCATTGCGCCAACGCTGCACGCCAACGATTACCAGCTTCAGTCTGCACGTGCTTGACTTTGTTCCTTGGCAATCTCGGCCTTGATCGATTCCATTTCAAGGTTCTTCACATTTTGAATCAACTCTTCAAAACTCGCCGCCGGAAGTGCACCGGGTTGGCGGAAAACCAAGATGCCATCCTTAAAGGCCATGAGTGTTGGAATTGACGTGATATTTGCCGCCGCCGCGATCTCTGATTCGGCATCGGTATCGACCTTTGCAAATGTGATTTCAGGGTAGGTCTCAGATGCCTTCTCAAAAACCGGCGCGAAAGATCTACATGGACCACACCAGGCAGCCCAGAAATCGACGAAGGTGATTCCACCCTTGAGTACGAGACTCTCGAATTCCGAGCTAGTGACGTTTACGGTTGCCATGACGATTACTGACCTGGGACCCAGGCAGAAAGATCAGCATCACAATGACAACGTTGCTCATTGGGGAAGGGGGCAAGCGCCTCTTCAATGTGCTGACCGCATCCAGACCAGGTGGCCTTGCCACAACGGTTACAACGAACTGCGCTACACATACCTTCTCCTTCTACTTCTTGCTAAATAGTCGAGAGAAGAGACCAGGCTCTTTTGGATCGTTCTGATGACCCTGACAACGCTGTGATTTAGGGATTCCACGCATAACTTGTTCGACATGCTGACCGCAGCCGGACCATGATGCTTTACCGCATTTACGGCAGGTTGTTTTGCTACACATTATTGATTTACCTTTTCTTTTAGTTGATTGTTTGCTGGAGAATTGCTCCACGTCATATAACCGCCATCTAGATTGATGGCTTCATAGCCCATCTCTCTTAAGAGTCTCGTAGCGGCGTGGCCCCGCTGACCGACCTGGCATGTAACCAAGATCTTTCCAGAAGGAAGTTCTTCCTTGCGTTCGCGAATCTCATCGATTGGTATGTTGAGCGCGCCCGGTAATGTTCCACGATCTACTTCCCCAGCGCTGCGCACATCGAGAATCGTGTAACCCTCGGCTACCTTGGACTCGACTTCATTCCATTGCGCAGTTGGGGTTAACCCAGAGAGAACATTTTCGGCGATATAGCCCAACATATTGACTGGATCCTTGGCGGAACCAAATGGTGGCGCGTAGGCCAGTTCTAAATCAGCGAGTTCTGGCGCAGTGATTCCTCCGCGCATGGCGGTGGCGATTACATCAATGCGTTTGTCCACACCATCACGACCGACACCTTGAACT
>CAIZKO010000109.1 GCA_903933585.1 uncultured Actinomycetes bacterium
CCTACGAAGCGAAGCCTTTGACCAAAATATTGCGCCGTCGCTCCAAGCAAGGCATTCGACTCAATATAAATGTGCTGGGCGAAGCGGTCCTGGGCCAGCGCGAAGCGGATGCTCGTTTCAAACAAATTTTGGAAATGATCGCCCGACCAGATGTTGATTACATCTCGGTCAAACTCTCGGCGGTTGTGGCGCAGATGATCACCATCGACCATGCCGGTTCGTTAGAGAAGGTCTGCGAGCGACTACGTATTCTTTACCGCGCCTCGCAAGAGAACAAAACTTTTATCAATCTTGATATGGAGGAATATCGCGACCTAGCTCTCACTGTAGATGCCTTCAAGCGCGTTCTCTCCGAGAAAGAATTTTCTAATTTCACCGCTGGGATTGTTCTGCAGGCTTACCTTCCAGAGTCGCACGCCGCCTTTTATGATTTAGTCACCTGGGCGAAAGAGCGCCATGCAAAATCTGGCGGAACGATCAAGATCCGTTTAGTAAAAGGTGCGAACCTTGCCATGGAGCGCGCCGAAGCAGAGTTCAACGGTTGGACTGCAGCGCCCTATCCCACCAAGGCAGATGTAGATGCCAGCTACTCCCGTTTGATCGACGCCGCTCTCCGTCCCGAAAACGCTGATGCGGTGCGAATCGGAATTGCCAGCCACAACTTATTCCACCTCACCTGGGCCATCGAGGTTGCTCGCAAGCGCCATGTTCTCAAGCAACTCGATATCGAGATGCTGGAAGGTATGGCCAATGCAGAAGCGCTCGCCGTCACCCAGTCAGGCCACCAAGTATTGCTCTACGCGCCAGTCACGCGCGCCGATGATTTCGCTTCCGCTGTGGCCTATCTCGTACGGCGTTTGGATGAAAATACCTCAGATGAAAATTACTTAAAGGCAGCCTTTGACATCGGAAAGAGTGCATCGAAGTTTGCAGATCAAAAAACTCGCTTTGAAAATTCAGTGCGAGAGCGCCACACAATATCCACATCGTCTAGACGACATCTCATCAAACCTGAACACGAATCTGGATTTTTCAATGAGCCATCGGGAGATCCCACGCGAACTGGTTTTATTCGCGACGTTACAAAAGCGATTGCAGCGGTACAAGGCAATAATGGAACGATTATTCCGATCGTCATTAATGGAAAAGCTATTGCTACAAGAGAGCAGGGCATAGGGACCGATCCCAGCGCTGATGGGGATCAGTGGTACTCCTACTCGGTTATTAATAAGGATTATGTTGACCAGGCAATCGCCGTTGCCCAATCATCAACGTGGAGCCAGATGAGCGCTGCGCAGCGGAAAGCTACTTTGGAACAAGTTGCCAATCACATGTCCACTAAGCGGGCAGAGAGCATTGCGGTCATGACACGAGATGCCGGCAAGACCGTCTCGGAGGCCGATCCCGAAGTAAGCGAAGCGATCGACTTTGCTCGCTTCTACGCCGCATCCATTGATGATGAGAAGAGCACGCCGATTGGTCCTGTCTTGGTAATCCCACCGTGGAACTTTCCCTACGCCATTCCAGCTGGTGGCTTATTTGCTGCACTTGCCGCCGGCAATCCGGTGCTCTTTAAACCTGCTCCGGAGACCGTGGCCACTGCGTGGGAGTTAGCGCAGCAATTGTGGGAAGCGGGTATTCCCGACGACGCACTGCAATTCTTGCCCAGCCTCGATGATGAGAATGGTCAGTACTTAGTTACTCATCCAGCGATCAAGGCGCTGATTCTGACCGGCGCTTTTGATACCGCCAATATGTTCGTGCAGTGGCGTAACGAGTTGAACTTACTCGCAGAGACGAGCGGTAAGAATGCCCTCGTCATTACCGCCTGCGCCGATATCGATGCCGCGGTAAAAGACTTAGTGCAATCGGCCTTTGGCCATGCTGGTCAAAAGTGCTCTGCCGCTAGCCTCGGAATCATTATCGAAAGTATTTATAAGGATCCCGCATTTACGCGCCAGTTGATCGATGATGTCTCAAGTTTGCAGGTAGGTGCTGGATACCACTTTGGGACCTCGGTTGGTCCAATTATTCGTGCTCCCGAAGGCAACCTCTCCCGAGCGCTGCACCAACTCGACGAAGGCGAAAGTTGGCTGGTCGAGCCAATGCAACTCGATCACACCGGACATTTGTGGCGCCCCGGAATCAAAGTTGGTGTGAAGCCTGGATCATGGAGCCATCGCAACGAATGGTTCGGCCCAGTACTGGCGCTTATGGTTGCCCCGGATCTTAAGACCGCGGTGCAATGGCAGAACGCCACAGATTTCGGTCTTACAGCCGGGATTCATTCGCTCGATCCCGTTGAAATCACCTATTGGATGGAGAACGCGGAAGCAGGAAATCTCTACATCAATCGCGGCATCACTGGTGCAGTTGTAAATCGCCAACCATTTGGCGGATGGAAACGCAGCAGCGTCGGCTCCACTGCAAAAGCCGGTGGCCGGCACTATGTAAATACGCTGCGCAATTGGGCGCCTATCCAACATTTAGATCTCGCTAAGCGCAGCGCAACAAAGTGGTGGAAGGAAGTTGGAACGCAAGCAATTGATCACAGTGGTTTGAATGTGGAGCGCAACTACCATCGCTACCGCAGACCGATAACCCCGATCATCGTGCGCTTCGATCACGAGACCTCCCGCGATGAAACTGCTTTTGCAAAATACATCTCAGATCTCACTGGAGCTCGCGTTGAATTTAGTAGCAGCAAAGAGGAGTCGGTTGAAGAATTGGTGGCGCGTGCCACCGGAAAAGTGCGTTGGTTATCGCATGAAGTTCCACCGCGCGCCGCGCTACTAGCAAAGGGAATCAGTCTCGACGCTCGCCCGATTGCACAACGCGGAGATATTGAAGTACCACGTTGGTTGCTCGAGCAGAGCGTCTGCATTACCTACCACCGCTATGGAAACACTAACGGTGGCCCTAAGCCGCTCTGCTTGGGACTTAAGTAATTAACCTTTATAACTAGCCATCTCGCGCTCAAATGGATCAAGACCCATGGGGCCGATCTTGAGTGCGTAGTTGTGCCACGCCTTGATATCGAACTTTTCTCCCAGACGCTTCTTCGCATCTTCGCGGGCGCGAACCCAGACGCGCTCTCCCACCTTGTAGGAAATTGCTTGGCCCGGCCAGCCGAGATAACGATCGATCTCTGACTTCGCAAAATCAGGAGCAAGTAGTGCACGATTAACCATTAAATCGAAGGCTGAGTCAGCGTTCCATGGCTTGCCATCAAAATCTTCATATCCGCAGTGCATTCCGATATCGACGATGATGCGCGCCGCGCGCATTGCTTGACCAGACAAGTATCCAAGTTCATAGGCTGGATCTTCGAATGCGCCGAGCTCATCCATGAAGCGTTCTGCATAGAGCGCCCAGCCTTCGCCATATCCGCTGATCCACGCTTCGGTCCGTTGAAAACGGGTGAGGCGATCGCTTTCGATCGTTGCAGTTGCACATTGCAGATGATGACCTGGAACCGCTTCGTGATACCAGGTTGAAGCGATGTGCCAGAAGTTGAAGCGGGTGTGGCCCAGGGTTGGGTACCACGTTGTTCCAGGGCGAGAGAGGTCTTCACTTGGTGGCATGTAATAAGGAGCTGCAGCCGATCCCTCTGGCGCAATCCGGGCATCGCAGAATTTGATACGAGGATCAATATCGAAGTAGACACCATCCAACTTCGCAACTGCTTGCTCAGTGAATTCGATGAGTTTGGCGAGAAGATTCTCTTCGCCATCGATACGGTGCAATTCGGCATCTTCGCAATACTCGGCAACCTCTTTGAGGCTCTTGCCAGAAAGTCCTAACTTATCTGCCGCACGGTACATACGAGCATTGATCTCATCGAGATCGCCGACTGCCCATTCGTACGTTGCTCGTAGATCTAAATCCGCACCGGTGAAGTAACGAGCCCATGGTGCATAACGCTGCGCTCCAACACCATCTACATCAACTGAGCGAGGAGCATGGACATTCTTCATCCAAGCCGACATTGACAAGCAAGCGGCTTCGGCGTTCTGCGCGGCTAGATGTAGATCTGGGTACTTACCTTCTGAATCAATGGAGCGCGCCATCTCGGCATATCCGCCAGAACCGTGGACACTCAATTGTTCTGCAACTCCTAAGACCTGACGACGAGATGTTCCCAAACCTTGGGCATCTAACTCTTCCAGTGCGGACTTCCAAGAATCTAGCGCAGCGCCAATTGCATTGAGGCGAGAGGTTATATTTGCTATTGCCTGCGCACCTTCGGTGCTCATGAGAGTAAAGATGGAGCGAATATTCGCAACCGGGTTAGCTATTGGGCCATAAGTAATAAATGCTTCCTTAGAATCAAATAATTTTAGAGATGCTTCCACGCGCTCGATCAAGACTTCGCGAGCAATTCGGTCGATATCATCGATGGGATTCATTGCTTTTACGCGATTGAGCACGTCGCGACGATAATCGGCTGCTTTAGTCTCTGCTGCGATTGAAAAATCATCAAGGAGATGGTCATAGCCAGGGATTCCCAATGCGGTCGCGTTCATTGGGCTCATACGACCCAAGGTATCGATGTACTCGTCAGAGATGGCGAAAATTTCAGAGCGGTGAGTTGTCATGCCCAGATCATAATGAACCTTAGAAAATAATCCCAGATGGCCAATTGTGCCTAAGATTTGCCAGTGATCATTCACCGCGGGAAGAACGCCCGAAATGCCTTGTGGTACCTCTTCTTTCTCATGGGGATTGTTTCGATGGCCTGGGTCCCCCGCATCCCTGAGATCAAACATCAGTTAGCGCTCAGCGATGGCGGGCTCGGTCTGGTTTTGCTCGGCAGCACCTTTGGTGCGCTCATCGGATCGCAGGTCGGTGGTCGGCTTACACACACCTTCGGATCACAGCGGATCGCTGCGGTCGGTGCGCTATTTATGCCTGGTGGTCTATTCCTTATGGGCGCTGCGCACCAAGTCTTACAACTATTCACTGCTCTCTTCATCATGGGTTTTGGCTATGTCATGCTGGACATCACCGTAAACACTCAAGCGGTAGCCGTCGAAAAGATTCTAGATCGGCGCTGGATGTCTACCTTCCATGGCAGTTGGAGCGTTGGTTCCTTTGTTTCTACGGTAACGGGTGGATTACTCGCTCACGTTATCTCGCCGCAAACTGAACTCAAGGTAGTTGCGGTCATCGCTTTCATTCTTTACATCCCTGGTATTTACTTTTTACTCAGCGGCAATGAAGATGAACACAAGGGTGAAGATGGAACTTCCGAAGGCAAACTCTCTTTCTTCGACAAGACCTCGCTTCCGCTCTGGGCCATTGGACTTGGGCTTCTTGGTTGTCTCTTGCCTGAAGGAGCTGCCAGTGATTGGGGTGGGGTACTTCTGCATGAACATATGGGAATCGGCAAAGGCGCAGATGCGATCGCCTTCGCAACCTTTGCTCTTGCAATGATCACAAGCCGATTCTTAGGCGATCATTGGTTGGCGAAATATGGGCCGCGCAGAACAGTACGTGTGGGCGGATTCTTCGCAGGAATCACCTGGGGTCTTTCGATTGCAATTGCCGTTCCACTCTCTGCTCATGCGAAGGTTCCCGCCGCCATCATCGTCTGTATTGGGTTTGCCGCCGCCGGACTTGGAATCGGACCTATGGTTCCTGCCTTCATGAACGCAGCCGCTCGAGTACCCGGAGTCGCCCCATCGGTCGCGCTAGCCCGCGTCAACATCATTGGGCTTGCTGCTTACTTCATCGGGCCA
>CAIZKO010000110.1 GCA_903933585.1 uncultured Actinomycetes bacterium
GATTGGGATCCATCATGGCAGCCACCACGCGCGCTACCCCCGCCTTGATCAAGGCGTCAGCACAGGGCGGCGTACGGCCGAAATGACTGCATGGCTCCAGCGTGACATAAGCCGTGGCACCGAGCGAGTCCCTCTGACAGGACTTGAGGGCCTGGATTTCAGCATGATCCTGCCCTGCCGGCTGGGTCCAGCCCTGACCGATGGTCTCGTCATCCTTGACGATGACACAGCCGACGCGCGGGTTTGGCATGGTGTTATTGATGCCACGCTCCGCCAACTGGAGCGCCTGCGCCATGAAACCGGAATGCCGGTTCATATCTGTGATCGCCCACTCCAAGCGGTCGCCGAAGGTTCTGGAAAGTGCGTTGAAGAGTTTGAGGCCCTGGAGAAGGTCTTGATCTCTGAGCCACGTCGTTAATTCGTAGCGACTAATCTTTAAGGGAGTTCTGTGGCACGAGGCGGCGGTAATCGATCCCGGTTACTGCTCGTCATTTTATTAGTCACGGCCCTCTTCTTTGTCACTCTAGATCTGCGCGGGGTGAGCCTCACTAAAGGTTCGCGCTCGGTAACACAAACGATCCTCGCGCCAGTGCAGCGAACCGTTTCGACGATCTTTTCACCGGTTGGACGCTTCTTCGGAGATGTGAAGAATTTTGGGAAGACCAATGCCGAGCTCAAGCAAGCGCTCGCAACTAATAAGTTATTGAAGAGCAAGCTCGCCGAGAACTCAGACACTAAAGGTCAACTCGCACAGCTCAAGTCTGTTCTCGATTTAGCTGGTCGCGGGAATTACAAAGTCGCCGCGGCGCGCGTGATCGCGCGTGGATCTGCATCCAGCTTCTCTCAAACCATAACGATCGATGCTGGAAGTTCTAGCGGCATTCGATCCAACATGACGGTGATCTCACAGAATGGACTCATTGGGGTCGTAAAATCGACGACAAGTTCAACATCGATCGTTTTGTTGCTGAGCGATCCAAGTTTTAAAGTTGGAGTTCGCATCGCACGTAGTCAAAGTGTTGGGGTGCTCTCTGGACTGGGTTCAACCGAATATTCTCTGGTGCTTCTAGATCCTTCTGGGACGATCCAGACGGGTGACATCCTGCTGACAAATGGATCTGAAGGAAATAAACCTTTTGTTCCCGGCGTTCCCGTCGGTGTGGTGGTCGGCGCGGATAATTCAGCAGCGTCACTTACGCAAACAGCAACGGTTAATTCTTACGCCAATCTCAACGACTTGGGAGTTGTGTCAGTCATATTGAGCGCCCCAACTACTGCACCAAGTAAACCGCTTCTGCCCACGCCCAATCCGACGGTTACGGTTTATGTGACTCCAGCGCCATCGCCAGTTCTTTCACCAACTCCATCTGCTAGCCCCACGAAGAAGAAGTAGATGAGCCCCGTTCGGATTATTTACACCTTAGGTTTCTTCTTTATCCTTTTTGTGCTCCAAGAGTCAGCCATCTCCCTCATCCACTTTCCGATCGCGGGTTTTTCGCTATATCTCGCGCTAGCCATCTCGCTGATCGCATTTGAAGATCATAACGGTGCGATCGTGAGCGGCTTCTTGGCTGGAATAGTTCTGGATCTCTCTCCAACCTCAAACGCACCCTTCGGACAATGGGCGCTCATCCTTACCTCGATCGCCTTCTTATTCGCGGTCAATCGCGATTCGATCGCGGATGTAACTACTTCACCAATCACCTTTGTCATCGTTGTTGCAGGGGGAGTCACACTCGCCCTCATCTCTTACCTCTCTTTCGGCGCCCTCCTGGGCGAAGAAAATGGGTCACTGGGGCACGATGCGACTGTCCTCGCGGGAAACCTCTTGTGGACCATCATCTTTACTCCCATGTTCTTGCCGGCGCTTCGCCGGGCGCATGAATACTCTTTAACTGCGCGGGAGCGATAATGAGTCAGCGCTCTCGACTTAATTTGGTAGTAGTTCAGGTCTTAGTTCTCTCATTAATGTTGGCGATGCTGGGAAGACTCTTCTATCTTCAGGTGGCGGCGGGGTTGAAATATCAAAATGCCGCCGTCAATATCACCAGTCGCGATATCGTCACGCCCGCAGTTCGCGGAGCCATCGTTGACGATACGGGATTACCCATGGTGATGGATCGCCCCGGAATGGTTATTACCATCGATCGCAGCGCGTTGGCGAAGATGCCAGATAAAGGGCAGTCTCTACTGAAGCGCGTTGCAACCTTGATCGGTATTAAGTACAACGATCTTTACATCCGAACTCGGCTCTGTGGAGAGATTACTTCGGGCCTCAAGGCGGGATGCTGGAACGGAACGCTTTATCAGCCGATTCCTGTCACGAAGGAAGCCACACAAGCACAAGCGCTCAAAATATTGGAGAATCCCGATACCTATCCCGGGGTAACTGCGATCCCGGTTCCTATTAGAAGTTATCCATCGCTTGCTGGCGAGAATATGGCCCATGTCCTCGGATATGTTGGCTCAGTATCGTCGGCGGATCTACTCAATACCAGTAAGAAGTATTACCAGAATGAAACTATCGGCAAGACGGGCTTGGAGTATCAATACGATAAATATCTACAAGGCTCACCTGGAATTAAAACGGTCATCGTGGATCGCACCGAAAACATCACTAGAACTTCAACGACAACGCAACCCATCGCTGGCAACAATCTAGTTACAAACTTAAATGCGAAGTTACAAGCCGTTGCGGAAAAAGCTTTGGCGAGTTCGGTGATGAGCGCACGCGCTCAGGGTTATCGCGGTGATTCCGGTGCGGCGATTGTTATGGATGTAAATACGGGTCGCGTGCTTGCAATGGCTTCGTATCCGACATATGACCCCAACATTTGGCAGAAAGGTTTAACGACGGCCCAAGCAACTGCGCTCTTTAGCGAAGCAGATGGGGTCCCAGCGCTCTCGCGCGCGATCGATGGAACATATGCGCCGGCATCGGCATTCAAAGCCCTATCGGTAGTAGCGGCATCTCACGCTGGGTATAACCTCAATTCAAACTTTGCTTGTCCTTACTCCATTAAATTTGGAAACCAGACTTTTCACAATGACGACACCAAAGTCCAAGGAACGATGTCGCTGCAAACTGCAATTGCGGTCTCATGTGACACCATCTGGTATCAAATCGGTTATGACCAGTGGGTCAAAGATGGCGGGTTACGACCTAACAACAACCCCAATGATTTCTTCTTCAAGAACGCTTCGCTCTTTGGCGTGGGGAAGCCAACGGGAATCGATCTTCCCTCTGAATCCTCAGGGCGGTTACCAGATCGCGCTTGGAAGTTGGCTTACTACAAAGCAAATAAGAATTTTTACTGTAACTACGCCACCAGAGCAAAGCCCTCCGACCTGACACCATATTTGATTGCTATCGCAAAAGAAGATTGCACAGATGGTTATATCGTGCGCGCCGGTGATGCCATCAACTTCGCCATCGGTCAGGGTGATGTATTGATGACGCCAATTCAGATGACCGATATGTATGCCGCGGTTGCGAATGGTGGAACGCTCTATAAGCCAGAGGTCGCGCGCGCAGTTGTTAATCCCGATGGCACCGTACTTCAGGAGTTCACGCCTCAAGCAACAGGCAAGATTCCAGCTTCGAGTAGCACCTTGAACTTCTTGCATGCGGCGCTCCGCCAGGTCGCCCTAACAGGTACCGCAGCCGGCGTCTTCGGCAATTATCCAATCCAGGTAAGCGGAAAGACCGGCACGGGTCAGGTTCAAGGACGCAATGCAAATGGCTCCGCTAAAGATCCAACCTCGTGGTTCGCTTCCTACGCCCCTTCAAACAAACCTGAATACGCCGTCGTGATGATGGTGAGTCAGGGTGGTTATGGTGCCGGAACATCTGCGGTTGGTGTCAAAGATATCTACAGCGCTCTCTTTGGCGTGACGGGAAATACCGTTGATCCCACCAAAGCAATTTTTCCGACCGGTGTGCCCCCTAAAACGATTCCCGTTATCGATACCAAGAATGCAAAGTTGAAAACGCCATGACCATCTTCCGCCCCCAATCTCGTACTCATCGCTTGTTGCGAAATGTTTCTGGCTATGATCGCTGGCTAACTTTTGCAGCAGTTGGTTTACTGGGATTTGGAACGCTTCTCGTTTATGCTGCGACCAAGAATTGGTTCGCTTCGCAGCACCTTGATCCCCAGTATTACCTGAAACGCCATATCATCAATATTTTGATCGGTGCAGCGATGGCTTATGCAACAACGCTCATTGACTATCGCATGCTTCGCGCCTACACCCCGATCGTTTGGGGACTGGGCGTTCTGGGACTGATGGCAGTTCTTACTCCCGGAGTAGGTTCAACGGTGAACGGTGCAAAAGCATGGATAGCCCTGCCCGGAGGTTTTCAGATACAACCAGCCGAATTAGCAAAGATTTCGATCATTCTTGGCATGGCAATGATCCTTGCCGAACGAAATGGAATTGGTGCCGATCCATCCGATCGAGATGTAGTTAAAGCCTTAGGTGTAGCAGCTGTTCCCATTGCATTGATTATGTTGCAACCAGATTTGGGAACAACGCTGATTATTAGCGCGGCGATTGTGCTCATGATTGCGGTCTCTGGAGCTCCTTCGCGTTGGGTTGCCGGCTTGCTCCTCCTCGCCCTTCTCGGCGGATTCGTCGCAGTGAAAGCAGGAGTCGTTAGTCAGTACCAGATTAAACGCCTGCAATCATTTGTGAATCCGAGCGCCGATCCGCAACTGAGCGGTTATCAATTACGGCAAGCCCGCATCACAATCGGCTCGGGTGGAATTTTGGGGAAGGGTTTATTTAACGGTCCGCAGACCAATGGCAGATTTGTTCCCGAGCAGCAGACCGACTTCATCTTTACTGTCGCTGGCGAAGAGACGGGATTCCTGGGTTGTGGGCTGATGCTGCTCTTCTTCGGCCTCTTTTTCTGGCGCGCCTTCTTAATTGCGCAGCGAACCAACGACCTCTTTGGCAGGCTGGTTGTTGTAGGGGTAATCGCCTGGTTTGCCCTGCAGACCTTTGAGAATATTGGAATGTCGATGGGGCTCATGCCGATGACGGGCGTGCCCCTGCCCTTCATCTCATATGGGGGATCCTCAATGTTTGCAACGCTGATCGGTTTTGGGCTCCTCCAGAACGTCCATTTACGCTCACGGTAGCGTCAAATTGGTGATCGGCCGCTGATCTGCGATACTTGCTCCAAGATTTCAGTACTTCAGCGCGAATCGTCCGCCGCGAAGACCCGAAATTTGGAGATTTTAGTTTTATGTCAGGTTTTTTAGAGCATTATTTAGAAGAGGATTTGTTTTATGGCGCCAGAGCCAAAGAAATCGCGTAAGCGCGCGGCTAAACCCGCAGCGACCAAGAGTGAAGCCACGGTAGATGTATCTGCTGACTCCGCTTCCACCCCAGAGAGCGGCACAAGCAAGCCGCCGGCCAAACGATCTGCTAAAAAAGCGGTGGCAGAGGTTCCTACTGAGGTAGTTGCACCTGCCAAGGTCAAGAAGGCGACTACACCAGTCCCCGTTCCACTCTTTCAAGAGGCACCCACAGAAGTTGCCCCACCCAAGAAGGCGCGCGCTCCCAAGGCCGCAGCCAGCGAAGACGAGTCTCCCACTCCAGTAACTTCGACCGATAGCGAAGAGCAAGAACAACGCCGTCGCCGTCGCCGTGGAGGTCGCGGACGTCGCCGTCCAACGGATGACTCCACCTCCGAAAGTACTTTGAACGAAGATGGTGAAGCGCTAGATCCAGATTCCCTGGATGGCGAAGAAGAAGTTCTTAATGCCGATGGGACTACCCATCGTCGCCGGCGCCGTCGCCGCGCTAAAGGTGAAGGCGTCGAAGCCAGCGAGAGCGTTGATGAAGATGGCGTCGTAACCGTTGTAAAGGTTCGCCCACCCCGGGAGAGCTCACCAACCCGCACCGATCGCACTCCTCGTAACACTCGCGATCGTGACCGCGGACGCAGTCGTGATAGTCGTGATAGCCGCGACCGCCGTGACCGCGATGATCGGGCACCGCGCGACTTCACCCGTCGTCGTGGAACCATCATCACCGAACAAGAGTTCTTGGCTCGCCGCGAAAATGTCGATCGCGAAATGTTGGTCCGCCAAACTGGCGACCGTACTCAGATTGCTGTCCTTGAAGACAAGATCATGGTCGAGCATTACGTCAATCGAAATAGCAATATCTCCTATGTCGGAAACGTGTACTTGGGTCGCGTCCAGAACGTACTTCCATCGATGGAAGCCGCATTCGTTGATATTGGTAAGGGACGTAACGCTGTTCTCTATGCCGGTGAAGTGAATTGGGATGCCGCAGGTATCGCCGAAGGACAGACCCGCAAGATTGAGCATGTACTCAAGACTGGCCAATCGGTATTAGTTCAGGTAACCAAGGATCCAATTGGGCAGAAGGGTGCGCGTTTAACCTCGCAAATCTCACTTCCTGGTCGCTACCTGGTTTACGTACCTGGCGGAGCGATGAGCGGAATTAGCCGTCGCCTCCCCGATCAAGAGCGCAGTCGCTTGAAGTCAATTTTGAAGAATTTGATTCCAGAAGAGGCCGGCGTGATCGTTCGTACCGCCTCCGAAGGAGCAACCGAAGAAGAACTCGAGCGCGATGTAATTCGCCTCAAGGCGCAATGGGATGACATTCAAGAGAAATCTGAAAACCCATCTACAACCGCTCCATCACTACTTTATAGCGAGCCAGATCTCACGGTTCGCGTCATCCGCGATATCTTCAATGAAGATTTCCGCCGCCTCATCGTGCAAGGTGATGAAGCGTGGGATGAAGTTAATAATTACCTCGGACATATTGCCCCTGAGTTGACGACCAAGATGGAGAAATGGTCAGGCGCTCGCGATCTCTTCGCAGAAAATCGCATTGAAGAGCAGTTGGCTAAGGCCTTTGATCGGAAGGTCTATCTCCCTTCTGGTGGATCACTCGTTATTGATCGCACCGAAGCGATGATCGTTATCGACGTCAACACCGGAAAGTTCATCGGTAAGGGCGGAAATCTGGAAGAGACGGTTACCAAGAACAACTTGGAAGCCGCAGAAGAGATTGCTCGCCAATTGCGCTTGCGCGATATGGGCGGAATCATCGTTATCGACTTCATCGACATGGCGCTGGAATCCAACCGTGACCAAGTTCTTCGCCGGCTCGTGGAGTGCCTCGGTCGCGATCGCACCAAGCACCAGGTCGCCGAAGTAACCTCACTTGGCCTCGTCCAAATGACCCGTAAGCGCGTGGGACAAGGGCTGATTGAAGCCTTCTCCACCACTTGTGAGTCTTGTGGCGGCCGTGGAATTCACATCCACTCCGAGCCGGTCCGCAAGGTCGCGCTTGAGAAGGATATGGAACAGCGTTATGTCCCATCTTCTGCCCGTGAGGATGAAGATGAGGCGCAGGCGGAGCCCGCTGAGGAAACCCCCGTTGTAGCGGTAAAAGAGGTGGAAACACCTGTTGAAGCTCGAAGTGGCGGACACGCTCCTCGCAAGCGCCGTAGGGCGGTCAGCACCGGCGTAATTACGCCAGTTTGACCCCAGCCCCCTCGAATCCGTACCCTAGACCCCTGCCTATCAGAGGCTCTAGTTTCACCATGCAAGACAAGCTAAAGGGAGATCACCGTGTACGCGATTGTTAAAGCTGGCGGCCGTCAGGAGAAGGTTGCTGTTGGCGACACGATTACCGTGGATCGCATCGATGCCAAAGTAGGCGCATCGGTCAATTTCCCAACACTTCTTATTGTCGATGGCGCAAAGATCACATCTGACCCAAAGGTCTTGGCTACCACCAAGGTCACTGGCGAAATCATTGAAGAGACGAAGGGTCCAAAGATTGACATCCTTCGTTACAAGAATAAGACCGGTTATCGCCGTCGTTCAGGTTTCCGTTCCCAACTCACGCGGGTAAAAATTACCGCGATTAACAACTAAGGAGGCGAGTAAGAGATGGCAAGTAAAAAGGGAGTCTCCTCGACTCGAAACGGTCGCGATTCAAATGCTCAGTACCTCGGCATCAAGCGTTTTGGTGGACAGGTAGTAAAGAGTGGCGAGATCTTGGTCCGCCAACGCGGAACCGTCTTCCACCCAGGCAAGAATGTTGGCATCGGAAAAGATGACACACTATTTGCACTGGCAGCTGGCGCAGTTGAATTCGGCAAGGCTCGTGGACGCAAAGTTGTAAATGTCGTCCCGGTAGTAGTACCTGTCGCCTAACTCGCACAAAATTACTTTGGCGGGTCCGCGACTGCGGGCCCGCTTTTATTTTTTTAGCAAGTTTTAGAAAAAAAGGAGGAGTGCTGATGGCTACATTTGTTGATCGCGTAACGCTGCACGCCTCTGCTGGTAGCGGGGGAGATGGTTGCGTCTCTATTCACCGCGAAAAATTTGTACCGCTCGGAGGTCCCGATGGCGGCAACGGTGGACGCGGCGGCGACATCGTCCTGGTTGTAGATGACAACGTCACAACCCTTCTAGATTTTCATCACTCACCACATCGCAGAGCTGGTAATGGTCGCCCCGGTTACGGCGATTATTGCAACGGTGGCGAGGGCGGCGATTTAATTATGTCTGTTCCCAATGGAACAGTGGTTAAAGATGCTCTTGGAACCACTCTGGCAGATCTCGTTGGCGCCGGGACTCGCTTCATCGCTGCGCAAGGCGGAAAGGGCGGACTGGGTAACGCCGGACTCGCCTCACGCAAACGTCGCGCCCCGGGATTCGCACTCAAAGGCGAAGAGGGCGAAGAGCGCACACTTATTCTTGAACTTAAGAGCGTTGCCGATATCGGTTTGATTGGTTATCCCAGCGCCGGAAAGTCATCACTTATTGCTTCTATTTCCGCGGCTCGTCCCAAGATCGCGGATTACCCATTCACGACCTTGGTACCAAACCTTGGTGTAGTTCAAGCAGGAGATACCCGTTTCACCGTTGCCGATGTCCCAGGACTAATTCCTGGCGCTTCGCAAGGTAAGGGATTAGGCCTCGAATTCTTGCGCCACGTAGAGCGCTGCGCCGCGCTTGTACATGTACTTGATTGTGGAACACTCGAAACGGATCGCGACCCAGTTCGTGACTTCGATATCATCGAAGAAGAGCTTTCACATTACGGTGGATTATCAGAGCGCCCCCGCATCATTGCGCTGAATAAGGTTGATCTTCCGGATGGCAAGGCGATGGCCGATATGGTCCAACCGCTCTTTGAAGCGCGCGGATACGAGGTTTATCAAGTCTCGGCCGCAGCTCACTTAGGTTTAACAGAACTTAATTACGGAATGGCTCGCATCATCCAAGAAGAGCGCCGCAATAAGGCGAAAGCGGTTAAGGCTCGTATCGTGCTGCGTCCGCTCGCCATCAATGACAATGGGTTCAAAGTTGTTAAGAATGAAGATGGTTCATTCACAGTTACCGGTGATAAGCCAGAACGTTTCGTTCGCCAAACCGATTTCGGTAACGCCGAAGCTGTTGGTTACTTGGCCGATCGCCTTGCCGCACTTGGTGTTGAAAAGGATCTCTTTAAAAAGGGAGCGAGACCAAAGTCAGAGGTTCGAATTGGCACTGGAGATAAGGCTGTTATCTTCGATTGGGAACCTTCTATTGAAGCGGGCGCTGAACTTTTGGCAAGTCCCCGTGGAACTGACCTTCGCCTAGAGTCACCTTGGGCTGGTCGTTACATCGAAGACGATGTAGATGAACTTTCAGAAGATGAAATTGCTATGCAATGGGAGTACAGCGCGGCTGATCCAAAGTCACCAAGGATTCAAGGCTGACTCGTGGCGCGCCAGGTAATTACAAACGCCAAGCGAATAGTAATTAAAGTTGGATCTTCTACGCTCACGGGTAGTGCTGGACATGAATTAGATTCGAGCGCGGTTGAATCCCTTGTAAATATTGTGGCAGGTCTACGCGCTCGAGGCGCAGAGGTAGTACTCGTCTCCTCTGGCGCAATTGCTGCAGGACTCTCCCCATTGGGTTTAAAGGCACGGCCAAAGGATTTGGCGACGCAGCAAGCAGTGGCTTCAGTCGGACAGGGCCGGCTCATCGCAAGCTACAACAAGGCCTTTGACGGACACGGCATTATCGCCTCTCAGGTCCTGCTTACAATCGACGATGTTGTTCGCCGCTCCCATTATCAAAATGCGCAGCGCACCCTCTTTCGCTTAATTCAAATGGGCGTCGTTCCGATCATCAATGAGAATGATTCGGTCGGAGTCTCTGAAATTCGCTTTGGCGATAATGATCGATTGGCCGCTCTGGTCTCACACCTCATCGGTGCAGATCTACTTGTCCTTGTCACCGATGTTGATGGTCTTTACGATGCGCCGCCATCACACGAAGGCGCACAACGAATCTCCATTGTTCCCGATGTAAGCCGCATGGGGGATATCGAGATCGGCGGAGTCGGATCATCTGGAGTCGGAAGCGGCGGAATGGTGACCAAGATAGAGGCTGCTCGAATTGCCACAGGCGCTGGAGTCAATATGTTATTGACGACCCTCGCAGATTTGCCACAGGCTCTTATCGGTGCTGATCTAGGTACCATCTTCAAGGCGCGCACTGATCGCAAACCTTCCAGACTCTTATGGCTTGCGCACGCATCAACTCCACATGGAAAATTGCTGCTCGATAAGGGTGCAACCACCGCGATTAAAGAGCGGGGAACTTCACTGCTCGCTGCGGGCGTGAACGGCATTGAAGGCGATTTCATTGCGGGGGATACGGTCGAATTACTTTCGCCGACGCGTGAAGTCGTCGCACGCGGACTCGTGGCCTTTGACTCTTCCGAAATACCCGCCATGTTAGGTAAGACCACCAAGCAGCTGGCCGCAGAGTTGGGGCCAGAGTATGAGCGAGAGCTCGTCCATCGTGACGATCTCGTGCTTCTCTGAATCAGATAAGGTTGGCGCATGGCCGGTATATCTCGCGATGATGTTGCACATCTAGCCAAATTAGCTCGTATCGAAATGAACGATGCCGAACTCGATCACTTGGCGAAAGAGATGGATGTCATTCTTGGCGCCGTCGCTCGCGTGCAAGAGGTCGCTGCTAGCGATGTGCCACCCACTTCTCATCCCATCCCTGTAAATAACATTGTGCGCGAAGATATCGTTCGCCCTAGTTTGACCCCCGAAGAGGCGCTCTCCGGCGCTCCAGCGCAGAGCGAAGGTCGCTTCAAAGTCCCACAGATACTCGGTGAAGAATGACCACTATTAGATCAACCGCCGCCGAGATGGCTGCAGCGCTCGCCGCTGGAACAACAACATCTGTAGCTCTCACCAACGCTCATTACGCCCAGATCGAGAAGGTTGACAGCGCAGTTCATGCATTCCTTTATCTCGATAAAGAGGGTGCGCTTGCGCAGGCAGAAGCCGTAGATGCAAAACGCAAAAGCGGTGCCGAACTTTCGCCCCTAGCCGGCGTACCGCTAGCTCTTAAAGATCTCCTTACACAAAAGGGAGTTCCCACTACTTGTGGTTCCAAGATGCTCGAAGGTTGGCGTCCACCGTATGACTCCACCGTTGTTTCAAAGTTGAAGGCGGCGGGAATAGTTATTCTGGGCAAGACCAATATGGATGAGTTTGCAATGGGCTCATCAACGGAAAATTCAGCATATGGACCTACGCACAATCCTTGGGACTTAACACGTATTCCTGGTGGCTCAGGTGGTGGTTCTGCCGCGGCACTCGCTGCATTCGAAGCCCCACTCGCTATCGGATCTGATACCGGTGGATCGATTCGCCAACCAGCAGCAGTTACGGGAACTGTTGGAGTAAAGCCAAC
>CAIZKO010000111.1 GCA_903933585.1 uncultured Actinomycetes bacterium
ATATTCCAAGCTCAAAGCCCTCGATCTCATTACAAGATTTTCCCTTTACTCACTTCGAACCTAATCTGCGCAAGATAGGCGATGTTGTGTGGCGCCAGAGGTCTCATGTGATGGGTCAAGTTGTTTCTATCACTTCATCGAATCCCGAGAAGCCCACTGTCGATCTAGAGATCTGGGATGAAACCGGAGGAATAACCCTTCAATTCTTTGGTCGCAAATCCTTGGCCGGTATAAAAGTTGGAACGGTCATTAAGGCCGAGGGCATGGTCGGCGAAGAGGGTGGAAAATTGACGATTATGAACCCGCGCTACGAGGTCGTCTTTCATGACTCGACAGAGAAAGCCGAGAAAGCACACAAATAGCACTGCAACCTAACGAGATATGCGGCTAAACGTGCGCGCTCTTTGCGGCTTTAGCCAGTGATGTAACCGCGTTGGCAACCGCAGGAGTTACCGCAGGATCAAAGACGCTGGGCACAATAAAAGTGGCATTTAACTGGTCATCGCTCACGCAACTTGCGATAGCCGTTGCGGCTAGAGCGAGCATCTCGTCGGTTACCTTTGTGGCTCCTGCATCCAAGAGTCCGCGGAAGATTCCTGGGAAAGCCAAGACATTATTGATCTGATTTGGGTAGTCGCTACGGCCTGTTGCCACGATGCGAGCATGCTTGCTTGCCAAAACCGGATCGATCTCGGGATCTGGATTTGCGAGTGCTAAGACGATTGAATCTGCAGCCATTGCAGCAATGTCAGCCTCCTTCAGAATATTTGGCGCGCTTACGCCTATAAATACATCCGCGCCGACCAAGGCTTCTGGCAAGGTGCAATTGCGATTATCTGGGTTGGTGTTGTCTATGAGCCACTCGCGCATCGCATTGGGGCGAGCTGATTCTTTATGGATTGAACCCTTTGAGTCAAAGGCGATGATGTTTGTTGCGCCTTGAATGATCAGAAGACGAATGATGGCGTTTCCGGCAGCACCGGCTCCACTAAGGACGATGCGAATATCGGCCAAATTCTTCTTGACGATCTTCAATGAATTAATAAGTGCCGCGAGAACTACGATGGCAGTTCCATGTTGATCGTCGTGGAAGACGGGGATATCAAGCAGATCCTTCAAGCGACTCTCGATTTCAAAGCAGCGTGGGGCCGAGATATCTTCCAAATTGATTCCGCCAAATCCCGGAGCAATTAACTGTACGGTGCGGATAATCTCTTCGGTATCTTGGGTATCAAGGCAGATTGGCCAGGCATCGACGTTGGCAAATCTCTTGAAGAGCGCGGCTTTGCCTTCCATAACTGGCATGGCAGCTTCCGGCCCAATATTTCCCAGGCCGAGCACTGCGGACCCATCAGAGATAACGGCAACGGTATTTCGCTTAATGGTGAGGCGTCTGGCATCGGCTTTGTTCTTAGCGATGGCCAAGCAAACACGAGCAACGCCCGGGGTATACGCGCGGGATAGATCATCGCGATTCTTGAGCGGTACCTTGGAGTGCACTTCCAACTTTCCACCGAGGTGCAATAAGAATGTACGGTCGCTGACGTTGCGCACAACAAGATGCGGCGATGCAGCCTTGATCGCCTCGGTAATTACTTCTGCATGATCGGCGTCGATAGCATCGCAGGTCACGTCAATGGTGACTCGATCTTGAGTTGATTCCACAACATCAAGAGCCGTCAAAGTTCCACCGGCTGCGGCGATAGCTGCGGGAATCAGTGAAGTGGGAGCAATCTTCATATCGGTATCGATGCGGATTGTTATTCCATAGCCCGGACTGGTGCTGCTCATAGAACTCCCTTGTTCAATGTGAGACTGCTAGCCTGAAATTGTAGTGTCGTTCCCAGCGGAGTAGAGGTGGCGTTCACCACACGTGAGCGGGAATGAGGGGGTCTTTCAGGAGAAATTAGGGCTTGCAGCCGACTTTTCTTTCATATTCGCTCAAACTCAACTTATATAAGGCCACGGCATCTGGATTGCTCTTGTACAAGCTGAAACGCCATGCGCCATTTATATAGCTCCAATAATCGATTAACTTAGCCTGGTCGATTAAATAGTGCACCTGCCAATACTGATTTCCGATCTTGGATATCAACCCGATGATCGCCGCTCCAGGATTAGTGGCGCACAGTTGATGGCGGTGAATATATTTATTGCGAGTGATGATTTTCTGACTTTGCGCGTCCCAACGGTCGTACACCGGCCCAACGCTGTTCTTTGAATAATTATTATTAAAGGTTATTGCAACCTTACGTAACTGATTGGCCGTATTTGGCTCAGAAGCAGAACTCGCCGGGATTCCCAGCCAAGCAATCACGGCAGCTAAAATTATCCAGAGCCCCTTCATGTCGTTGCTTTAAGCCTTGCCTCTCAGCATTTTACGAATCGCTTCTAGCGCAGTTTTTACGCGAGCCTCATACCCATGTGTCGTTGGGTGGTAATACTCGGTCCCGACTAAGTCGTCGGGTAAATATTGCTGTCCAGCCACGCCCGCCGCTAAATCGTGGGGAT
>CAIZKO010000112.1 GCA_903933585.1 uncultured Actinomycetes bacterium
AATCAAAGCCGCTAATGCTGAACTCAATTATGCAATCAAAAGCTCCAACTGCTATTCCGCTAAAAATATTGCAGGCTATAAAGACAATGTAAAGACTAACCTAGCGCAGATTGCCAATATTTATGCCGCAAACGTCAATGGGCAGTTAGTTGGAGATCCCAAGAAGATGACCACTTTCAAACCTGTCGGTCTGCTTAAATAGCCCATGACCAAAGAGATTCTCTCCCGATTTGATGCAGCGACTAAAGAGTTTTGCGATCTTGCCAGAGCAATTCCAGACGAGAAGCTCAATCTTGCACCTGCGCCAGGGGAGTGGCCACCCGCATACGCGATCCATCACTTGGCCGATCTCGACGCGCAATTCACCACGCGATTTCTTAATATGCTGGTAGAAGACAATCCAGCGATCGTTTCATTTGATGAAGAGCGCGCGCCGCTAGCACTAGATTATGAACACCGTGATGCAATGGTTTCTCTTGCGCTTATCGAGAGTTCAGCTGCCTTTCTGGTGGATCTTTTGAATCGGGTAGATGATCATGCTTGGAATCGCACGGCGGTTCATCCGGCAAAGGGGAAGCTCACCATGAGTGAACTCTTAGAAGTCACGACAAATCATCGCGTGGGACATCTAGATCAGATCAGGCTGTAAGCGCCCAACCCATGAAAAAATATTCGCGTAACGGCCTCAGCAGCCTGACTCTTTTCTTTGCCGCAATAGGGCTTATTGGTTGGATCGTCTATCTTGGGATTACGCTCCCGGATTCTTATCGAGCGAGCCATTGGAATATTGCATGGATCGGCTTTGATATTGCGATGGTCGGCAACTTCCTTCTGACCAGTTGGGCGCTCTGGAAAAGGCGCCAAATAGCTATCCCGGCTGCCATGATCACCGCAACGTTCTTGATTATCGACGCCTGGTTTGATGTTGTTATGTCGAACCCAGGAGCGGATCTGGACCTGTCCATCACTCTGGCGCTTATTAGTACCTTTGGGGCGGTGCAACTATTTCGCTTTAGTCGGAGGGCGATGCGGCAGTCTATTCAAAACGCTTACGCCCAAGCCGGTAGAGAAATGACGAGCGATGCTCTTTGGAAGACCCCGCTAACGATCTTTGAGCAACAGATTACGATAGAGATTGAAAAAGAGATCTAACTCGCTTCTTACTTCTCTGATTTCTTCTCGTATCGCTCAAACTTCCATAGATCGAGATCATCGAGAGCGAGCGGAATAAATCCTCGCGCCTCCAGTGCATCTATTAACTGGGTGCGGTGTTCGGCGGCGTGGTAGATAGCTTCGGCCAAGATTGTCGAACGCAGACTTTGAAAACTTCTCTCTTCATCGACAATGGTGAGATATTCATCGGGAAGATCGGCCTGGCTAGAAATATTGGCATCAAATTCAGCCAGTTTTTCCTTCAGTAAGTGTAGGTCGGTCATGCTCTCTGGAAATTTAATATCTCGCCAAGGGGCTCCGGTGAGGCAGTATTCATACCAATTGGCGCTGCCCACTATATGTTGTAAAAGGTGGCCCGCTGTCCACTTTGGATTTGTTATGTAAGCACCAAGTGCTTCATCGGGAAGTTGTTGAACTGCTTCATAAACCCTTTGATTTGCCCAAGCCATATGGCGAAAGAGGCGATTTGTTGTTGTGGACATGTTGGGATATTAATTTCCAAAATCCAATGAATCAAGCCCCAATTAGCAGGTGGAGTGCTGGGGTGCGTTTCTCCAAGGTCGGTAGAAATTGTGTTATCGGGGTCACAAGACCCACTTGTAGTCGGAACCAACATTTAGATATGAGATAACGGGAACGAGATCCTGCTTGGCAAGGGCCTCGCGTGTAGACTCCTGCGGTGACCCAAATATTGGATTTAGAAAGACTGCGTAACTA
>CAIZKO010000113.1 GCA_903933585.1 uncultured Actinomycetes bacterium
ATTCCAGGAATTCCAGGACGCGCAAGACGGAATTGGTCACGCCATTGATCTGAGGCAAGAAACTCTCGGTCACGATTGCAACTCTCATGACCCATATAGTCAGCCCTCAACCAAGCCTGAAGTAGCCCTTGAGGTAAAGCGTTGCTGAAGGTCAGGTGAACTCATGAGGTGGATCTTTCATAGACTTACCCCATGGATATCTACCTCGATCACGCGGCCACAACGCCGATGTTGCCCGTTGCCCTAGATGCCCTCACGACTCAGATCAAGGAGTTCGGAAATGCTTCCAGCCTGCATACCGCAGGCCGAGCCGTCCGTAAGAAGGTAGAGGAAGCGCGCGAAACGCTAGCGACCATCCTTAATTGCCAAGCGGGGGAGATCATCTTTACCGGCAGCGGTACCGAGGCCAACAACACCGCGATCAAAGGTTTTTACTGGAAGGCGGTGCAAGAGGATTTGCTCCGCAATGTCATCGTCGTCGCATCTTTCGAGCATCACGCTACTTTGGAGCCAGTTGAATGGCTGGAGGAGCACGAAGGTGCGATTGTCATTCATATTCCGATATTGGCTCATGGTTCGATAGATCTCGATGCGCTCGCCGACATTATCAAGGCCGAACGCCAACATATCGCTCTGATCTGCGTCATGCATTCCAATAATGAGATCGGGACAATTCAACCCGTTGCAGAAGTAGTTACGCTCGCTGGCGATATTCCGGTTCACAGTGATGCGGTACAAAGTTTTGGAAAAGTTCCTTTTGATTTCGCCGGGCTGGGCGTTACATCCGCCACTATCAGCGCCCACAAGATCGGCGGACCGCTAGGTGTTGCAGCGCTTATATTAAAGCGCGGCATCGATATTACCCCGGTACTGCACGGCGGGGGACAAGAGCGCGATATTCGAAGCGGCACCCTCAACGCACCTTCGATCGTTGCCTTTGCTGCTGCGGCGCAGTGGGCTGCCGATCATCGCGAGGAGAATTATTCGAAGGTTTCTGGGTTGCGCTCACTTCTTGCAAAGGTTGTTCTTGATGCCGTTCCCGATGCACGTATCAATGGCAGTTCACTAGCTATGTTGCCCGGCATCCTCAATGTCACCTTCCCGGGCACCGAGAGTGATTCCTTATTATTGATGCTCGACAACGCAGGAATCGCCTCATCTACGGGATCTGCCTGTAGCGCCGGTGTCCAGCGTCCTAGCCATGTGCTGCTTGCCTTGGGATTGGAAGAGCGCGAAGTGCGCGCTTCGTTACGCTTCTCTCTTGGTACATCCACGACGGCGGAAGAGATTCACCTGGTCGGGGATGTAATAGCTGGCGTTGTTGCTACGGTGCGCGCCGCTTACAAGGGAGCTAATTAGTGAAAGTAATCGCCGCGATGAGTGGTGGTGTGGACTCCGCGGTCGCTGCTGCCCGCGCTGTCGATGCTGGCCACGAAGTCATCGGCGTTCATCTCGCCCTCTCTTCAAATCCGCAAAAGTACCGCTCTGGTGCTCGCGGCTGTTGCACCATCGAAGATTCGCATGATGCCCGTCGCGCCGCCGATATGATCGGAATTCCTTTCTATATTTGGGATATGGCCGAAGAGTTTCACGCTGGGGTCGTCGAAAATTTCATCGAAGAGTACGCCCAGGGTCGCACGCCTAATCCATGCCTGCGCTGTAACGAGAAGATTAAGTTCGAAGCGGTCTTAGATCGCGCAAGTGCACTGGGTTATGACGCGGTCGCTACCGGCCATTATGCGATCATGAAAGAGAGCGAGATCGGGCGCACCATGCATCGCGCCGTCGATCCACTCAAAGATCAGTCCTATGTTTTAGCGGTTTTGAACTCAAAGCAAATTGCTGGAGCGATGTTCCCGCTGGGTGACACCAAGAAGGAAGACGTGCGCAAGGAAGCGAAGGCGCGCGGACTCTATGTCGCCAATAAGCCAGATAGCCATGACATCTGCTTTATTCCATCAGGTAACAACGCGGGTTGGTTGCGCGACAAGTTAGGTAGCGAAGTCGGACCTATCGTTGATGAAGATGGCCTAAAAGTTGGCGAGCACCAAGGGGCTTATACCTACACAATCGGTCAACGCCGTGGGCTGGGCTTAAGTGTTCCCGCTGAGGGTGGAGTTCCACGTTATGTATTAAAGATCGACCCAAAGTCCAACACCGTTGTTGTCGGTACTAAAGAGGCTCTAGCAGTTAGCGTCATCACGGGCGAGAAGCCAATCTGGTGCGGCGTCCAACCCGTTTCAGATACCGAACATCGCGGCTTTGCGCAGATCCGCGCACATGGTGCGCCACTGGCATGCACCTACACGACGACCGATACATCAATCGTTGCAGTACTCGACGAACCGCTCTTTGGACTCGCAACTGGCCAGGGACTCGTTATTTACGATGGTGATCGGGTTGTCGGCTCGGCCACTGTCAGCGCTACCCTGTAGTTTTAACGCATGTCAGCCGAGATCGCCGAGAAGATCGCCGCTTTAGGCGAAGAGCTACGCGACCACCAATTTCGCTACTATGTCCTGGACAAACCGATCATCAGCGATGCCGAGTTCGATGCCAAGATTAAAGAGCTCGAAGCTTTAGAGAATAAGTATCCGCAATATAGATCTGCAGAGTCACCCACCCAGATAGTCGGCGGGGGATTTGCTACGGGGTTCCAAGCGCGCGACCACATCCAGAAGATGACCTCACTCGACAACGTCTTTGGCTTCGACGAACTAGCAACCTGGTTCGATCGGATCGATAAGGCCAATGTCACCAATTCTTGGCTCTGCGAAGTGAAGGTCGACGGCTTAGCAATCAATCTGCTCTACCGAGATGGCAAATTAGTCCAGGCACTCACTCGCGGTAATGGTGTCACCGGCGAGGATGTCACGCTCAATGTCAAGACGATCTCGGTAATCCCGCACGAGTTAAAGGGCAAGAAGATTCCTTCGCTTCTAGAAGTTCGCGGCGAAGTATTCTTTCCACTCAAGGCGTTTAACGAATTCAACGAAGAGATTCAAGAGTCTGGCAAAGCTGCCTTTGCTAATCCGCGAAACGCTGCCGCAGGTTCACTGCGTCAGAAAGATCCCCGCGTTACCGCCAGTAGACCACTCTCTATGGTAGTTCACGGTATCGGTGCCATCGAAGGTGCAACCTTCGCCAGCCAATCTGAAGCCTACGAATTATTAAAGTCGTGGGGGCTACCAACCAGCAGCCGCTACAAAGTAGTGCAGACCCGTAAAGAGGTCGAAAAGTATATTAATTTCTATCAAACCAACCGCCATGATGTCGAGCACGAGATCGATGGCGTGGTTATCAAGGTCAACGAGATCGATATCCAAAATCAACTTGGCTTCACTTCGCGCGCCCCTAAATGGGCGATTGCGTTTAAGTACCCACCCGTCGAAGTCACTACCAAACTACTTGATATCAAGGTCAGCGTTGGCCGCACCGGCCGCGTCACGCCTTTTGCCTATATGGAGCCGGTCGTCGTGGCTGGTTCTACTGTTTCCAACGCGACGCTACACAATCAAGAGGAGGTATTGCGCAAGGGAATATTGATTGGCGATACCGTCATCATCCGTAAAGCCGGCGATGTCATTCCCGAAGTGCTTGGCCCTGTAGTCGAGAAGCGCGACGGTTCCGAGCGTGCATTTGTCATGCCGACCAAGTGCTCAGATTGTGGGACACAACTCAAGGCGATCTCGGTCGGCGATGTAGATATCCGCTGCCCAAATACCCAATCTTGTCCGGCTCAATTGCGTGAGCGATTGTTCTACATCGGCTCGCGGGCCGCGCTCGATATCGATGTCTTGGGATTCGAAGCAGCCAGCGCATTGCTAGAGAGCGGATTGATTACCGACGAAGGAGATCTCTTCGACCTCACATCTGATCAGTTGGCCACCAGCGATTTCTTCACCAAGAAGGATGGCGCCCTGGGCGCCAATGCCGAAAAGTTCTTGGTTGCCCTCGAAGGTGCTAAATCACGTCCGCTCTGGCGCGTGCTTGTCGCGCTCTCCATTCGACACGTCGGTCCGACAGCTGCGCAGAGTTTGGCTAAATCATTTGGTTCTGTTGATGCGATCACCAAGGCATCTCTCGAAGAGTTAGCTGCTGTCGATGGCGTCGGCGAGATCATCGCGCAATCTGTTATTGAATGGTTTGCAATCGACTGGCACCAAGAGATCATTCGTAAATGGCACGAAGCCGGAGTCGCGATGGTCGAGACATTTGTGAATACCAATCCACAAACTCTCGCTGGTTTGACCTTGGTCGTGACCGGTTCTCTAGAATCCTTCACGCGTGATGGTGTTGATGAGGTAATCACACTCCACGGAGGCAAGAGTTCCGGCAGCGTCTCCAAGAAGACCGATTACGTGGTGGTGGGGGATTCGCCAGGTTCCAAGGCGGCCAAGGCGGAAGAACTAGGGGTTCGTGTGCTCAATGAGGTGCAATTCAAGCAATTACTCGCCTACGGTCCCGATGGGTTAAAGTAGCCCAATGCTGAAGAACCTACTTTTCCGTGAGGCGCAGACCGTTGTACGCCCACTACCAGCCTCACCAATCTTCTTTGGAGTCACCATCTTCGTTGTTTTGGGACTCTTGCTCTTTTTAGTACTTCGCCTAGATCGGGACTAAGCAGATCGCAAAAGTAGGAATACTAGGTGGGACCTTTGACCCCATTCATCGTGGACATCTCCACATTATCGAATCGCTAGCAGAGCGCTTCGACTCCATCATGGTCGTGCCTGCTGGCGACCCATATATGCGCGACGAAAAGCCCGAAGCATCTGGATTTGACCGCATTGAAATGGCAACGCTCGCACTTGATGATCTCTCTGACGCTTTGCAAGAGAAGGTTGTATTGACCGACCTCGAAGTTCGTCGTACTGGACCGACTTACGCGATCGACACCATCGCCCAACTCAAGCCATTCTTTCCTAAAGATGAATTCACTTTGATACTGGGGAGCGATGCCGCCTCCAACTTTGATAAGTGGCACAAAGCAGATGCGCTCAAGAAGTTAGTTGAAGTATTAGTCGTTCGTCGTCCGGGTGAGAAATCAGCGAACTCTGGTTTCCCCGAGGTTGAGATCGATGCCCTCGATATTTCCGCGACAAAGGTGCGCGAGATCATTGAATCAGGTGGGGATCCAAAAGAGTTTCTCACCGACTCAGTTTTAACCTATATCAAGGAGCGTGGCCTCTATGGCAGCAAGTGAGCAAGTTCGAGCATTAACCCAGAGAGCCGCCGAAGTCATCAACGAGAAGTTGGGTCTCGATATCGTTGCTATCGACATGACCGAGCAGATGGTTTTATCCGAAGTATTTCTCATCGCCACTGCCGCTAACGAGCGTCAAGTCGAAGCGATCGCAGACGAGGTCTTTAAGAAATTGGCAGAAATCGGTGAGAAGCCGATCCGCCGCGAGGGCAAGGGCCAGTGGGTTCTGCTCGACTACTCCGACCTGGTCGTTCACATCCAATCGGTGGAACTGCGCAATTACTACCTTCTCGACAGATTGTGGAACGACTGCCCGCGTTTGCCTTTAACACTTGATGAATTAAGATAGGAGAGTTGAGCGGGTTCTAATCCGCTCATTTACCAAATTGGGGCTGTGGCGCAGCTGGTAGCGCACTTGCATGGCATGCAAGGGGTCAGGGGTTCAAATCCCCTCAGCTCCACTTAGAGGATCAATCAAGAAGCACGTAGATAAAACCACCGATCGAAGCGTCGACCTTTCCTGATTTATTGCTAGCAGATTGCGCGGCAGTTCTATCGGATACCTGGCACAGCGTGCCAGCGTGCTCGAGCGAATAACTTTAGGCGAACATTTAAGTCCATGGAAAGTAGAACTAGGACGATTAACTACCGCGCGTTTAAACAGTCCACTCGGCAATTTTTCTGGCGGTGAACGTGCCCGCATTGAATTCTTTAAGATGATTGCTGAAGCGAGGCCAATTCTCTTGCTTGATGAACCCACGTCACAATTAGATGAGAAACGTACCTTGGAGGCAATCGATGCTCTTTACGGCTACCTTGCCGCTGGAGGCCTGGCGGTAGTTAGTTCGCGAAACGAGCATCTTTTGGCAGCTGCGGATCAGAGAGTCATTCTCGGCAAATTTGAGTAAACTCATAGGTATGAACCATCGCGTCGATGTTTTTATGAAGAAGACGACCGCCTGGCATGACGAATACGCCGCTCTGCGCGAGATCGCCTTAAGTACTGGGCTTACCGAGGATTTGAAGTGGATGCATCCCTGCTACACACTGGAAGGCAAAAATATATTCCTCCTGCACGCATTTAAGGGATATATCGCAGTCTTTTTTCATAAAGGTGTGATCATGAAAGATCCCAAAAAGATTTTGATTCAGCAAACCGAGAATGTCCAGTCGGGTCGCCAGTTGCGGTTTACAAGTTTAGAAGAGATCACAAAGGCGAAGAAGGTCATTAAGGCTTATATGGCTGAAGCGATCGCGGTTGAGGAATCTGGTGTCGACGTGCCCATGAAGAAGGCGGCGGAACTCGTGATCCCTGCTGATATCGCAGGGGCTATGAAAAAGATTCCCGGACTAACTGGTGCATTCAAAAAGCTAACACCCGGACGGCAACGTGCCTATGTGTTGCACTTTGATAGCGCGAAGCAACCTGCGACCAGAGTTTCCCGCGTAGAGAAGGCTGCTCCCCAAATCCTTAAAGGCAAAGGCCTCAATGAATAAGAATCGGTGAATAGCATGAAATCTCAACCGCACCTGGCTTCCGGGTGGAACACCTCAAAAATTCCAGATCAGAGAGGTAAGAGATATTTGATCACCGGCGGCAATAGCGGCCTGGGTCTTGCGAGTGCTAAAGCGCTCGTTGCTAAAGGTGCTCATGTAACCATCACAACGCGTAGCGAGATTAAAGGCGTGGCGGCGATGCTCGGCAGTGGGGCTCAGGAATTTCTGGAATTGGATCTGGCAAATCTCGCTTCGGTCCGCAAAGCAGCAGCTGCTATTACCGAACCGTTTGACGTGGTATTTCTCAATGCTGGACTTATGGTTCCGCCATTTTCAAAGACGGTCGATGGATTTGAATCGCAACTTGGAACCAACTTCTTAGGTCATTTTGCCTTTGCCGGCTTAATTGAAACATTTGTGACGGGCCGCTGGGTTGTTACGACGAGTTTTGCCCATCGCCTCGGCAATTTTGGAGATCAGACCAAAGCCACCATAAAGGAGCGTTGTTATGGAGTCGGCAAGTACTCACCGTGGGCTTCCTATGGAGATTCAAAGTTGGCTGATCTGATCTTCGTCAATGAATTGGAGAGGCGCCGCGTTGCCCGTGGATTTGGGGCGATCCCGCTCGCCGCGCACCCAGGTTGGTCACACACAAATCTGATGAAAGCGACGGCAACGACGAGCCTGGTCTCTCGTCTGAGCGAAGCGACCGCAGTCAAGATCGCTCAAACTGCGGCAGAAGGCGCCCTTCCATTACTTTGCGCTGCCACTCTGCCTGGAATCACCCACACAGCGCTCCTCGGTCCTGATAAATATTTCGAACTCAAGGGAAGCCCAAAATTTACCCACGGAAAAGCCCTCGCCTATGACCAAACGCTGGCAACCAACCTCTGGCAGGTAGCGGAAGAGTTGACTGGCGTGGCATGGGAGAATTCGCCTCATGCATGAGGCCTATGACGTCCAAGGAATACAAGAGAAGTGGTTACCCGTCTGGGATCAGATAGAACCTTTTAAATCTGGCCGCCCTGATGACCCACGTCCCAAGAAGTATGTCCTGGATATGTTCCCTTACCCATCGGGAGACCTCCACATGGGTCATGCCGAGGCGTATGCGCTGGGCGATGTGATTGCTCGATATTGGGTGCAAAAGGGGTTCAATGTTATGCACCCCATCGGGTGGGACTCCTTCGGCCTGCCTGCCGAGAACGCGGCAATCAAACGCGGCACAGATCCACGCGCGTGGACCTATGAAAATATTGATGTCCAAAAATCCTCCATGCGTCGCTACGCCTGCTCATTCGATTGGGATCGTGTACTTCATACCTCCGACCCCGAGTATTACAAGTGGAACCAATGGTTGTTCCTCGAGCTTTATAAGAAAGGTCTGGCTTATCGCAAAGACTCTGCAGTTAACTGGTGTCCAAGTTGCCAGACGGTTCTCGCCAACGAACAAGTTGTCGCTGGGTTATGCGAGCGCTGCGATACCCCGGTTACAAAGAAGAAACTCAATCAGTGGTACTTAAAGATCACTGACTACGCCGATCGTTTGCTCGACGATATGAAAGAACTCGAAGGCAAATGGCCTGAGAAAGTTCTGCAGATGCAGCGCAACTGGATCGGTCGCTCGCAAGGCGCAGAAGTAACATTTGAAATCGCGGGTCGTGCGGAGCCAATCACCGTTTATACGACGCGTCCTGACACCTTGCACGGTGCAACATTTATGGTTGTTGCTGTTGATAGCGCGCTCGCCGCAGAACTCGCTGCTGGCGGATCTGTCGAAGCAGCATTCAATGCCTATCTCAATGAGACGAAGGCGGCGAGCGATATTGATCGCCTTGCAACCGATCGCCCTAAGAGCGGTGTCTTCCTAGAGCGTTATGCCACAAATCCGGTTAATGGCGAGAAGTTGCCGATCTGGGCTTCTGACTATGTATTGGCCGATTATGGAACTGGCGCGATTATGGCCGTTCCTGCTCACGATCAACGCGACTTGGATTTTGCCCGCGCGATGGGTCTGACCGTTCGCGTGGTTGTCGATACCGGCGATGAAGATCCTGCGGTTTCTGGCATTGCTACTGCTGGCGACGGAGCGTTGATCAACTCTGGTTCGCTCAATGGTTTGCCTAAGGAAGATGCGATTGCAAAGATCATCGAAGAGCTGGCTGCGAAGGAACTTGGAAAATCTGCCAAGAACTATCGCCTGCGCGACTGGCTGATCTCACGCCAGCGCTTCTGGGGAACTCCCATTCCGATTATTCACTGCCCTTCCTGCGGTGAAGTTCCGGTTCCCGAAGATCAACTACCTGTTGCTCTTCCCGATGCCACCGGGCTAGATCTCAAGCCAAAGGGTTCATCTCCACTCGGTGCACTTGAGGATTGGGTCAACGTGCCATGTCCTAGGTGCGGAGCGGCCGCCAATCGCGATGCCGACACGATGGATACCTTCTTCGATTCCAGCTGGTATTTCTTGCGTTACACCAGCGTGCAATTTGACGATCGCGCCTTCGATCGCGAAGAGGTTAAGAAGTGGTTGCCGGTCGATCAATACGTAGGTGGCGTGACCCACGCGATCTTGCACCTTTTGTATTCCCGCTTCTTCACCAAGGTCTTGCATGATCTGGGGCATCTTGATTTCGAAGAGCCATTTACCCGCCTGCTCAATCAAGGCATGGTGCAGATGGATGGATCGGCGATGTCTAAGTCACGCGGCAATCTGGTGCGACTCTCTGATGAACTTGCCACTCACGGTGTCGATGCGATTCGCCTTTCGCTGGTCTTCGCTGGTCCACCTGAGGATGACATCGACTGGGCCGATGTATCCCCAAATGGGTCATTTAAATTCTTGAACCGCGCCTGGCGCATCTCAGGTGATGTGACTAGCGAGCCCGGTGTCGATCTCACGACTGGCGATATCTCGCTTCGCAAGGTGACCGCCAAGAGTTTGTTCGACATCTCATTTGCTGTCGAGTCATTCCGATTCAATGTTGCAGTTGCTCGCGTTATGGAACTTGTTAATGCGACGCGCAAGGCGATTGATTCCGGATGCGGCGGCGGAGATCCCGCTGTCCGCGAAGCGGCCGAAGCGATTGCTATCGCACTTTCGCTCGTTGCTCCCTACACAGCCGAAGATATGTGGGAACGTCTAGGGCATAAGCCTGCTGTCGCACTTGCGGGCTGGCCAGCGATCGATGAGTCACTTCTAGGCGCAGACAATGTCACCGCGGTCTTGCAGATCAGCGGCAAGATCAAGGATCGCGTTGAGGTATCTCCCAATATTTCACAGGCAGATTTAGAGGCGTTGGCTCTGGAGAATGGAGTGATTAAGGCAGAGATCGCTGGAGCGACGATCAAGAAGATCATCACAGTGGCTCCCAAGCTCGTCAACATCGTCATCTAATCCACAGCGCATTTTTCTTGGAGGTATATGGCGGGCGGTTCTCTTTAACCTTCTGCCATGTTCGAATTTCCGCAATTTAGCGATATACAACGCCGCGCTATCTACCTTGCTTTAGCGTTGGCCCTCACAGTTGGTGCAATCTTTTTCTCGCTGGCACACGGCAACGCCGCTGCAACTCCAACGCCAACGCCAACGATCTCTGCGCTTCCCACGTACTCACTACCCCCGCTGCCACCAGCGCTGGTCGTTGTGGATGTGGCAGGCAAGGTGAAGCACCCTGGAATCTACAGATTGCCACAAGGATCGCGAGCGGTGGATGCGATCAAAGCGGCGGGTGGCCAGCTCAAAGGAGTGGCACTGACAGATATCAATCTCGCCGAAGTTTTGACCGATGGTCAGCAGATCATCGTCGGTGCCCCCGCGCTTAGCACCGCCTCGAAGTCAAAGAAATCAGGAGCTTCCAAGGGAAAGATCACCTCCGGCACAATCAATATCAATACCGCTACGGTCGCTCAATTTGAGCAGTTGCCAGGAATCGGTGCGGTGATGGCGGCTCGGATCTTTGCCTACCGCACTGCGCATGGAGCATTTGCCTCGATCGATGATTTAACGAAGGTGAGCGGAATGGGGAAGAGCAAATTCGCGAACCTCAAAAACTTCGTGCGGATCTAGCTCTCTTCACCGTCGGAGTAGCGATATGGATTGGTGCTGCGGGAGTCGGGCTCTTAAATCGCATCTGGCTCATTCTTGTCATCCCGCTCTTTGTCTGGCTCATCGGATGGCATAGATCAAGTGCGATGGTTCTCATCATCGCGCTACTAAGCGGTGCCGGGTTGATGGCCTTGCATCAGCGTGCCCTGCAAACCAGCATCGTTGCACCGTTGCTCGATAAGAAAATCTCGTTTCAAATCCTTGCTTCGATCGTGAGCGATCCTAAACTCGGTGAGCCAAAGCAGATGGTGGGATACATAAGACCCGCAACGACCACCGCGCTCATCAGCGTCATCTCGGTCAGGATTGGCAAAGTTACATATCGCACCCATCTTCCGATGCGAATCACAACTGCGCAACACTTATCTCTCCTTCCTGGCTCCGTGATCTCATGCGCAGGAATTGCATACTCAACGCCAGAGAAGCGGGTAGCTGGACTCTTTGCTGAGCACGGTCCCATCACCGAAATTCATGGCGCGGGTCGCCTCGGTAGAGTCACTGGGGCAATTCGCAGCGATTTTCGTGCAGTGTCGCTTCGAGTGGGTGGCGCGAGCGGAGCACTTATTCCGGGTCTAGTTTTGGGAGATACCTCGCTCGAGACGCATACATTCGTAACCGATATGTTGCGATCTGGGCTGACTCACCTCACCGCTGTGAGCGGAGAGAACTTCGCCATCATCGCCGCCTTTATGCTCTGGTTCTTGCAATGGGTCTTACCCAACTTGCGATCCCGGCTATTTATATCAGCGCTCGTACTGATTGGCTTCATCTTCTTGGTTCGTCCATCACCTTCGGTCTTGCGAGCTACGGTGATGGTGAGCGTCCTCTTAATAGCGAAGGCGCGCGGGGTGCGATCATCGGCGCTTGCCGCTCTTGGTCTTGCCATTTCGCTCTTGATCTTGATCGATCCCTTCGAAGCGACCGATCCCGGTTTCGCGCTCTCGGTGGCGGCCACCGCAGGAATACTTCTGCTCAATACCTCGGTCACCGATTGGATACTTAAATTGGTACACAATCGTCGTCTTGCTGAACTATTGGCGATACCTTTCTCTGCCAACCTGATCTGCACCCCGCTCACAATCGCCATCTCCGGGCAGTTTTCGATCATCTCCTTACCGAGCAATTTCCTGGTCGAGCCTGTCGTGGCTCCGATTACGGTCGTGGGATTCATCGCCGCGTTGATCGCGCCTTTCGCTGGGGGCTTTTCTTACCTGCTGACGCTCACCCAAAAGCCCTGCGCCGCAATGATCGTCTGGGTTGCCACCAACTTCGCCAAGGTTCCGGTAATCCACCTGAACAAGGGATTCGAGGGTGGCGCGATCGGCCTCTTGGTCTTGGCTTGTGGGTGGATCGCTTTAAGATGGCGCTCGTGGGGATCATATTGATTCAGGGCGCCGAGGAACTTCTGGCTGACCGCGCGATCTCCGAGGTGGTTGCCGCCAACAAAGGTGCAACTATCACTCACTTATCTGCTGAAACTCTCGAACTGGGTCAGATCACCGACGCGCTGGCCCCATCACTTTTCGGAGATGCGCGAGTGATTGTGATCAAAGATATTCAAGATTTGGCATCGGATCTCTCCGAAGAGATCAGCGCTTATCTCGAAGCTCCCGATGACGGAGTGCTCCTCTTGCTCTGGCACAAAGGGGGAGTCAAAGGCAAAGCGCTTGTCGAGAAGATCAAGAAGAGCAAACCCACACTCATCGCCGCCGAAGCAATAAAGAAAGAGAGCGATAAAGCAGATTTTGTTCGCAGCGAGTTTGCGCGATTAGGTCGCAAAATAACCGGAGAAGCAATCATTGCCCTCGTTGATGCGCTGGGCTCCGATATGCGCGAACTTTCTGGCGCCTGTTCACAATTGGCCTCGGATGTCGCCGCAGGTTCTACGATCTCTGAAGATGATGTTGCAAAATTTCAGCAAGGTCGTATCGAGACCACGGGCTTTGATGTCGCGGATGCAGTTCTCGATGGCAAGACCGACCTTGCATTAGTAACTCTGCGCCAGGCCTTAGAAACGGGGGTCGATCCCGTAATGATTATCTCTGCCCTCGCGAGTTCACTCCGTGCCTTGGCAAAAGTCTCTGGCGCTGGCCGCGGCCTCAAATCCTTTGAGCTCGCTGGGACTCTGGGGCTCTCGCCCTGGCAGATAGATAAGGCGCGTCGACAGTTATCCGGTTGGACCCCAGCAGCGCTGGCTGGAGCAGTCGTTGCCCTCTCGCAGGCCGATGCCGATATTAAGGGTGCCGCCTCTGACCCGATCTACGCCCTGGAGCGGAGCGTGATCGCTATTTCACGCTCTAAATCCCACCCCAATTAGCCGCATTTGAGCCTAACGGCCGCTCGCTGGTAGCCTTCACCTCTGCTCGCCACCACCGTGGCTAGCTCACAGACGATTTATTAAAGAAGAAAGCAGTCAAATAAGTGGCAAACATTAAGTCTCAGATTAAGCG
>CAIZKO010000114.1 GCA_903933585.1 uncultured Actinomycetes bacterium
ATTATTCTTTGCTCTTGATGAATTTCACATTCGAAGGTCAAGATATTTTCACTGAACTCAGTCGCCTTTACGAGTGCCCGAACTTCGGCGCCAATTGCAACCGCTCCCCGCATCTGAATAGCAGCCCCAATGGTGAAGGTAGTTTCACCGGTTTCAAAGTATTCGGCGATCGCGGCGCTACAGGCTGACTCGATAACGTTAAGCGCAGAATTTGCGGCAAGTACTGGCAGATCATTGAACCCTTGAGCGACCCCGGTATCGAGCGGGCGGACAGTGAGGGAAGCCATCCCTACCGACCCCACAAGTTGTTCTGGTTGCATACCCAAAACTTAATGGATTTGCGGGTAAAAAGTAGGAGTTATTGCTCTTCGTTGAAGTCGTGGCGAATCTCTTGGGTGAACTCTTGCGTGACTTGGATCGAGGTAGTTCCGTCAAAGGTGAAATTGGTAACGGTGGTAGATGAGAAGAATTGGACTTGAGACTGTCCAGCGAGCGCCTCTGTCTGCTGCAGAATCCGATCGTGAAGTTCTTGCGGAGCTTGCTCATTACAGTTCATTTGGAGCAATTCCTTCAAGAAGGCTATAGCGGTACTCTCATGAAGCATCTCTTCGTTGCACTCCGGACATTCTTGGAAGTGGTTTAGATAGGACTGATATTCCGGTTCGGATGGGAGCTCGTGGTCGATGAAGAGAACGAGGGTCTCCAGAATTTTGTCACAGGGCAGGTGATTGGCGTTATTCATCGCTGCCTCCACGATTGAATCCGCGGTCCTTGGCATATTCAGCCAGCGAGGCGCGTAGCAGTTTGCGGCCACGGTGCAACCGCGACATCACGGTCCCCGATGGAACTCCGACAATTTCAGCGATCTCTTTGTAGGAGAAACCTTCAACGTCGGCGAGATAGACCGCCATACGAAAATCTTCGGGCATGGCAGCGAGCGCTGCTTTCACATCGACATCGACGATGCCATCGAGTGCGACATCTTCGGCGGAGCGGCCTTGATCGCTGGTGTGGCTGGCAGCGTCATAGATCTGCCAATCTTCAAGTTCACCATCGCTAATTTGCGGGCGGCGCTGATCCTTACGATAGGTATTGATAAAGGTTGTTGTGAGAATGCGATACAGCCAGGCCTTGAGATTGGTACCTGGTTCGAATTGATGGAAGGCAACGAAGGCCTTGGCATAAGTGTCTTGCACCAGGTCCTGAGCATCGTGCGGATCCTTGGTGTAGCGCATGGCAGCGGCATACAACTGATTGGTGTACTGCAGCGCATCTCGCTCAAAGCGCGCCTTCTTTTGGGCAACGCTCTCAGTGGCGCGATCAACGACCGCGACCTCAGATAGATTCTTTTCCATTACCGCCAAGGCTACTCCCACAAGGTGAGAACCACCTGAACGGATGGTTTATTCCCGCCTAGAAGAGGGTCTCTGGCTCCCCGAGCTCGATAGGCGCAATCAATTGCGAACCATTGTTAGCCGTGGAATTTACACGAGAAGAGACCGGGTACGCGCTCAATCCCAGAGCGGGTTTAGCGATATCCATTAAGCCGCGGATTTCATCCACCTTATTTAAACCGGGGTCAAGCCACGCATCCCATCGTTCGCGGGGAAGAAATGTTGGCATGCGATGATGCACGGTCGCCAGAAATTCCACCGCTGGTCTGGTGATGATTGCAGCGCTCTCTCTATAACTTCCATCGGGGCTGCGCCAGCGATCCCAAATCCCAGCAAATGCAATCAGGCTATCTCCATGGATGAAGAATGGTTGCTTTGGAGAATACGGTCCCATCTCTGTCGCCCACTCGTAATACCCGCTCGCCGGTATTAAGCAGCGACGAGAAGTAAATGCGCTTCTGAAAGTTGGCTTCTCATGCACCGTCTCGGTGCGGGCGTTGATCGCTTGCGATTGTGAACGCAGGGCTTCGGTCGAGTTCTCAGACCAAGGGGCGATCAAGCCCCAAGAGACCGTTGCGAGTTCGCGCTGCCCTTCACGATTATCTCTGACGATGTAAATGTCGCGCGTGGGAGTGATATTCCAATCGGCGGGAAGTATGGGACCCGCGTAGCTCGTTGAAATCTCAAATGCATCCATCAGTTCGTCTTGGCTGGCATTA
>CAIZKO010000115.1 GCA_903933585.1 uncultured Actinomycetes bacterium
ACGTGCGGCTTATTCCGCTCGAACTTGGCTTTTGCCACTTTTATCCTCCTGTTTTTCTTTGTTGGTCCCTGTTAGAACCAGCAGATTTGGTTGGTAGTACTTACTCGCCGCGAACTTTCGCGATGATTTCCTTAGCGACCGCAGCTGGAACTTCTGCATACGAATCAAATTGCATGCTGTAGCTTGCGCGACCTTGTGTTCTCGAGCGGAGATCTCCGACATAGCCGAACATCTCTGACAAAGGAACAACGGCTTTAACAACGCGAGCGCCTGAGCGCTCATCCATGGACTGGATCTGTCCGCGACGTGAGTTCAGGTCGCCGATTACATCTCCCATGAAATCTTCTGGAGTCACAACTTCAACGCTCATCACAGGCTCGAGAATGACCGGACCAGCAAGCTTTGCTGCTTCACGGAATCCAGCGATACCGGCAATTTTGAAGGCAAGTTCAGATGAGTCAACATCGTGGTATCCACCATCGAGAAGAGTTACTTGAACATCTACAAGTGGGTATCCAGCAAGTGGGCCTGCAGTCATTGCCTCTTGGCAACCGGCATCAACCGATGGAATGTATTCGCGAGGGATACGTCCACCGGTGACCTTGTTAATGAACTCGTAATGCTTATCGGTAGCGCCAACAAGTGGAGCAAGCGCGATCTGAATCTTTGCGAACTGACCAGAACCACCAGATTGCTTCTTGTGGGTGTAATCGTGACGCGGAACGGCCTTCTTAAGAGTTTCGCGATAAGCAACTTGTGGCTTACCAACGTTGGCCTCAACTTTGAACTCGCGACGCATACGGTCAACGAGAATTTCAAGGTGAAGTTCGCCCATACCAGAGATGATTGTCTGGCCGGTCTCTTCATCAGACTCGACGTGGAAGGTTGGATCTTCTTCAGCCAAACGCTGAATAGCGATACCGAGCTTCTCTTGGTCAGCCTTGGTCTTTGGCTCAATAGCAACCGAGATAACGGGATCTGGGAAGTCCATTGATTCTAGAATGATTGGCTTATCTGGATCGCAGAGAGTGTTACCGGTTGTGGTGTCCTTAAGACCCATAACAGCGATGATCATTCCTGCTCCAGCGTGATCCTTCTCTTCACGCTTGTTAGCGTGCATCTGATAGATCTTGCCGATGCGCTCTTTCTTTCCGGTTGTTGCGTTGAGAACCGATGAACCAGTCTCTAGGCGACCAGAGTAAATGCGCACGAAGGTTAATTTTCCAAGGTGAGGATCGGTCATGATCTTGAATGCGAGAGCCGAGAAAGGCTCTGACTCAGATGGCTGACGTGAATCTTCTTCTTCAACGTTGCTGTACTTGTGACCAACGATTGCCTTGATATCAAGTGGGCTTGGGAGGTAGCGGTTAACAGCATCAAGCATTGGCTGAACGCCCTTGTTCTTGAATGCAGAACCGGTAAGAACTGGTGTCAGCTTGTCAGCAAGCGTTGCGCGACGGATGGCAGCGATGATCTCGTCCTCTGAAAGCTCTACGCCTTCGAGGTACTTCTCCATAACTTCATCGTCAGCATCTGCAAGAGTTTCGATCATGTCGTGGCGAGCTTGCTTTGCCTTTTCGACTAGATCAGCTGGAATCTCTTCAATTGTGTAATCCTCACCCTTTTGGGTTTCTCCGTGCCAGGTAAGTGCCTTCATCGCAATGAGATCGACAACTCCGATGAATCCGCCTTCGATTCCGATTGGGATCTGAAGTACGAGGGCAATTGCATTAAGGCGGGAACCGATCATCTCGACGCAACGCTCGAATGAAGCACCGGTACGGTCAAGCTTGTTAACAAAGCAGATACGAGGAACGTTGTAGCGGTCAGCCTGGCGCCATACAGTCTCAGACTGTGGCTCCACGCCTGCTACGCCGTCGAATACGCAGACAGCGCCATCAAGTACGCGCAGTGAGCGCTCTACTTCGACGGTGAAGTCAACGTGTCCAGGTGTATCAATAATGTTGATCAAGTTGCCCTTCCACATACATGTGGTGGCAGCTGATGTAATCGTAATTCCGCGCTCTTGCTCTTGCTCCATCCAGTCCATGGTGGCGCCGCCATCGTGAACTTCACCGATCTTGTAATTGATACCGGTGTAGAAAAGGATGCGCTCAGTAGTCGTGGTTTTGCCCGCGTCGATGTGAGCCATGATTCCAATGTTGCGAACCTTGGCTAGGTCGATTGCTGTCTCTACGGCCACTTATTTTTCCTCTTCTGCTATTTCTAAAACGGTTGGCTTAATTCTGAAACTGAACTCTTGCTGGCGTATTACCAGCGGTAATGTGCGAAAGCCTTGTTAGCTTCAGCCATTTTGTGAGTGTCTTCGCGACGCTTTACAGCTGCGCCAAGACCATTGCTTGCATCGATAAGTTCATTTGTTAGACGCTCGGCCATTGACTTCTCGCGACGTGAGCGGGAGTAATCAACTAACCAACGGAGGCCCAAAGTAGAAGAACGTGCAGCTTTCACTTCAATTGGAACCTGGTAGGTAGCTCCACCAACACGGCGGGAGCGAACTTCTACTGCAGGCTTGATGTTGTCTAGAGCGCGCTTCAAAGTGATAAGTGGATCTACGCCATTTGTCTTCGCGCGTGCACCTTCGAGCGCTGCATAAACAATGCTTTCAGCAGTTGAGCGCTTGCCGTGAAGCAATACGCGGTTGATCAACTGTGTAACGACTGGAGAATCGTAAACAGGATCTGGAACTACTGCGTTCTTAGTAACGGGACCTTTACGTGGCATTAGGAGGCCTTCTTCTCTCTCTTGGCGCCGTAGCGACTACGCGACTGCTTACGGTTCTTTACACCTTGGGTATCAAGTGATCCGCGAATGATCTTGTAGCGAACACCTGGAAGATCTTTTACGCGACCACCACGAACGAGAACGATTGAGTGCTCCTGCAAGTTATGTCCTTCACCAGGAATATATGCAGTTA
>CAIZKO010000116.1 GCA_903933585.1 uncultured Actinomycetes bacterium
GTTTCAGATGGTACTTTGACATCTAACGCAGTATCAGTTCGCGTATCATCAGCAGTTCCAACATCAGTTGTCTTGACAACCGATGCTGCTGCTTATCCTGCAGGTGGAGCCGGTACTTTGACAGTGACCCTGTCAGATGCTGCTGGAACACTTCCGGCTGGCGCATACAACGTTTATGGCACTGGTGCAGTAGTTGGATCAGCTCCAGCTTCTTCATTCGCTCTAACCGTAGCTACACCAGCATTGAGTACACTTGCTCCGACAGTGACAGTTAATGATTCTGGCGTTGCTACCATCGCATTCAATGCTCCATTGTCTGATGGAACAACAACAATCAGCGGAACAACCTCTGCAACAACAATCGTAGAGACTCCTGCAAGCTTCGCAGTTTCAAGCGGAGCATCAGATGCAGCTAACGCTGCAACAGATGCTGCAAACGAAGCTACTGATGCTGCTAACGCTGCTACCGATGCTGCAAACGCAGCTGCTGATTCAGCAGATGCTGCAACACAGGCTGCAGAAGATGCTGGCGCCAAGGCTGATGCTGCTCTTGCAGCTGTAACAGCATTGTCACAGCAAGTAACTTCAGTACTAGCTAAGGTTGCTGCGTTGTCAGCACTCCTAGTTCGTGTTGTTAAGAAGGTAAAGGCTTAATTGCCTCTGCTTTAAGTCAGTCTGACTGACAAACAGAAGCCCGGTTCTCCCAGTGGGGGAGCCGGGCTTCTGGCTTTTCTAGAACATGGTGGGTATTAACCTAAATCACTGCCCACGCACAGGTTTCTCCCAAGAATTAAGGGTTATATTCAGGTATGGCAAATAAGCGCAGGGTTCGCGATCTGGGCGTAGGCCATCGCATTAACGCCGATTGGGCTTCGATCCTGATGGGGCTAGGACTTGGGCTTACTTTGGCTCTAGAAATCGACACCATGACCTCTGGGGATTGGTCGGGGGTTTACTCGTCGATCACATCGTTATCGCGCTTGGCGGCTTTATCTGGCTCATATTTTGCGCTGGTGGGTCTGGTCTTTGTGGCTCGTATCCCGTGGATAGAAAAATCGGTGGGGCACGACAAGTTGGTGAAGTGGCACCGCAAGTTGGGGCCTTGGTCTTTGTATCTCATTTTGTTCCACGTACTTCTCGTCGGTCTGGGTTATGCGGGTGGCGATCGTGTATCTACGGCTGCTGAACTCTGGCGCATGACGCTTAAGTATCCCTGGATGATTCCGGCAGATATTGGTTTTCTTTTGATGATGATCGCTGGTGTGACTTCGTATAAGAAGGCGCGCGCCAAGATGAGTTATGAGACCTGGTGGACTGTTCACCTCTACACATATCTTGCTGTTGCTTTGGGATTTATGCACCAAGTGTTAACCGGTCCGATGTTTACTGGTCACCCACTGAACAAATTATTCTGGGAGGGTTTATACATCGCAACAGCGGCTGTAATTCTGCTGTGGCGATTTGTAATACCTCTAGTGCGCTCACTGCGTCACAATTTGCGAGTGGACCAAGTCGTGGTTGAGGGGCCAGGCGTGGTTTCGATTGTGATGCGGGGGCGTCATCTAGATCGCCTCAATGCGCAGGGCGGGCAATTCTTTAGTTGGCGCTTTATTACCTCCGGCCAGTGGTGGATTTCGCACCCATACTCATTATCGGCCGCACCCACCGAACACCATATGCGTGTGACCGTGAAGAACCTGGGTGATGCCTCAGGTGCGGTGTTGAATATTAAACCCGGTACTCGGGTCTTCTTCGAAGGGCCATATGGCACATTTGTGGCTTCCAAGGCTGCTCGCGGACATATCGTTCTTGTGGGCGGCGGTGTAGGAATCACGCCTCTGCGTGCGCTTCTCGAAGAGTTTGATGCTACAAAAGAGATCGACGTTTTGTATCGCGTCGGTGATGAAAAAGAGCTCGTTTTCCGCAAAGAACTCGATGCTATCGCCGCTTGGCGCGGCGCTCGAGTCCATTACTTGGTGGGTAACCGTAAGCAGCATCCGATGGATGCGCGCTACATCAACAAATTAGTGCCCGCCTTTAGTGATTCAGATGTCTACATCTGCGGACCGACCGGTCTAGTCGAGACGGTACGTAAAGCTGCGCGCGATGTTGGTATTCCAAAGGATCGTTTCCATAATGAAGAATTTGAATTTCACTCGGTTGAATAAGGGAGATAACAATGCTTACTAGACGCTTCTTTTTGATCGCTGGAGGTACCGTCGGCGGTCTGGGCGCTGTTCTCTCAATCACGCCGCCACAATTTGGGGCAACGACCGGGTTGGCACTGGGCACCGGAGGTTCGCTTGCGGGAGGCACCACTGCAACACCTCTTGCATCGCCAACACCTGCCACAACTCAAAAGGCCACACCAGCACCAACCAAGAAGCCAACCAAGAAGCCAACCAAGGGAACGACTGGTGGTACGACGACGCCTACAAAGACACCGGCTCCAGTCACGACTCCAAAGCCAGCTGGTGGCGTGAGTGGCACATTCACTGGTGCTTCCGCGAATACCGCGTATGGCCCGGTTCAGGTACAGATCGTTGTCGTCAATGGAAAGATTACAAATGCCATCGCTTTGACGTACCCAACTAATTCGTTTCGCGATCAGCAGATTAATTCGCAGGCAATCCCTTATTTGGTGCAAGAGACACTCGCTGCCCAATCTGCAAATATTCAAGGCGTAGGGGGCGCTTCATACACCTCGCAAGGATGGGCTAACTCGCTGCAATCTGCGTTAAAAAAGGCAGGTTTGTAATTGGGCGAGAGAGCACACACCACAGCCGAGATTGATGTCTGGGGCACAATCGTCTTCATTGAGGTTGCTTCGACAAAGGTTGGTTTGGAGGAACTCAACGCCGGGTTGGCGGAAGTAATTGATTATGTGCGTTTGATTGACGAAGAGTTTTCGACATATAAACCGACTTCACAGGTCTCGCAGATTCGCCGCGGAGAGCTAAAGATTGAAAATGCTTCGGCGCAGATGCAAGAGGTCTGGCACCTCTGTGAAGTTGCGCGAGATCTCACCGATGGCTCCTTTAACCCCTGGGTTGTTAAGGGCGGCTACGATCCATCGGGATATGTAAAGGGTTGGGCGGCTGAAGGGTGCGCCCGGATTCTGCAACGCCATGGAGCGGAAAATATTCAGGTCAACTGCTCGGGGGATTTATACCTTGCCGGCGGCTACGAAAATGGAAAGCCGTGGTCGATTGGCGTGCGCAGCCCAGAGAACAAATGGGAAGTTCTTAAGATTTTTGAGATAACCGATGGAGCTATAGCAACATCTGGCACCTACGAACTCGGTGCCCACATAAAAGACCCACATTCGGGACTAATAGCGATCGGCGCTCGCAGTGCCACCGTGCTCGGACCAGATGGTGGGCTCTGTGACGCGCTGGCCACCTCTTTGATCGTCGCTGGCCAGGATGGGGCGGCCTACTTCACTAAGCCCGAACTATCCGAATACAAGGTCTGGGTCATTAACCGCAATGAAGATACCGCCTGGAGTATCGCGGAACCGACCGCTTAATTCTCAGGGAATTATCAGCGCTAGTGCGGTTTAATCACAAAAACGTTATCTAAGGTTCAGGAATGAATAAATCCCGACTCCGTATCTTGATACTAAATCTAGTAATTGTGGTGGCGATAGCTTCGGTGGGCTTCTGGGGGTATTCGACACTCCATCCCAAGGCCGCAAAAGCAACTCTCTCAACCGTGACCGTCACTCGAGGGGATGTCTCTTCGACAGTTTCATCTTCAGGCACCGTTATTAGCCCGAGCGATATTGCGCTCGCCCCAACTGTCTCTGGCACCTTGGCTAAATTGAATGTGAAGGTGGGTCAATCAGTAACCGCCGGTCAAGTTCTGGCACAGATGGATACAACAAGTTTAAGTAGCGCAGTAGCGCAGGCCGAATCTAGTTTGGCACAAGCACAAGCTAATTTGGCTGCGATCAATACAACGGTTGCAACATCTTCACTGCAGTTGCAGAACGATCAAAATGCAGTCACTAGCGCGCAGAATAATTTGGCCTATCAACAGACTCTGATCGCGGCGGCACAAACCACAGATGCGAACAACGTTGCTTCAGCGCTCAACAAATTAAATAACGACAAGACGACCACATCGCAGAATGTTGGACTTTATCAATCGAGCGTAGACACGGCGAAGAACTCTTTGGCAAATGCTCAACTCACCTACAACAACTACGAAGGGCTCTATGGCTCTGCTGGTATCACCCCTGCCTTCTGTGCCTCGATTAATACGATTAACGCGAACTGCACAACGCTCACTCAAGATCAGAACGCGGTTACGGCTGCGCAGACGGCTTACAACAATTCTTTAATAACTCAACAACAAAGTCTTGCAAAGGATGCGCAAACGATTGCTGCTGACGAACAGAGTTACGCCGATGCGCAATCAACTGCCGCGCTCAACGTTAAGAAGAATGCGCAGACTCTGGCAAGCGCTCAGGCAGCAATTGATTCGGCACAATATGCATTGAAGCTTTATCAAACTCAAAACAACGGATCGGCTATCACTACATCCACGACCGTGGATCAGGCTCAAGTGACTGTGGCGCAAGCCAATTTGGTGATCGCGCAGAAGAACTTGGCCGGAGCTTCAGTAATCGCTCCGGTATCGGGCAAGATCGCTTCCATCTCCAATACCTTGATCGGGGCAAATATCAGCCCAAATGTGACTCCTACCAATGGCGCAACTGGAGCAACCGGTTTCATTGTCCTCACCAACGTTGGTGGGCTGCAAGTAACCGCAGGCTTCTCCGAATCTGATGTTGCGAAGATTTCAGTCGGGCAGAGCGCCTCTATGGCCTTTACCGCACTTCCTAATGCACTTGGCGATGCCAAAGTATCTGCTGTTGCTCTACTCCCAACGACCTCGAGTGGTGCGACAACTTATACGGTGACCTTTCAATTGACCGGCAAAGTGGCCGGACTCAAACCAGGTATGACGGCCACTGCGACCGTGATCGTTGCTGACTCACCCAATGCAATCTCAGTAACATCGCGTGCGGTCACAACCCGCGGTACTCGTACCACTGTTAATGTCGTGACAACTGTGGCGGGCAAGCAGGTCGAAACTCCAACAACTGTTCTCGTGGGTATCGTCGGTGATTCGAGCGATGAGATTCTCTCTGGTCTCAAGGTCGGTCAAGTCGTTGCGCTCCCTGCAGTCGTTAGTTCTTCCTCATCGCTAACCGGAGTCCCATCTGTCTTAGGTGGTGCCGGCATCGGTGGCGCAACTGGTGGCGGTCGTGGCGGCGGCGGAGGCGGTGGATTCGGTGGTTGATAAGCAACCCGTTATCGATGTTCGCGACGCTGTAAAGCGTTACGGCGTCGGTGATGCATCGATCTTCGCCCTCGATGGAGTCAGCTTGACTATCGATGCCGGTGAATATGTCGCGATCATGGGTCCATCGGGTTCGGGCAAGTCCACCCTGATGAACATCCTAGGCGCCCTCGACAACATGACTAGCGGTGAATACTTCTTAGATGGCATCGAAATTTCATCGATGGATGAAAGCCATCTTTCGATCGTCCGCGGTAGAAAGATCGGATTCATATTCCAATCGTTCAACCTGATTCCTCGGACGACTGCGATTGCCAACGTCGAACTCCCTATGGCGTACCAGGGCGTTAAGTCCAAGGAGCGCCGCGAACGCGCCTTGGTGGCACTTGATGTCGTCGGTCTAGGCGATCGTATTAATCACGAACCGACTGAACTATCTGGAGGACAACAACAACGTGTGGCGGTAGCTCGCGCACTTGTTACTCGCCCCGCGCTGCTCTTGGCCGATGAACCAACTGGCGCCCTTGATTCCAAATCAACGGCGGATCTATTGGATCTCTTCGACCAGATTAATGCAGCAGGTCGCACCGTCGTCGTGATTACACACGAACTCGATGTGGCACACCGTGCCAAAAGAATTATTCGAATGCGCGATGGCAAGATCGTCAGCGATGATCTCAATAAGGAGCGCGTCGCATGAGTGTCTTTGAAATCGTCCGATTCGCTATCCGCGGGCTCTTTACCAATCGGCTCCGTACCTTTCTGACCGTGCTTGGCATCACCATCGGTGTCGCCTCAGTGATTATCTTGCTGGCAGTCGGTAACGGTTCCAGCAAGGCGATCCAGGCCTCCCTTGACCGCCTTGGCACCAACTCATTGCAGGTTAGATCAGGTGGAGGTGGATTTGGTCCACGCGCCCGCGCGACCGCCTCTTCGCAGAAACCGCTAACTATTCTGGATGCTGCTGCTCTGATGGATAAGAGCCAAGCCCCAGATATCTTGCAGGTAGCCCCGATCGCTTCAACAAATGGAACCTGCGTCGTCGGAGCCAGCACAACCACGCCGTCGACATTTTATGGAACATGGCCCGCTTACTATAAAGCGAGCAATACCTCGATTCAGTCCGGTTCTTATTTCACAAACGATGATGTGACTCAAGGAAGACGAGTCGCTCTCATCGGACAGACAACCGCCACCGCGCTCTTTGGCACAGCCAGTCCCATCGGACAGACGATGCGCTGTTCTGGAATCGAATTCACCGTTATCGGTTTGACTACCGTTAAAGGTGCATCAGGATTCCAAGATGGCGACAGCTTGGTTTTGATCCCAATCACAACGATGGAAAATTCCATTACAGGGAATCAACCACTGTCTAGCATCATCGTTGAAGCAACGAGTTCGAAGACGACGGATGCAGCACAAACCGAGCTGACGTCGATCTTGGATGCGCGACATGGAATTTCAGGTCGCAAGACCGCGGATTTCAGCGTCTTCAATCAGGCCTCACTTCTTACAACGGCATCAACTAGTTCCAAAACATTCACCACGCTCTTGGGAATGGTTGCTGCGATCTCGCTCCTAGTGGGCGGTATCGGAATCACCAACATCATGTTGGTCACTGTTATCGAACGAACTCGCGAAATCGGTATCCGCAAGGCTATCGGTGCCCCCAAAGGTGCAATTTTGAGCCAGTTCCTGATTGAAGCAACGATATTGTCGGTCTTAGGAGGGGCGCTCGGAGTTGTGGCGGGATTTGTAGGAAGCCACTTCACTATCGCCGGCACTAAGCCCGTAATCGTTCCTGCATCTGTCTTCTTGGCCTTCGGAGTAAGCATCTTGATCGGTGTCTTCTTCGGTGGCTACCCAGCATCACGCGCCGCATCACTACGACCAATCGAGGCACTCCGTTATGAATGATGAAATAACTCCCGACGCACCGAAGTTTGATCTCTTCGCAACTGAGGTTGAAGATAACCTCAAAGAAGAGCTCGCTAAGGGCACATTCCAATGGACCAACAAGTACACCAAAGGGCTCGGTATTCTCTTTGCGATTGTTGGACTTCTCTCGGTCGGTACTTGGTACGGCCACTACGAAGCGACCAAGTCCACGACGACCCTAGGTGCATCTTCCTTTGCATCGCTCCGCGCCTCCTTTGGCGGCGGTGGTGGAACTGGTGCAGCTGCTGGGGCAGGCGCCGCAGCAGGTGGCTTTGGTGGCTTTGGTGGCGGAGGAACTCGCATCACTGGCACTATCAATTCAGTTAAGGGATCGACGGTAACGATCACCTTGGATGATCCAACTCAAGCTTCTTCACTTGTATCGGGCGATGTAGCACGTATTACTGATACCGGGACTGCCGCTGCGGGTGGAACGACTCCATCTGGAACGACAACTGGCGGGGATGCAATTGCCCCCGCTCCAGGAGTTTCAGCACCTTCCGGAACCGGCGGAACACGTGGTGGAGCTTTCTCTAATCCAAAGTTGACCGCTTGCTTAACTAAAGCGGGTATCACAATCGCTGCAGGAGCACGTCCGAACTTCCAGGATCCTGCGACAGCAACTGCGTTACAAACATGCTTTTCACAACTAGGAATCACTCCTGGTGGTGGCTTCGGTGGAGGTGCGGCTGGAGGGGCAGTTCCTACACCGGCAGCAACGAAGTAGAAATTACTTAGTTAAATCAGAGAGTTCGTTAATTTCGTCGCCCGAAAGTGCGGTGAAATTGACGATTTCCTTTAACTGCTCGACGGTGCGCGCACTCGCAATTGGAGTTGTAACACCAGGTTGCGCTGCTAGCCAACCAAGGGCGACTGAGGAAATAGATGTGCCGTGAGCCTTGGAGATCTCTTCTAACTTTGCAACAACTTTAAACCCACGCTCATTTTGATAGTCGGCGACTCCACTTGCGCGGACTGAATCAACGGTTGCACCCGGGCGGTATTTACCGGATAAGAATCCGCGAGCCAGACCAAAGAATGGAATTCCCGAGATCCCTTCTGCCACAACAACAGGCGCGGCATCTTCTTCATATTCGTCTCGATGCAGCAAGTTGTACCAATTTTGTAGGGCAATGTACTGGGCGAAACCTTCGGATTTAGAAATATCTAGCGCCTCTTCCAACCGCTCACCGGTGTAATTGGATGCCGCGATGTAACGGACCTTCCCGGATTTCACCAAGGCATCAAATGTTTCCAAGGTTTCACGCAGGGGAACCGTCTTGTCATCTTCGTGGGCATAATAAATATCGATGTAATCGCTCTGCAGGGCGCGCAGTGAATCTTCAACGGCTGCGGTGATATTAGCGGCAGAGAGTCCAGGGCGAGTTGAAAGCTTTGCTACTTTGGTTGCGATGACGATCTCAGAGCGATTGCCGCGCTGCTTCATCCATTTGCCGAGGATTCGCTCACTATCGTGGCCGGTATTGCCTTCTTTCCACTCCGCATAGACATCGGCGGTATCGATGAAATTGCCGTTGTATTCGGTATACGCGTTGAGGACCGCTATTGACTGCTCTTCATCGGCGCTCCACCCTAATACATTTCCACCGAGACAGAGCGGGTGGACTTTGAGGTCGGTCTTGGCAAGGGGTATATGGGTCATGCGGAGAAGTTTATGGCTCTCTATTAGAGTGTGCACATGACAACAGGGGGCTTCACGAGTGAACAACTAGAACTCGAAGAGCAGATTCTAGTTTTACCTCATTGCGACCTGAGAGATGCGGTATCAATTGGAGAGATCGCGGTAGAGATAGCCAAACGCGAATCCCTTGCAATCTCTATCGAAGTTCGCCTCGGCGAGTGGACGGTATTTCATACCGCGCTTCCTGGTGCTAAGCCTGATCAACCCTCATGGATCGCTCGCAAAGCTCGCGTAGTTCTTGCTACGGGACACTCCACGATGTTAGAGCGCGTAAAAGCCGAAGAAGCTGGATTCGATTGGTACGAGAAGTACGGCCTGCCGGAAGAGACGCACGCCATACACGGTGGCGGATTACCACTGAATGTCACGGGTCAAGGTTTGCAGGGGATTTTACTCATTAGCGGACTACCTCAAGTAGAAGATCATCTCTTTGGCATCCGTGTAATCACCGAATTTTTGGCTCGCGCCGGGGAGAACGATTGAGTACGACTGTCTGGGTTGCAGGCGAAGTACTTATTGATCTCATCCCTAAAGATGGTGGGCGTGTAGCGATAGTCGGCGGTGGACCAGCCAATACTGCAAAGGCTCTGGCGCGTCTCGGTTTTGATTCTTACTTTATCGATGGAATATCTACCGACGCTTATGGTGAGCAAGCACGCGCCGAACTCTTGGCCGATGGCGTCAAACTCGATTACACCTTAAGTTCTAATAGTCCGACCTGTGTTGCCAACGTTTCTCTCGATGTAGATGGTGGCGCTACATATGAGTTTTTGATTGATGGGACTGCCACCTTTGACTTTAATGAGTCGTGGCTACCCGATCCGTCGAATCCACCGGCAGTCCTACATGTTGGAACACTGGCAACAATCGTTGAACCGGGGGCCACCAACCTCTTCAATTGGGCTGAGAAAGTTAAAGCGCCACTCGTCTTTGATCCCAATATCCGCACCTCGGTAGTCAGTGATCGTGCTCGCTACCTGGCCATCATGGAGAAATGGGCTGCAATCTCTTCGGTCATCAAGATGAGCGAAGACGACCTGGCTTGGCTCTATCCCGACATGGATTTCAGAGCGGCGGCCGAGAATTTCATCAACGAGAAGACCCAACTGGTGGTGCTTACTCGAGGAGCCAGCGGCATGGATGGATATACCGAGGATGGCGAGGTTTCAGTTCACGGAGTGAGCGTTGATGTGGTCGATACCGTTGGCGCCGGAGATACCGTGGGAGCGATCTTGGTTGAAGCGATCGTCAAGTACGGATTAGATAATCTTGTTGGAATTACTTTAGAAAAGGCGCTGCATCGAGCTGCACGAGCAGCCGCGATAACGTGTTCACGTGCAGGAGCAAATCCACCCACCTTCCAAGAGTTAGCGGGCTTCTAATGCAACATATCGATGGCGCAGAGATATCAGTTTCGATAGATCTTGATCAAGGTGGACGCATCGCTTCATTGCAATGGCGCGATCTGCAATTTGCAGTGCCCTTTCGCGGAACTCCATTGTCATGGGGTTGGTATGCGATGGCTCCCTGGGCGGGACGCATTGATGAAGGTCTCGTCACCAGTGAATCTGGGATCGTGCATACCTTGCCAACAAGTTGGGCACCCCCGCATGCTATTCACGGTTATGGTTTTACAAGTTCGTGGGAAGAGACCGGTACTGGGCGTGCGCGGTTAGAACTCCCCGCGCCCTATAACGGTGCGGTAGTCGAGCAGACGATTGAGATTCTTGATGATGCAGTGCGTTGGATTTTGGAATACACGCCAAATGGTTGCGATCTACCAGCGTGGTTGGGTTTCCACCCTTGGTTTCCCCGCGAACTCGAACGTGGCGATGCCGCCGAAGTTGAATTTACTGCTGGTCGCATGATGGTCCGCGATGAAGAAGGATTACCTACGGGAGAGTTTGTGCCACAGCCCAAAGAGCCGTGGGATGACTGCTTTGTTGATATCAAGGGAGTTCCGTCGGTGGTCTGGCCGGGGGCGGCGCGTATTACAGTCGAATCTGATGCCCCATATTGGGTTGTCTATACAGAAGATAGTGATGGAGTGTGTTTGGAGCCACAGACCGCACCTCCCAATGCGCAAAATCTCGGTATAACTGGTGAGCACTACATTGAGGCTTTGTTTACCTTCTCGGAAGAGGTTTAGGCTAGGGCAATGGTTGAACAGAATGAACTACGAGAAAAAGGACTGCGCTTAACCCCGCAGCGCGAATTGGTTTTGCAGGCGGTCCGCGATCTGGGGCATGCAACTCCCGAAGAGGTCGCAAATAAGATTCACATTACCCACCCCGGCATCAATCTCTCCACGGTGTATCGCAACCTGGAAACTTTAGAGAATGTTGGACTTGTTCAACACACCCATCTGGGCCACGGTGGTGCGACCTATCACGCAGCTGAAGAGTTAACTCACCTCCACCTTGTATGTGGGATCTGTGGAGTCGTCGGCGATGCTCCTATCGAAACAGCCGCAAACTTTGTACAACAACTAGCAGATGATTACGGTTTCAAGACCGATGTCACTCACTTTGCAATTTACGGCACCTGCGCCGCTTGCGCCGCTCTAACAAATTAATCTATGAGCGCTGTTCTCGTTGAATCAGGTTTAGATGAAGGTGCCATATGGCACTTTGGCGAACCCAATCAGGAACAACGAGTGCTCGCTGCAGGAAATGGCTGGGCGGATCTCTCGCATCGCGCGGTTATAAGTATCTCTGGAAAAGATCGCACTACGTGGATCAATGACATGATGACGCAAGAGCTTCTTACGCTGGCTACAGGCGAATGGACTGAGACACTTCTCTTAGATGCCCAAGGCCATATCGAACAACAGATATTTATGGTCGATGATGGTGAAACAATGTGGATGCATACCGAAGCGGTTAAGGCCGCAGAGTTACTTACCTATTTAAACAAGATGAAATTTATGCTTGATGTGGATGTTCAAGATCGCGGATCGGAATTTGCCGTGCTGCGCGCACCGGGAGCTGCAGATAAATTTGGTGGACCTTATGCGCTCGTTCCTCGCGCTGAACTTTCGGCTTTAACGTCGGCCTATAAGAGCGCGGGACATCTGCAAGTTGGCATGTGGGCGTTGGAAGCAGAACGTATCGCAGCCGGACGTGCTCGTATCTTGCTTGAGAGCGATCACAAATCAATTCCCAACGAGTTGGGCTTCTTGCACACTGCGGTTCATATGAACAAGGGTTGCTATCGCGGACAAGAGACGGTGGCCAAGGTATTTAATTTGGGCCATCCGCCACGTCGTCTCGTCTTGCTCCATCTTGATGGCACCATGGTGCACATGCCCGAACATGGCGCAAAGGTGACACTTGATGGCAAGGAGATCGGCTTCATCGGCTCTATGGCGCGCCACTTTGAGCTAGGGCCTATCGCTCTTGCGGTAATCAAGCGCACCGTTCCCGTTGGTGCCACCCTAGATATCGATGGGGTGGCCGCCACTCAGGAAGTACTTGTAGCAGCCGAATAGGATTGTGGCTATGAGCCTAGATCCAAAGAACCCCTTTGCCGCAGTCAGCACCCTCGAATACGAGATGCCCCCTTTTGCATTAATCAAGGATGAGCATTACCTCCCCGCCTTTTATGGCGGCATGGAGGAGCAGCTTGCAGAAGTTGATGCGATTATCGCTCAGCCTGATGTCACCTTTGAAAATACCATCGTCGCTCTGGAAAAGAGCGGGAGGACGCTACTTCGCGTAACGCTGGTCTTCTTCAATAAATCTTCGAGTGATACCTCTGATCTGCTCGACGCTATAGAAGAAGAGATCGCTCCCAAGTTGGCAGCGCACTCTGATGCAATAAAATTAAATCCACTGCTCTGGTCGCGTGTCGTGAAAATTTACAACGATCGTTCGACCCTGGGGCTGGAACCCGAAGATTTACGGCTGGTTGAGTTGTACTACAAAGATTTCCATTTTGCAGGTGCACACCTAAATTCAGAGGAGCGAGTAGAGCTAAAAACTCTGAACGAAGAACTCTCCAAACTGGAAGCCGAGTTCTCGCGGAAAGTTTTGGCTGACACCAACGACTCTGCAATCGTTGTGGATTCAATTGCCGAACTCTCCGGGTTGAGCGATAACGAGATCGCGGGAGCGAAGGCAGCGGCCGAGGCACGTGGCTTGAACGATAAGTATTTGATTGATGCAGTTAATTACAGTGGTAATCCCGCACTAGCAACTCTGACTAATCGCGATATGCGCGAACGGATTATGCAGGCCTCCTTGGCGCGCTCAAATCGTGATAATGAAAATGACACGAAGTCTGTGCTTGTTGCAATGACTAAGTTGCGCGCTCGTCGCGCCACCCTCTTTGGAGCGAAGAGCCATGCCGAATACATCACGAGCGAGAACACCGCGAAATCTCCCGAGAACATTCACGTCATGCTCCGTAAAATTGCGAAATCTGCAGCTGCTAATGTCAAGAAGGAGGGTGAAGTACTACAAGAGGCTATTAACGCGGCGGGCGAGGCTTTCAGCCTGCAGAGTTGGGATTGGGATGTGTATTCCGAGTTGGTCCGCGCCGAGAAGTATCAGGTGGATACCGCGGCGCTGAAACCCTACTTCGAGCTAGAAAAGACCTTGTGGGATGGCGTCTTCTTTGCAGCAACCAAACTCTTTGGCGTCACCTTTAAAGAGCGTCCAGATATCGTTACATACCATCCCGAGGCGCGCGCCTTTGAGGTGAATAATGAGGATGGTTCCAAGCTGGGCCTCTTTATCGGAGATTTCTATACCCGTGACTCTAAGCGTGGCGGCGCGTGGATGAACAACCTGGTCGATCAGAACTTTCTCTTTGGTCAACTGCCAGTCGTCGTTAACAATCTCAACATTGTTAAGCCTCCAGAGGGTGAACCGACGCTCTTATCCTTTGATTTCCTCACCACCTTGTTCCACGAATTCGGCCATGCACTCCACGGGCTCTTCTCGCAGGCTAAATACCCGCGAACCTCCGGTACAAATGTGGAGCGCGACTTCGTAGAATTTCCCTCACAAGTAAATGAGATGTGGATCTTCTGGCCAGAAGTAGTCAATAACTTTGCGGTGCATTATCAAACTGGCGAAAAGTTGCCGCAATCGATTATCGACAATATCGAGAACTCATCAACCTTTAACCAAGGATTTGAGACCTCGTCCTATTTGCAAGCAGCCATCTTGGATTTGGCGCTTCATCAGATTCCCGATGGATATGAGATCGACGATGTAGTTGCCTTTGAAAGCAAAGCGATTGCTGATTACGGCCTGGATTATGCGCCGGTTCCAACTCGTTATCGCTCAACCTACTTCTCACATATCTTTGCTGGAGGCTATTCCTCTGGTTACTACGGTTACATCTGGTCGGAAATTTTGGATGCAGATACCGTCGATTGGTTTAAGGAGAATGGCGGCTTAACCCGTGCCAATGGCGATCACTTTCGGCGCGAATTATTGGGTCGCGGTGGCACCATTGATTCGATGCAGATGTATCGCAACTTTCGCGGCCGTGATGCCTCCATTGCACCATTACTTAAGCGCAGAGGCTTGAACTGAAGCTATCTATCCCAGTAAGCCCGCTATTCATTGCACTATTAGCGGGCTTATTTTTTGCTAACTTTCCACGATTTACCGCCTGGGCGAAACCCGTCTTAGATTTTTCGGCGAAGCGCTTACTCCGCGTCGGAGTAGCTCTCCTGGGCTTTCAAATCACCTTCCACAAGTTTGCCGATATTGGACTTAAGGGCTTCGTAGCGATCTTGGCCGTCGTCATCTTGACCTTCTTTACCGTGCGCACATCTGCCCGGTACTTCGGATTGTCTCCCGATCTTGCTCTGTTGATTGCTGGCGGATTTTCAATCTGTGGAGCATCAGCGGTAACCGCTATCGGTGCCTCGAAGAAGAGTCGCAGTGAAGATATCTCTTATGCCGTGGGAATAGTTACATTGTGCGGAACCTTATCGATCTTTGCCATACCACCGATCGCGAAAGCTCTACATCTCACTCACCGTATAACAGGTGCGTGGATCGGGGCGGCGGTACATGACATCGGTCAGGTGGTAGCAACGGCATCGGTCGTGGGTGGAACAACGCTCTCTTATGCGGTCATTTCCAAATTGGCCCGCGTGGTTTTACTCGCACCGCTCTTAGTATTGATCAATCTAAAACAGAGCGATAATTCGATACCACGCTCAAAGTTTTCTATCACCACCTGGCTACCACCATTTATTCTGGCCTTCATCGCTATCGCCATCTTCAACAATCAAGTGCATCTATCAGTCGGAACAACAAATCTTTTGATCAATATCTCTAAAGCGCTCTTATCTGCGGGTCTCTTTGCGATGGCGACACATGTAAAGTGGCGACAGATTCGCGCGATCGGTTCTAAGCCACTTCTCTTTGGTTTATCTGCCTGGCTGATCTGCGGCGCATTTTCGCTCCTGATAATCCGAGTGATTTAATAAACTAGCGCTTGCACACCGTCGGCCATAATCTCTTCAACAAAGGATGCAGAACCCATGATGGAGATTCCTGGCAGTAGGTCATTTTCGGTGATACCACGTCGAACTGCGCACTGCGTGCACAGGGTGATTGTTCCGCCAGCAAGAATCGCATCGCGCAATTGATCGAGCGCGGCAGAGTGCGGCAGCGTGAACTCTTCGCAGCGTCCCGGCAGCGCAAAATATGATGCTTCGCTAGTAAGCCAGAGCGAAACTTCAAATCCGCTCGCCAAAGCCGTTGCAGCTACCGTGAATGCTTGGGCGGCGCGCTCTGGATCGTCGGTGCCACTCATAGCCTTGACGACCAACTTCTTCATAAATCAATCGTAACGGTTACGATTATCGCGTGGTGACTGTCAGCTCTATAGCGTTAATTGCCGGCTCAGTCGCCTTTGGTCTATTCCTTATTATCTTTGGAGTCCGTGGCGCAGTACGGCTGTGGCGGCAAGAAAGGGCTGAGTAAATGGTTTTCACAATTCCCGAGGGCTTGCACGAGGACTTATATCCACTGGCGTGGATGATTGGGACCTGGCGTGGGAAAGGCCACGGCGAATACCCTGGCATTCCATCTTTTCAATACGCGCAAGAGGTGACCTTCAATCACGACGGTCGCGACTTTCTTAATTACTACTCGCGCACCTGGTTGATCGATGATGATGCAAATATCATCGAGCCCTTTGAAAACGAAGTGGGATTTTGGCATCCCAAGCCAAAGAAAGTTCTCGAAGTTGTCCTTTCATACAACACCGGACGGGGCGAGGGCTGGGTCGGACTTTATGATGGTCCGAAGATTCAACTGGCCTTGGACCGCGGGTACGTTTCACCTTCTGGAAAGTCCGTTGAATCTGCCTCGCGCTTATATGGACTTGTTGAAGGACAACTCTTCTTCGCCCACGATGTAGAGATGAATGGCCATGAACTGCAGTCCTATATGTGGTCAACACTCGAACGACAAGCGGAATAGCCGGTGAGTAATTTCACCGGTGCACTACTAGCGGAGTTGGTTCGAGCGGGCATTGTTGAATCAGTTCACAACGGACATCTAGCTCTCCTCAATAGCGATGGATCGCTCCGTGCAGCCATCGGAGATATCGACGCGACGATGTATCCGCGTTCCTCGATCAAATCTTTTCAAGCAGCCGCGATGGTTCGCCACGGCTTAAAGTTAAATCCCCGCCAATTGGCGATCGTCTGCGCTAGCCATTCTGGTTCACCGGAGCACCTTGAAGTTGTCGAATCAATTTTGCATAGCGCTGGACTTACAGTGATGGATCTTCGCAATACTCCAGACGTTCCACTTGGTCGCGCCGAACGTCAGAGTTGGGGTTCAAATCCACCTTCGCAAATTGCTCAGGGTTGCAGCGGAAAACACGCTGGCATGCTCGCGACCTGTGTGATTAATGGTTGGGAAACTGAGAGCTATTTAGATCCGGAACATCCATTGCAAATTGCAATTCGCCAAGAGATCCAATTGCTCATAGGTAATTCCGTGATTTCAACGACAATCGATGGCTGCGGCGCTCCGCTCTTCGCAATTACCACAAAGAATTTTGCGCAGGGTGCACAGAAGATGCGGATTAGTAGCGATCCGGTTTATCAAGAGGTAATCGCTGCCTGCCTCGCACACCCAGAGATGGTTGCCGGAATCGGCCGCTTAACTACGACCTTGATGAAGAGCGTGCCCGGCTTGTTTATTAAGGATGGGGCAGAGGCGGTAGAACTCCTCTCGCTCCCCGATGGTCGCGCCTGCGTATTTAAGGTCAGCGACGGATCGGATCGCGCCTTCCCGACGATCGTAAAAGCAGTACTCGCCGCGTGGGATATCGACGTAACTATCGATCCCGTGCTTGTGCGAGGGGGATCTCATATCACAGGAGAAATTCGAGTATCGCACTCTCTCACGCAGTTATAGACTTTTAACATGAGAGGCCGCATCGCAACCCTAATGATGCACACCTCTCCTCTTGATCAAGCGGGCATCGGAGATGCTGGCGGCATGAATATTTATGTCGTAGAGAGCGCGCTCAAGATGGCGGCTGCCGGAGTAGATGTTGATATTTATACGAGAGCAACCGATCCCTATCTTCCTAAGATTGTTGAACTCGCGCCTGGCGTAACAGTTCGCCATATCGAAGCCGGCCCATTTAAAGGTTTAACCAAAGAGGAGCTGCCTACGCAGATGGGCGCTCTCACCCATGGTGTAATGGAAGTCTTTAACTCACTTCCTAAGAATTATTACAAAATATTGCACTCGCACTATTGGATCAGCGGACAGCTGGGCTGGATGCTCTCGGAACGCACCTCCATTCCACTTGTACACACCATGCACACCATGGCGCGCGTCAAAAATTTGCATATGGCCGATCAAGAGAGTCCAGAACCGGAAATCCGTGCGATCGGTGAAGAGCAGATTGTTAAGAATGCAGCTGCGCTCATCGCTAATACTGATTCCGAAGCAGCCAGCCTGGTCTCTCTCTATGGAGCCTGCCCCGACACGGTATTTGTTGTTGCCCCCGGTGTGGATTTAAAGCGCTTTACCGTCGGTGCAGGTAAAGCTGCTGCACGCGCTAGATTAAATATCGCACCCGATGCACAGATGATTACCTTTGTCGGTCGGGTTCAGCCACATAAGGGTCCAGAGGTATTGGTGCGTGCGGTTGCCGAGATGCTTACTCATACTCCACATATGCGTGCGAAATTAGCCCTCGTCATTATCGGCGGTGCATCTGGTGCTGGTTCCGCCGAACCGGAGCGTTTAAAAGAGCTTGCAAAATTCTTGGGCGTCGATGATGTGATTCATTTTATGCCGCCGGTAGCACGAGAAGATCTTCCCGATTGGTACCGCGCTTCTGATTTGGTGTGTGTGCCAAGTTATTCAGAGAGCTTTGGTCTGGTTGCTCTTGAAGCACAAGCGTGCGGAACACCGGTCGTTGCAACAGCAATTGGTGGATTGCGTACCGCGGTTGCGGATGGAATTTCGGGTTCGCTCGTTGACGGCCATGATCCACGCGCTTGGTCTGCGGTGATCTCACGATTACTTGCCGACCCAGCACGCCGAATCACACTTTCTATGGGCGCGATCTCTCATGCCGCTAACTTTGGATGGGAATCAACGGCAAGACGAACTTTAGATGTATATGACTGGGTATTGTCTCGAGGCGAGGAAACATCTATTAAACTGGTGCAATGACCACACAATTGATCTTGCTTCGCCACGGCGAGTCCGAATGGAACGCTAAGAATCTCTTTACCGGGTGGGTAGATGTCTCCCTCTCCGAGAAGGGGCAGATCGAGGCCAAGCGTGGTGGCGAGCTCCTCAAAGAGCGTGGATTACTGCCAAATATTGTTCATACCTCACTCCTACGTCGGGCAATCATCACCTCGCAGATCGCGCTGGATGAGTGCGATCGCGCTTGGATCCCCGTCCATCGCTCTTGGCGTTTAAACGAGCGTCACTATGGCGCATTGCAGGGCAAAGATAAGGCGCAGACCTTGGCCGAGTATGGCGAGGAGCAGTTCATGCTCTGGCGCCGCTCCTTCGATGTGCCACCTCCACCGATTGCCGATAACGATGAATTTAGCCAGGCGCATGACCCGCGCTATGCCGACCTTGGCGCTGCGCTTCCTAAGTCAGAGTGCCTCAAGGATGTCGTTGATCGCATGCTGCCCTATTGGTTTGATGCGATCATTCCCGACCTCACCGCTCATAAGACCGTTCTGGTGACGGCACATGGAAATTCGTTGCGCGCGCTCGTTAAGCATCTGGATGGAATTTCGGATGCTGATATTGCCAGCCTTAATATCCCTACCGGTATCCCTTTGCTCTACGAGCTCAAAGATGACTTTACGCCGGTAAAGGTGGGTGGCGAGTATCTAGACCCGGCCGCGGCAGCTGATGCAATCACCGCGGTGGCTAATCAAGGCAAGAAGTAGAAGTTAACTTTTAGGGGCGAACTCACCGGTCTCGGTGTAATACACGCGCTGGGCAATTGACACGGCGTGATCGGAGAAGCGTTCGTAGTACCGACTTGCAAAGGCCATATCGACCGCAGCCTCAACTGAATTATTCCAATCAGAGCTGAGCAGCGTGGCAATTAATCGGCGTTGCAATATATCCATCTCGTCGTCGTCGCTGTCGATTTCGAGGGCGCGATTGGTGTCACGAAATTCCAGAACAACTGCCATCTTCTCCACAATACGGGAGGCCGCAGAGCCCATCTCTGTTATCACCTCAAGTAATTCTGCAGGTACTGCCTTGTTGGGATAACGCATCCGTGCCAGCTTGGCGATGTGGTTTGCGAGATCGCCCATACGTTCTAGGTCGGCGCTGATTCGTAGCGAACTTACGAGGCGCCGCAGGTCTGACGCGACCGGCTGCTGGCGTGCCATGATGTTGATTGTTCGCTCATCCAGCGCGTGCTGGATTCTGTCGATTTCAAGATCATCCGCAATCACCTTCTCAGCCAATTGCAGGTCGGTATTGAGCAGGGCCTTGGTGGCAGATTCGATAGCATCCCGAACCAGGGCCGTCATCTTGAGGTGGTCGGCCGTAATCGACTCGAGCTCCTCGTGGAATATGTCGCGCATTGGTGAAGGGTACCCCGAGGGCGTGTATGCCACGGGTTGATATGTGAACTTGTCCTAAACGGAATCTGAAGTTTTGGGGCTGATTTCCCCACAAGGGGCTTGAAGGGGGAGCGCATACCCCGAAGGCTCCTACGATAAGGGGGTGAGTTGGATCAAGCGCAGACCAGAGGTAGTGGAGTACTTCAATCCGCTTGAAATCACCCCTGCCATGGCCACCCTCCTCTCTAACGTCGATGCCGAAGCGATCGTCATTGGTCCAAATGACCTTATTATTTATATGAGCGATAGCGTCAATAATTTTAATTTGCAGCGCGATAACCGCATCAACAATGAATCGCTACAACATCTCGTTCGAGCGGTACGCCGCAGCGGAAATATTCAAGAAGCAACAATGGAACTTCCACGTGGTCCCCTTGGGACAGGTACTCATGACTTACTCGTCCGCGTAATACCCCTAGATGCAAATGGGCTGATCTGCGTTTTGATATTTGACGATAGCGAGATGCGCCGCCTAGATTCTATTCGCCGCGATTTCGTTGCCAATATTTCTCACGAGCTCAAGACTCCGATCGGTGCGCTCTCGATTCTCTCCGAAGCGGTACTTGGAGCCGCCGATGATCCGGAGGCAATCGTGCGTTTTGCAAATCGGATGCAGGCTGAATCAAAGCGCCTGAGCGATCTGGTTCAAGAGATTATCAATCTATCTCGATTGCAAGATGACGATCCCCTTAAAAATGCCAAAGTTATTGATCTCAACGAAGTTTTGCTCAATGCGATTGATCAATCTGAGCTCAACGCCAGCGCGCGTAATATTGAATTAATCTATAGCGAGCAGGCGCAAGCCCGAATAAAGGGTGACCAGAGCCAGGTAATAATGGCGATCTCAAATTTGATCGAAAACGCGATCAACTACAGTCCTGAAGGAACCCGAGTTGCGATTGCGCTCCGAGTAAATGATGGCCTTGCCGAAGTTTCTGTGACAGATCAAGGAATCGGAATACCCGAGAAAGATCTTGAACGTATCTTCGAACGTTTTTATCGTGTCGATCCTGCGCGTTCGCGCGCAACCGGCGGCACAGGTTTAGGACTCTCTATCGTGAAGCACGTTGCAACCAATCACGGTGGGGATGTTTCGGTATGGAGCGTCGAAAATGCTGGTAGTACATTTACAATCCGTTTTCCCATCACATCTCACCTAACAGCCGTGGAGGCCGAGTAATGACAAAGATCCTCGTAGTAGAAGACGAAGCATCATTCTCCGATGCGCTCGCCTATCTCTTAGGACGCGAAGGATTCGATGTTTCAGTAGCCGATACGGGTACCGGAGCTATTGAAGAGTTTGATCGCCACGGCGCTGACTTAATTCTGCTTGATCTCATGTTGCCTGGGCTACCTGGGACCGAGGTATGTCGTCAGATTCGTACGCGCTCTAATGTTCCTGTGATCATGTTGACCGCGAAAGATACCGAAGTCGACAAGGTCGTTGGACTTGAACTTGGTGCCGATGATTATGTAACAAAGCCTTATTCCACCCGCGAACTAGTTGCGCGTATTCGCGCGGTGTTGCGTCGTCGCGGCGAGGACGATGTTTCTACCGATGGATTGCTCTCAGCGGGTCCAGTTCGCATCGATGTTGAGCGCCACTTGGTAACCGTTAATGGAACTCCACAAGCGCTTCCACTTAAAGAGTTCGAACTTCTTGAATTCTTAGTACGTAATAGTGGACGCGTCTTAACGCGTTCGCAATTAATCGATCGCGTCTGGGGCAGCGATTACTTTGGTGATACCAAGACCCTCGACGTTCACGTAAAGCGCTTGCGCGCCAAGATCGAATCAGATCCAGGCAACCCAGTCTTTATTCAGACCGTGCGCGGACTTGGATATAAGTTCGAAGAGTAATTATTTAGTAGAAGCAGGCGACGCACCAACGCCAGCAAGGTAATCCGCTTTGGCGCGAACAATGGCGCTGAGAGTTACTGAAGCCGCGTGTGCAAAGGTGACAACAACATCAACACGATTGCCCGGGGCGGTGGTCAGGCCTGGTACAACTCCGGTTGCATTTGCAGAGTCACCAGAGAAGATCACTGGAGTGTTCTGCACGAGACCGTATGACGGTGCAGAGAGAGTTGCTTTAATTCCACCCACGGTAATTCCGGTGAGCGCATCGCTTGTGGCCTCTTCATTGATAAAGGTTCCAACGAGATCGGCGCTGCCATCGGGCTGGGATACGAGCAGTACATCGCGAATATAGATAGAACCGCTTTGCGCTTCGACGCCATCCGTAACCTGCTTGATATTGCGGGTGGGAGCCTGGGCTCCGCTTGCGCCACAGCCGGTGAGGGCGAGGACGCTGATCAATGCGGTGGCTATGCCTGCGGTCTTCTTCATCATGGCGGAAGAATACAGGGCTTATATGGCCATTTTTCTGTGACCCAAGTCGCTGGTACAATTGGCGCCTAATCCCAAGGAGCCCATTTAATGTCATTTAAGGTCGGCGAAACCGTTGTATATCCCCATCACGGAGCGGCTCTCATTGAAGCTATTGAGACTCGGACTATAAAAGGCGAAGATAAGATTTATCTGGTTTTGAAGGTGGCTCAGGGCGACCTGACAGTCCGCGTTCCAGCCGAGAATATTGACCTAGTAGGCGTTCGCGATGTCGTTGACTCTGCCGGTCTGGACCGAGTCTTCAATGTCCTGCGTCAGCCATATACCGAGGAGCCAACAAACTGGTCTCGTCGCTATAAGGCAAATGTCGAAAAATTAGCCTCTGGTGATGTCATCAAGGTAGCGGAAGTTGTTCGCGACCTTTATCGTCGCGATCTCGATCGCGGACTCTCTGCCGGTGAGAAGCGCATGCTCTCAAAAGCGAAGCAGATCTTGATCTCTGAACTCGCGCTCGCTGAGCGAACTGATGAAGAGAAGGCTGGCGTAATCCTCGATGAGGTTCTAGCTTCCTAAAGCTAGCCCCGTGACTGATTTAGTTGCCGTCATCATTCCTGCTGGCGGCAGTGGTGAGCGCTTAGGCGCCAAAATACCTAAGGCTCTCGTACAACTGGCAGGAAGAACTCTCATTGAACACGCCGTTGCAAATATGGCGCCAATTGCCAATCAAATTATCGTGGCGGCACCTGCAGGATACGAAGCAGAATTTCAAAAGCTCTTGGGAAGCGAAGTTACCGTTGTCACCGGGGGCACCACTCGTACCTTGAGCGTGAAGCTAGCACTTGAATTCGTAGGCAAAGAGAATGATTACATTCTCGTCCATGATGCCGCCCGCGCCTTAGCTTCCACCGATTTAGCAATGCGCATTGTGGATTCCTTGCGTGCGGGTGAGCGCGCGGTTGTTCCAGGTCTCGCAGTCACTGACACCATCAAGCGCGTAGATAGTGATAACTATGTGACGAAGACCCCAACGCGATCTAAGTTGCGAGCCATTCAAACCCCTCAGGGATTCTCCCGGAAATTGCTGATCAAGGCGCATTCATCTCCAGATGATGTGACCGATGATGCAGGACTTGTCGAAGATCGCGGCGTGGATGTCAAGGTCATCGCTGGTGAAGAACTCGCATTCAAAATAACGACGTTGAGTGATCTGGTACGAGCCGAACGTGCGCTCATTCCCGAAGCGGATAGTGAGATGCGCGTCGGTATCGGCACGGATACCCATGCCTTCTCCAACAACCCGGCTCGTTCATTGTGGCTCGCTGGATTGTTCTGGCCGAACGAAGTGGGCGTTGATGGACATTCCGATGGCGACGTGGCAGCACATGCAATCTGTGATGCGCTCTTTAGCGCGGCCGGACTCGGTGATCTTGGTTCTAACTTTGGGACCAGTGATCCCAAATACGCGGGCGCAAGCGGTTTACAGCTCTTAGCCGAATGCTTGCAGCGCGTAGATGCAACTGGTTTTGTGATCAACAACATCTCAGTTCAAATTATTGGAAATCGTCCCAAGATCGGTTCACGACGTGCTGAGGCAATGTATGCGCTCTCCGCGACGTTGGGTGGAGCCCCGGTCTCAGTAAGCGCCACAACAACCGATGGTTTGGGCTTCACCGGTGAGGGTCGTGGTATCTCCGCCATCGCCACTGCTCTACTACTTCGCAGCGCACGATAGAATCTCCTAATGTCAGCGCGCCTTAAGTTGTATAACACCGCGACCCGTGAGGTTGCAGATTTCCACCCGCTTAAATCAGGGCAGGTTGGAATCTATCTATGTGGAGCGACTGTACAAGCACCCCCTCATATCGGCCACGTCCGTAGTGGCGTCAACTTCGATATCTTGCGTCGTTGGTTAAGTGCAAGTGGCTACGACGTTACCTTCATCCGCAATGTGACAGATATTGACGACAAGATTTTGCATAAAGCTGTTCATGAAGAGATTCCATGGTGGGCGGTTGCAGAAAAATATGAGCGCGCATTTACCGATGCGTATCGCGCTCTCAATGTTCTTCCTCCGACTTATGAGCCGCGAGCAACCGGGCACATTACGCAGATGATCGAACTGATGGAATTGCTGATCGCCAACGGCAGCGCTTATGCGCCTGGCAATGGCGATGTCTACCTCGACGTTCGCCACTTGAAGTCCTATCTCACACTTTCTAATCAGAAGCTCGATGATCTGCAGTCTGCCGAGGATGCTGATTTGACGTACAAGAAAGACCCGCGGGATTTCGCACTCTGGAAGGCGGCTAAACCGGGAGACCCTTCCTGGCCAACTCCGTGGGGAGCTGGTCGCCCCGGCTGGCATTTAGAATGTTCTGCAATGGCGCACGCTTATCTCGGCGAAACCTTCGACATTCACGGCGGTGGTTTAGATTTAATTTTTCCGCACCATGAAAATGAAATCGCACAATCGCAATCAGCTGGTTGGGGTTTTGCAAATATCTGGATGCACAATGCCTGGGTAACTGCATCGGGTGAGAAGATGTCGAAATCACTCGGCAATTCGCTGCAAGTGCAGGAAATTTTGAAAACGGTTCGTGGCATCGAACTGCGTTGGTACCTGGGAAGCGCGCACTACCGTTCTATGACGGAATTCTCTTTCGAGGCTTTGGAAGAGGCCTCCGTTAATTTCCGCCGCATCGAAGGATTTTTAAAGCGGGCGACTGATGTACTGGGCGAAACCCCAGAGGGAGTTATATCTTCTGGATTTAGCGAAGCGATGAATGAAGATCTTGCGGTACCCACCGCTCTCGCCGTTATTGCTGAAATTATGCGATTGGGTAACACCGCGCTATCTGCTGGTGATCTTGCAGGCGTGCGAGTTGCAGCTGCCGAAATCCGCGGTGCACTGAACATCCTGGGTTGCGATCCTTTCGATCCGATATTCGCAACATCCAGTAGCGCAAACGCCGAACTCCTTGATGGCTTAGTTGCCCTCGCACTAGAACAGCGCGCTGCCGCGCGTGTCCGTAAAGATTTTGCAGCAGCAGATGCAATCCGTGATCAAATAGCGGCGTTAGGCGTGGTTATTGAAGATACCGCAGCCGGCACCAGATGGAGTATCAGCTAATGCGCCCAGGTAAAAAACGTCGTGAGAGTGCAGCTGCGCCAAAGCGCGAACAGACTCGCAGACCCGAGAGCCGTCGCGAGACCAGACCATCATCTGATGCCGTCGCTGGCCGTAATCCAGTGGTTGAAGCGCTGCGGGCAAAGATTCCCGCTAAAGAGCTACTCGTTGCCGAGCGCGCCGAGATTGATGAGCGCATGCAAGAGGCGATGCGCCTGGCAAAGAATCAGAACCTGCTCATCAAAGAGGTTGCTCGCGGAGTCCTCGATGGATTGACCGGAACCACGATGCATCAAGGGATCGCCCTCGTTATTAAGCCCTTCCAATATGCCAACTTTGAAGAGCTTCTTAAGAAAATTACAAAGCCCGGGCTTCTTATTGGTCTCGATGGAGTTACCGATCCGCATAATTTGGGAGCGATCGTTCGAAGCGCGGCAGCATTTGGCGCAAATGGAGTTGTCATCCCAGAACGTCGCACCGCGGCAATGACTGGTTCGGCCTGGAAGGCATCTGCTGGAGCTGCCGCCCGTCTACCAATCTCGCAGGTTACAAATCTGGTTCGTTCGCTTGAAGATGCTAAGAAGGCTGGGTACTTCGTCGTCGGGCTCGATGCCGAAGGCGATGAATCGCTTCCCAAGTTCTCACTCGCTCTAGAGTCGATCTATGTCATTGTGGGTAGCGAAGGGAAGGGCCTTTCTCGCCTGGTGCGCGAGACCTGTGATCTGATCCTTTCCATCCCGATGAAATCGGATGTTGAATCACTCAACGCGAGCGTGGCGACGGCTATTGTCCTGCACCAGATCGCAGCCAATCGCGCTGCGTCCACCATTTAGTTACCCTCCGTTCACCTAAATACGGCAAAATAGCAACATGTCACATCTGATCAATGAGGATCCCAGAGGACGTTTAATCGATCGCGAACTCTCGTGGTTGGCATTTAATGAGCGCGTCTTGGAGTTGGCGGAAGATACCTCCGTGCCGTTATTGGAACGCTGTCGTTTTCTTGCAATCTTCTCCTCCAATCTCGATGATTTTTACATGATTCGCGTAGCAACTCTAAAACGCAAGCTGGAGACGGGAGTTTCTAAACCCAACACCGCGGGATACACCCCGATGCAATTAATGAGCGAGATTGCACAGAAGACCCAAGAGTTGTTACAACGTCAGTCCAAAGCATTTCACGATGTGATCTTGCCGCACCTTGGCAACTTCGGGATCGAGCTTGCCGCTTGGAGTTCGTTGGATGATGCCGAAAAGGTAGCGGTAAATAAGGTCTTTCACACCAAGATATTTCCCGTACTTACTCCACTTGCCGTAGATCCTTCGCATCCCTTTCCTTATATCTCGGGACTCTCACTTAATCTTGCCGTTGTTGTGACAAAGCCGGATAGTGAAGAGGATCTCTTCGCCCGAGTCAAAGTTCCTTCAAACCTGCCGCGCTTTGTCGAAACAGGCCGACCAGGAGTTCGTCGTTTTGTTCCGCTTGAAGAAGTCATAATTGCAAATTTGCACGAACTCTTTCAAGGGATGGAAGTCAAAGATCATTACACCTTCCGCCTCACTCGCAATGCCGATTTAGAACTTGAAGAGGAAGAATCAGAAGATCTCCTTGCATCGATGGAACAAGAGCTACTTCGTCGTAAATTCGGACCGCCAGTGAGATTAGAAGTGGATCGCGATATTAATCCAGCGCTACTTCAAACTTTGATGGACGAACTCAACATCAAAGAAGAGGACATCAGCAGATATAAAGAGCCACTAGATCTAACAGGTCTGCATCAACTCGCCGATATCGATATGCCCGAACTTCGCTTCCCTCCATTTAGAAATCAAGTGGCTCCAGATCTGCGCGAAACCGATCCGGATTCCACCGATAGTTTCTTCGATGCAATCCGTCGCCGCGAAATCATCTTGCATCATCCCTATGAATCATTTACATCTAGCGTGGTTCGATTCTTGGAATCGGCAGCTGCCGACCCCCATGTGTTAGCAATCAAGCAGACTTTATATCGCACATCCGGTGATTCCCCCGTCGTGCAGGCGCTGATTGAAGCAGCAGAGGCGGGCAAGCAGGTCCTTGCCGTTATCGAAATTCGGGCTCGCTTCGATGAACTCGCTAACGTGCGATGGGCTCGTAAATTGGAAGATGCCGGAGTCCATGTCGTATATGGGCTTATCGGGTACAAGACACACGCCAAGTTATCCCTCGTTGTCCGGCAGGAGACCAACGGAATTCGCCGCTACTCCCATATCGGAACTGGTAATTACAACCCTAAGACCGCCCGTATGTATGAGGATTTTGGCCTTCTCTCTGCAGATCCAGTCTTGGGGGAAGATGTAAACAAGCTCTTCAATCAGCTCTCAGGATTTGCTCCACAGACCGCTTTTACCCGCCTCCTGGTTGCCCCGCGCACCATGCGAACTGGATTGCTGGAGCGTATTGATCGTGAAATCGCTAATCATCACGCCGGCAAGACCGCATTTATTCGAATGAAACTCAATTCAATTCTCGACGAAGAGTTTGTCGAAGCGCTCTATAAAGCATCTCTTGCTGGAGTCAGAATCGAATTGATTGTTCGGGGAATCTGTTCTCTACGCGCCGGAGTTCCCGGGCTTTCCGAGAATATCCGCGTCCGTTCGCTCCTGGGCCGGTTCTTGGAGCATTCGCGAATCTTCCATTTTGCCAACGATGGCAATGATGAGTTGTACATCGGTAGCGCAGATTTGATGCATCGCAATCTTGATCGCCGCGTTGAAAGCTTGGTACAAGTGACACAAGGAGATCACAAGCGATTCCTCATTGGAGCGATAGATAGTTATCTCTCCGATGAATTTGTACGCTGGGAGATGTTGCCCGATGGAAAGTGGCTTGAAATTAAAGAGGGTCCTGATGGCGTGAGACTAAAGGACTTCCATGCATCAGCAATAGATTGGTATCGGAACCGAGGATGACACCTGAAATCGTTGCCGCCGGCGGAGTTGTTTGGCGTAGAGATATCGAAGGCGAGATTGAAGTTCTGCTCGTGCATCGCCCACGCTATGACGATTGGTCACTGCCAAAGGGTAAGGTCGAAGAGGGTGAAGCGCTTATCTCTTGCGCGTACCGCGAGATCCTCGAAGAGACCGGCTTGAGCATAAAATTAGGTCCCTATATTGGATCGGTAGAGTATTACGTTCCGGATGGTTTAAAGAGCGTCGCCTATTGGAGCGCATCTCTTGTAGAAGATCACAGCTCGTTTCATGCTAACGAAGAGGTCGATCAGATAATCTGGCTCGATCTGCAATCGGCGGCCTTCCGAGCCACTCGAGAGAGCGACCGAGAAATTCTGGTCCGCTTTAGCGCAACTCCGTATGACTCATCTGCCTTGATTATGTTGCGTCACGGAAAAGCACTAGAACGTACCGAATGGCAGGGTGAAGATGAAGATCGCCCGCTGCAATTAGTTGGACAGTTGCAGGCCAAGCGCATGCTCTCGCTTTATCAGGTTTACGGGTTGGATGAAATACATACCTCCGATGCGGTTCGCTGCCTCGACACCGTTGCATTGATGGCCAAGTCCTTGCAGATCACGCCGACAATCACTCATGCGGTGAGCGAGTACACCTATAAGAAGAACAAAGAGAAGGCGATCGAGTACGCCAAAGAATTAATCAAGAAGAAGAAGCAAGTGATTTTATGCAGCCATAATCCAGTATTGCCACGGATGATGGAGAAGCTGACAAAGAAGATTGATTTCGACTACCCGGATAATAAGTTGATGCCAGGTGAAGCATGGGTACTCTTTCATAATAAGAAAGAGGTTTTGCAGATTGATCGGATGGCCGCACCGAGCGTTTAGCGGTTCTCCATCCAATCCATATATTTCAAAACAATTCCCTCACGCAATGCCCATGGACATATTTCAAGCTCACGAAGATCCAGGTTTCGCATCACGCTCTCGGTGACGAAGGCCCCCGCAACTATCTGCTTGGCACGATTGGACGAAACTCCTGGCAATTTAGTGCGTTCTTCATGAGTCATATCAGCCAGGCGCGTAGCAATTTTCCGTACAACATCAAATTTAATAACGCTGCCGTTGGTATCAAACCAATCACCACTGAGGCGGGCCAAGGTACGTAGCGTTTTGCTGGTAGCAATTGAGCGATCAGATTCTTGGTGCTTAACGAGCGCTGGCAAAACAGCCTCGAGTTGTGATTCGATATGTTCGCGCATCGCGTTGATACCTTTTTGAGAGTAAGGATTACCAACCAGAAACTTTTGAGTGAGACGCGAGGCTCCGAGTGGAAGCGATGTTGCGACTTCGGGTGATTCATCCACGCCTACGGCGATCTCTAGTGAACCTCCGCCGATATCAATGACAAGTAGTCGTCCGCTAGACCAACCGAACCAACGACGGGCCGCTAGAAAAGTTAACTTCGCCTCTTCATCACCGGTCAAGACTTGTAAATCGATATCAAATTCTTTATTGATGCTCGCGATTATCTGCTCACCATTGGCAGCCTCGCGAAGTGCAGATGTGGCGAAGGGGAGGAACTCTTTTACCTGGACGGTACGCGCCTGAAGGACAGCGTTACCTATAGATCTGCGCAGGTGATCGATACCTTCATCGCTGATCTCATTTTTTGCGTTGAGAAATTCCGTGAGCCGCAGCTCTTCTTTGTAGTTAAAGGTTGGATTTGGGCGTGCTCCTGGGTGGGTATCGACCACTTGAAGGTGGATTGTGTTAGAACCGACATCTAGGACTCCGAGGCGCACCTGCGAAACCTACCCTTTACTAGGCGAGTTCGCTTATGCCATTTTGTCGTGTCATAATTGCGCCTTACTAGAAATAGTTGAAGAGCCGCCCTTGGCGGTCCGCCTCCCTAGCTCAGTGGTAGAGCATCCGCCTTGTAAGCGGAAGGTCGTCAGTTCAATCCTGACGGGGGGCTCCACCGTAGCCTTAGGTGATGAATGGTTGCCAAGATGGTCAGTGAAAAGCAGCGAGATATGACCTCGGCGATTTTGCTGAGAGTAGATGTATGTGCCGGAGAAATTCGCGCGAGCGCACCTTTAGCCGCTATGAATAGCGAAGAACTTCATCAAACCCGGGTCAATGTCCGCAAACTCAGATGTTATCTCGGAATCTTTCGAAGCGCTTTTGACCCATCATGGGTGGAACACATGCTTAACGAATTGCGCTGGCTAAACCTGGTTCTCCGAGAGGTGCGTTCGGCTGATGTGCTAGAAGCCAGGATTTCGGAAATTTGCCTGAACCACGAATTAACAGATGTTACACCCAGGCAATTCGTTCTAGATCACGCTCAAGTGCGCATTGATTTAGTTGAGGCTTTGGGATCCGTGCGGTTTGCTGACCTGATGGTTGATTTAAAAGCCTGGGACCCATTCGGCGAAGTGCTGCGGGCAGATGTGGATTTCGGCGAGCTCTTAAAAAAAGGTCGGAAGAAGGAGTGGAAGAGATTTAAGGGAGTGACCGAATCTCGCGGATCTGACCTCCATAAAGTTCGCATCTTCTGCAAGAAGATTCGATATATCTCTGAGTTAGCTGAGGAGGTTCAAATGAAAGACCACCCCAGGCGAATATTGAAACTCAGAGCAATTCAGGATTTGCTTGGCAAATACCATGACTCGGTTGAGTTAGTGATCTGGCTCCAATCAATTGCAGCGATAGAGAATGTGCAATTCTTGATTGACCTTGAAATTTCGGCACAAGAGGCGCTGGCTGATGAATTTCGGAAGATTAAGATCTAACCTTGCGCGCTATAGGAAGGGATGGCCATGGGTGCTTCCGAGCAAATCAATGATTATGACGTTCTTATTATTGGCTCCGGCTTTGGTGGATCGGTCAGCGCACTTCGCCTCACCGAAAAGGGCTACAAGGTTGCGGTTCTTGAAGCAGGCCGCAGATTTGCGGATAAAGATTTTCCCAAGACCTCTTGGCGCATAAACAAATTCCTCTTCCTCCCTAAATTGGGTCTAAGAGGAATTCAAAGAATCCACGTCCTACCTGACGTCCTTGTGCTCGCTGGCGCCGGGGTCGGCGGCGGCTCACTTGTTTACGCCAATACTCTTTATACCCCGCCCGATACTTACTTTGCCGATCAGCAATGGGCTCACATCACCGATTGGAAAACTGAGTTATCGCCTTGGTATGACCAGGCATCGCGGATGTTAGGAGTTGTTGATAACCCATACTTCTCACCATCGGATCGCGCGATGAAAGATGCCGCGGTTGAGATGGGTGTAGGTCACACCTTTAAATTAGCTCCACTAGGAATCTATTTTGGAGAAGGCCCTGGAGTTACTTCAAAAGATCCATACTTTGGTGGAAAGGGTCCAGAGCGCAATGGATGTAAGCAATGTGGCGGCTGCATGTCTGGTTGCCGAGAGAATGCAAAGAACACTCTGCCCAAGAATTACCTCGGCTTAGCGGAGGGTGCTGGTGCCAAAGTATTTCCGGAACATACAGTTACTGAGATTGATGAGCAGAGCGACGGCAGTTGGCGTGTCACCGCGAAGAGGAGCAGCGCGTGGGTAGGCAGAGACCGAGTATTTACCGCGCGCCAGGTAATTGTTGCCGCTGGAACTTTTAATACCCAAAAGTTATTGCACGCCATGAAGCAGAGCCACGTACTTCCCAATTTATCATCGGCGCTGGGCAAGCTCTCTCGAACAAATAGTGAGTCATTAACAGGCGCGTTGATGCCGAATATTGATATTGACTATAGCCAAGGCCCCGCCATCACTTCATCGTTCTTTCCCGATGAGCACACCCATGTGGAGCCCGTGCGATATGGAGTCGGTAGCAATCTGATGGGATTACTCCAGACTGCATTGACCGATGGGCAGCATCCCAAGGATCGCCGCCACCAATGGTGGAGAACTATGTTGAGTCACCCAGGACTCGTCGTTAAATTCTTGAATGTAAGACGTTGGAGTCAGCGCACTGTTATCGCTCTCGTCATGCAAAATGTAGATTCATCACTCTCGGTAACCGGCAAGAAATCCTTATTTGGCTGGCGTCTCACTTCTAGAAACGATTCGGATAAGCCCAATGCAACCTACATTCCAGCAGCCAATGAAGTTGTACGCCGGATTGCCGCGAAGCACGGTGGAGTAGCCGGCGGTCACATTGGCGATTTGATCGGAGCGCCATTCACGGCACATTTCGTTGGAGGGTGTGTGATCGGGGACTCACCAGAGAGTGGGGTTATCGATCCCTATCACCGAGTGTGGAACTACCCAACCTTGCATATCGTTGATGGCTCAAGTGTGACGGCGAATTTGGGTGTGAATCCATCTTTAACAATTACCGCGCAAGCGGAGCGAGCGATCTCGATGTGGCCAAATTTTGGCGATGTAGATCCACGTCCGGAACAAGGGGCGAATTACGAGAGAGTGAATTTTCAGCGGCCCAAAAACCCCGTGGTTCCAACTGGTGCCTACGGAGCACTTTTCTCTGACTAATAGGAGTGGAGGCACTATAGATAAGCGGCGCCGGCAGACTATTATGGAGATCACAATTCAGTTGAATCATTGGAGTCAGTCATGACAGACCGTAAAGCAGGGAACTCCATCCGCAAGATTCTCGTTGGCGTCGATGGTTCTGATAAGTCGATTGCCGCACTTAAATGGGCCTCCGAGTTGGCAGCCAAAGAGGGTGCGCACGTCGATGTTCTCACGAGTTGGCAGACACCATTTCCCACCATTGAATTGATCGCGATCGGTTTCAATCTAGATATGTCGGAAATTAATGATCGGCCCGCAGAGATTGCGCAGTACCGCTTGGAAAAGACGGTTCACGCAGTATACGGAGAGCCACACCCAAAGAACGTTGATTTCATTATTGAAGAAGGATACCCAGGGTTGGTATTGGTGGAGCGAAGCGCGAACGTTGATCTTCTCGTCCTTGGAAATCGTGGCCACAGTCCAATTGTAGAAAACCTCTTAGGATCAGTCAGCACGCACTGTGTTTCTTACGCGCACTGCCCGGTA
>CAIZKO010000117.1 GCA_903933585.1 uncultured Actinomycetes bacterium
CCTGCGGCGGTATGTACACCGCAAATACCATGGCAGCAGTTGGCGAAGCGCTTGGCCTCTCACTTCCCGGATCTGCCTCGCCACCATCTGTGGATCGTCGTCGTGATGATTATGCAGTCAAGGCAGGAGCCGCAGTTGTAGAACTTATCCGCTTGGGAATTACCACTCGTGACATTTTGACGAAGAAGGCATTTGAAAATGCGATCACGATCGTTATGGCGCTAGGTGGTTCCACCAACGCTGTCTTGCACTTGTTAGCAATCGCTAATGAGGCTGAAGTAGATCTTGATCTCGCTGACTTCCAAAGAATTAGCGAGCGCACGCCTCTGCTCGGCGACCTCAAGCCATTTGGTAAATTTGTGATGACAGATGTTGATCGCGTCGGTGGTATTCCAGTTGTACTTCGCGCCTTGCTCGATGCAGGTTTCTTGCACGGGGATTGCTTAACTGTCACCGGAAAGACGATGGCCGAAAATCTCGCTGACATAACACCGCTAGATCCCGATGGCGAAGTTCTTCACTCAATTCAGAACCCACTCTCTGCTGGTGGCGGAATCACTATTTTGCATGGATCCCTCGCTACTGATGGCGCAGTATGTAAGACTGCCGGAGTCGGAGTCGAATTCTTTGAAGGCCCAGCTCGGGTCTTTGAACGCGAGCAAGCTGCAATGGTGGCGCTAGAAAATGGCACCATCAAAGCAGGGGATGTTGTAGTTATTCGTTACGAAGGCCCTAAGGGTGGACCGGGCATGCGCGAGATGCTGATGATCACCGGCGCCATTAAGGGTGCAGGTCTTGGAAAATCGACTCTCCTCTTGACTGATGGTCGCTTCTCGGGGGGTAGCACTGGTCTTTGTGTCGGGCACGTTGCGCCTGAAGCGGTTGATGCTGGTCCGATTGCATTCATTCATGATGGCGATTTGATTCGTGTTGATATCGCAAAGCGCACCTTAGATCTCTTAGTTGATGAGGCAGTGCTCTCCGAGCGTCGCAAGCATTTCGCTCCCGTTCCTCATAAATATCGTCGGGGTGTCCTTGCTAAATATTCAAAGGTTGTTGGCTCGGCCTCCCAAGGCGCGGTCTGCGGTTAATGTAAGTGAGATACGTTTCTCATATTTTGAGATGCGCGTCACAGGGATTGACTTGCCTCACGGCAACCGCGAGAATTGGGCCATGACATCATCAGTGGTGATTCGAGAGCGCGCGATCTAGTCTGACTAGATGGTGCGCTACCCCTCAGTGAAAACTGGGGGGTTTCGTATTTCACGGAGCAAATGTCTTGAGAAGATAAGCACTTAACCCAGGAAGGAGATGAATATGTCAGCGAAAATCACCGGAGCGCAGTCACTCGTGAAATCCCTCGAGAGCGCCGGAGTCGATGTCATGTTCGGAATTCCTGGCGGCGCCATCCTTCCTGCTTATGACCCCATTTTTGATAGCTCTATCCGCCACATCTTGGTTCGCCACGAGCAAGGCGCTGGTCACGCCGCAACTGGCTACGCCCAAGCAACCGGTCGCGTCGGCGTATGCATCGCTACCTCTGGCCCAGGCGCCACAAACCTTGTTACTCCACTGGCAGATGCGCAAATGGATTCTGTCCCCATTGTCGCAATCACCGGTCAGGTTGCCGCCGCTGCTATCGGAACAGATGCCTTCCAAGAGGCAGATATCCGCGGCATCACGATGCCCGTTACAAAACATAATTTCTTGATCACTGATCCGCGCGATATCCCGCGCGCGATTGCCGAGGCATTTCATATCGCAGGGACGGGACGCCCAGGTTCTGTACTTGTTGATATTGCAAAAGATGCACTCATCAATTTGGTCGATTACGAATGGCCAACTTCACTTTCACTTCCCGGTTACAACCCGATTATGGATCCAACCCCGGAGTCGGTTCGCGACGCCGCTGCACTTATCGCGGAATCTAAGAGCCCGGTTCTCTACGTTGGTGGCGGAATGATTAAATCCAACGCATCTGCCGAACTTATGAAACTCGCCGAACTTACCGGTGCACCTGTTGTTACGACACTGATGGCGCTCGGATCTTTCCCCGATAGCCACCCACAGCATCTCGGCATGCCTGGAATGCACGGTACGGTCGCAGCTGTCACAGCTCTGCAGAAAGCTGACCTGCTTATTACCTTGGGTGCGCGCTTTGATGACCGCGTGACCGGCAAGCTCTCTTCTTTCGCACCTAACGCCAAGATCATTCACGCTGATATTGATCCAGCCGAAATCGGCAAGAATCGCATCGTAGATGTTGCACTTGTTGGCGATCTCAAGGCAACCATTAATGCACTTCTTCCGGCGTTGCAAGCAAAGTTTAAGAATTCCAAGCCGGATCTCACCGCTTGGTGGGCGCTGTGCAATAGCTGGCGCAATAAATATCCTTTGGGTTTCGATGAGCCAACAGATGGATCAGTATCTCCGCAATACGTTATCCAGCGGTTGGGGCAGATCGTTGGGCCTGATGCCATTTATGTGGCTGGAGTAGGCCAACATCAGATGTGGTCTTCGCAATTTGTTCAGTACGAGAAACCGCGCACGTGGATCAACTCGGGTGGGCTGGGAACCATGGGATTCGCCGTTCCCGCCGCCATGGGTGCCAAGGTCGGAGCTCCAGATACCGTCGTCTGGGCCATTGATGGCGATGGCTGCTTCCAAATGACAAATCAAGAATTGGTAACCTGCGCCTTAAATAATATTCCAATCAAAGTTGCAATTATTAATAATGAATCACTTGGCATGGTTCGTCAGTGGCAGACCTTGTTCTATAACCAACGTTATTCAAATACCGATCTGCACTCCAAGCGCATTCCAGACTTTGCAAAACTAGCAGAAGCAATGGGTTGCGTGGGCTTGCGCTGCGAGAGCAAGGAAGATGTAGATCGCGTTATCAATGAAGCAATGGCAATTAACGATCGACCTGTAGTTGTCGATTTCAGCGTTCATCGCGATGCGATGGTGTGGCCAATGGTTGCTGCTGGCACATCAAATGATGACATCGTGGTTGCGAAGTCGATGGCTCCTATCTGGGATTCACAGGAGTTATAAATGAGCACACATACACTTTCAGTCCTCGTCGAGAATAGCCCTGGAGTCTTGGCGCGCATTGCCTCGCTCTTCTCGCGTCGCGGGTACAACATCGATTCGCTGGCAGTGGGTCCCACCGAGGATCCGAATGTTTCTCGGATGACGATTGTCGTCAATGTCGAGGGTCATGCGCTTGCTCAGGTTATTCAACAGACCGATAAGTTGATCAACGTTTTAAGCATTATCGAACTTGACCCTATCGCCTCGGTTCAGCGTGAGCTTCTCCTCGTTAAAGTGAGCACCACCCCAGAGACACGTTCTCAAGTACTCGAGACGGTACAACTCTTCCGCGCCAAAGTTGTTGACGTTGCACAAGATGCCGTCACCATCGAAGCGACGGGCAATAGCGAGAAGATTCAAGCGCTCCTGCGCGTTCTCGAGCCTTACGGCATCAAAGAATTGGTCCAATCCGGTCTCGTAGCAATGGAGCGCGGATTGAAACCAGGAATATCACATCAACCGGATCACGACTAAGAAAGGCAGACCCTAAAGTGGCTACCCAATATCACGACGAAGATGCAGATCTCTCGATCATTCAATCCAAGAAAGTTGCCGTCATTGGTTATGGCTCACAGGGGCATGCGCATGCTCTCTCGCTGCGCGATAGCGGAGTAGATGTTCGCATCGGCTTAGCCGAAGGTTCAGCTTCCCGCGCCAAAGCAGAGGCAGAAGGCCTGCGCGTTCTCTCGGTTGCAGATGCAGTCAAAGAGGCCGATGTGGTCATGCTTCTTGCGCCAGATCACGTGCAACGCCATATCTACAACGATTCAATCAAGCCAAACCTTAAAGCCGGTTCAGCTCTCTTCTTTGGCCACGGATTCAATATTCGTTTTGGTTACATCAAGCCAGAGGCCAATATCGATGTTGCCATGGTTGCCCCTAAGGGCCCTGGCCACCTAGTGCGTCGTGAATATTCAGCCGGTCGTGGAGTTCCTGTTCTTGTTGCAGTTGAACAAGATGCAACCGGAACCGCATGGCCATTGACACTTTCTTACGCCAAGGCGATCGGCGGACTGCGCGCCGGCGGAATCTTGACCACCTTCACCGAAGAGTGCGAAACCGATCTCTTCGGAGAGCAGTCAGTACTTTGCGGCGGAGCATCACAGCTCGTCCAGTACGGATTTGAAACCCTCGTTGAGGCTGGATATCAACCAGAAGTTGCTTACTTCGAGTGCTTGCACGAGTTGAAGTTGATCGTCGACCTCATGTACGAAGGTGGAATTGCAAAGCAGCGTTGGTCAGTTTCAGATACCGCTGAATATGGCGACTATGTATCTGGTCCACGCGTCATCGATCCCAGCGTTAAAGAGAATATGAAGGCAGTTCTTGCAGATATCCAAAATGGAAAGTTTGCAGAGCGTTTCATCAATGATCAAGAAGCCGGTGCACCAGAATTTAAGGCGTTGCGCGCTAAGGGCGAGACCCATCCGATCGAGGCTGTTGGACGAGAACTTCGCAAGATGATGTCATGGGTCAAGAGCTCAACAAACGATGATTACAAGGAAGGTTCTGCTGCCCGTGGCTAAACCGATCGTCCTGATTGCTGAAGAGTTAAGCCCCGCGACGTTAGAAGCTCTTGGGCCCGACTTTGAAGTTAAGAATTGCGATGGCGCCAATCGCGCTGAGTTATTAGCTGCTCTGGCAGCTGGCGCTGACGCGGTCTTAATTCGTTCCGCTACCAAGATGGATGCGGAAGCGATTGCCGCCTCCAAGGGGCTGAAGGTAATTGCTCGTGCTGGTGTTGGTGTTGATAACGTTGATATTCCCGCGGCGACCGCTGCTGGAATCATGGTCGTTAATGCGCCGACATCTAACATTGTTAGCGCTGCCGAGTTAGCGATCGCGCTCTTGATGGCATCTGCTCGTTTTATCTCACCGGCTCACGCCGCGCTCCGCAACGGCAAGTGGGCTCGTTCCAAATTTACAGGCGCCGAGCTCTTCGAGAAGACGCTCGGTGTTGTTGGTTTCGGAAAGATTGGTCAACTTGTTACCGCCCGCATGCAGGCTTTCGGTATGAACGTTGTTGCTTATGATCCTTACCTAGTACCTGCTCGCGCAGCGCAATTGGGAGTTCGTCTTGTTGAACTCGATGAATTGCTGCGTATAAGTGATTTCATCACGATTCATCTTCCCAAGACCAAAGAGACGGCAAATCTCATTGGTGAAGAGGCCCTTAAAAAAGTGAAGCCAACTGTTCGCATCATTAATGCGGCTCGCGGTGGAGTCCTGGATGAGGCCGCTTTATATACCGCCCTCGTCGAAGGTCGCGTTGCGGGTGCGGGACTTGATGTATTTGCCACAGAGCCGTGTACCGATTCACCACTCTTCACTTTGGATCAAGTCGTGGCGACTCCTCACCTGGGAGCATCTACCGATGAAGCCCAAGAACGCGCTGGTATCGCTGTTGCCGTATCAGTTCGCAAGGCCCTCTCTGGTGAACTCGTACCAGATGCGTTGAACGTTAAGGGTGGAGCGATCCACGAAGATATTCGTCCATCCTTACCGCTCGTTGAAAAGATGGCGCAGTTAGCAACGGTCTTTGCCGGCGAACTTCCAACATCTCTAGATGTAGAGGTCCGCGGAGATATCGCCGCACATGACTCATCAATACTTGCGACCAGCGTTCTTAAGGGTGCGCTCGTTGCGGTTGGCGCCGAATCTGTCACCTATGTCAACGCACCTGGTCTCGCAGCCGAGCGCGGAATGACCTCTTCGGTTACGACAAATCCCGAGAGTCCGGAATATCGCAGCATGATCTCGCTTCGCGCAGCGCTTCCTGGCGGCCGATTCATTGTTGTGGATGGAACCTTGATGGGAATTCGCCGCGTAGAAAAGATCATTGCGATTAACAACTTTGACTTAGATCTACCTCCGACCGAGCATCTCCTGCTCCTGCAATATGCAGATCGTCCAGGTGTAGTTGGGGCTATGGGGGGCGTACTCGGTGGAGCGGGTGTGAACATCGCTGGAATGCAGGTTTCCCGGAGCGAAGCCGGTGGCGCAGCGCTGATGGCTCTTAATATCGATTCCGCAGTATCCGCAGAAATTCTTGCAAAGGTCCTACAAGCGACCGGCGCGGATTTCGTCCGAACAGTTAACTTGGTGTCCTAATGAAAGAGTTTAAAGTTGCAGTTATTGCTGGAGATGGCATTGGTCCAGAAGTTGTCGCGGAGGGACTTAAGGTTCTCGACAAGATCGCCGCAAAGTACGAGCTCGCTTTCGAAAAGATTTACTACAACCTAGGCGCCGCACACTGGCATGCGACAGGCGAAGTTTTGAGCGATGAGACGATGGCAGAAATTGCAAAGAGCGATGTCATCTTGCTGGGTGCGGTTGGAGATCCAACGGTTCCGAGTGGCGTACTAGAACGCGGTCTGCTCTTAAAACTGCGCTTCGCATTTGATCAATATGTGAATCTTCGTCCGGCAAAGTTGCATGCGGGTGTTAGGTCACCTCTCGCGACGCAAGCTCCGATCGACTTTATTGTGGTCCGCGAAGGAACGGAAGGTCCGTATTCCGGAGCTGGTGGGTACCTTTCCTTCGGCACTGAAGCCGAAATAGCAACCGAAGAATCCCTCAACACTCGCCGCGGAGCTGAGCGAGTCATCCGCGATGCCTTCGCCCGCGCATCTCTGCGCCCTCGCAAGAAACTGACGATGGTTCACAAGAACAATGTCCTTGTTCACTCAGGTGGTTTGTGGACTCGCACATTTAACGAAGTTGCAAAAGAGTTTCCGAATATCGCGACTGACTACATGCACGCGGATGCCGCCTCAATGTTCTTTGTTACTAACCCTGAACGCTTTGATGTCATCGTCACCGATAACCTCTTCGGAGATATCTTGACAGATATCGCCGCTGCGATCTGCGGCGGGATTGGCCTTGCGGCTTCCGGAAATATCAACCCAACGGGAAAGTTCCCCTCGATGTTTGAGCCGGTCCATGGTTCTGCACCGGATATTGCGGGCAAATCATTGGCCGATCCAACTGCCACAGTCATGTCTGTTGCGATGCTTCTAGCGCACCTCGGCGAGAGCGAAGCGGCCGCCGATGTTGAACGAGTAGTTGCAGCGGATCTATTAACGCGCGGAGATTCTAAGAGAAGTACCGTTCAAATTGGCGACGCACTGGCGGGAGCTATCTAAATGAAGATCAACCTCAATCCAAGCAGTCACCCAGCGAGCGATAGCGATCGCGCGGCAAAGATTGCAGCAGGCGGTTTCGGCAAGTATTACACCGACAATATGGTGATTGCCGAGTGGAGTGAGGCTGCTGGTTGGGGCGATGCAGAGTTGAAGGCGTATGGTCCGCTCTCCCTGGACCCCGCTACTTCGGTTCTTCATTACGGTCAGGAAATCTTTGAAGGTCTAAAGGCGTATAGCCAACCCGATGGGGGAGTCAGTCTCTTTCGTCCGGAAGCCAATGGAGAGCGTTTTCGCCGTAGCGCGATTCGCATGGCACTTCCAGAGTTGCCCATTGCAGATTTTGTTGCAACGGTTGAGGCGCTCGTGCGCAATGAGCGCGCTTGGGTTCCACAAAATTTCGGTGAATCTTTGTACATCCGGCCATTTATGATCGCCACGGAAGTTGGTCTAGGAGTGCGCCCAGCCAATCGCGCTACCTACCTAGTAATAACGACTCCCGCATCGGCGTATTTCAATCCTGATAAGGCAGTAACCGTCTGGATTTCTACAGAGTTTGTCCGCGCCGCTCAAGGTGGAACTGGCGAAGCGAAGACCGGTGGCAACTATGCGGGCTCGCTCTTGGCGCAGAAGCAAGCCGCTCAAGAGGGTTGCGACCAGGTTGTCTGGCTCGATGCCATCGAACGCAAGTGGGTTGAAGAGATGGGCGGCATGAACCTTTACTTCGTTAAGGGCAAAGGCGCCGGCGCGACAATCTTCACGCCAAAGTTAACTGGAACTTTGCTCGCTGGAATTACGCGCGATTCCATTCTGACCGTCGCAAAAGATCTGGGTTACAAAGTTGAAGAGGGAATGATCTCGACCGATGAATGGCGCGATGGCGTTACATCAGGTGAGATCAGTGAAATCTTTGCCTGCGGAACTGCAGCTGTCGTCTCCCCTGTCGGAGCCGCGAAGAGTGCGCAAGGAAGTTGGATGACCGGCGATGGAAACCCTGGTCCAATCACGATGCAGATCCGCGAAACTCTGCTCGGTATTCAGCATGGTACCGTCGAGGATAAGCACGGCTGGAACAAGCGAGTTTCCTAATGCCGGTATCTGACGCATTTCACATCTACGACACCACGTTGCGCGATGGCGCGCAGCAAGAGGGACTCAACCTTTCGGTGCATGACAAGCTGGCGATTGCTCGCCATCTAGATGATCTGGGCGTTGGATTTATCGAAGGTGGATGGCCAGGAGCAAATCCTAAGGACACCGAGTTTTTCAAATTAGTACAGAGTGAGATTAAGTTTAAGAACGCCACCTTTGTAGCATTTGGTGCTACTCGCAGACCAGGCGTGCAGGCAGCAGACGATGTGTTGCTCCGTGCGTTGCAAGACTCAGGCGCCCCTGCAGTCACCCTGGTAGCAAAGAGCCATGATCGCCACGTAGAACTCGCGCTCAAAACCACGCTCGACGAGAACCTCGAGATGATTCGCAGTTCCATTAAATTTTTGCGCGAGGGGGGACAGCGCGTCTTTCTCGATGCCGAACACTTCTTCGATGGTTACCGTTCCAACAGGGCCTATGCCCTAGAAGTGGTGCGTGTTGCTGCGGAGTCTGGTGCCGATGTAATTGCTCTCTGTGATACCAACGGCGGAATGCTTCCGACCGAACTTACCGATGTAGTGCACGAAGTTCTTCAAGGATCTTCCGCACGTCTAGGAATTCACTGCCATAACGACACTGGATGTGCCATTGCTAACTCCCTGGCGGCAATTGAAGCTGGTGTGACACATGTTCAGGGAACTCTTAATGGGTATGGCGAACGAACTGGTAATGCCGACCTCGTTAGCATTATCGCCAACTTAGAGTTGAAGATGAAGAAGCCAGTACTTCCAGAAGGTGCGCTTCACGAATCATTTAGAATTGCTCATGCAGTCGCTGAAGTAACCAATGTGGCACCAAGTGCCCGGCAGCCCTATGTTGGAGTATCTGCCTTCGCACATAAAGCGGGGCTTCACGCCAGTGCGATCAAGGTAGATCCCATGATGTATCAGCATGAAGATCCTTCCAGCGTCGGAAACGATATGAGAATGTTGGTCTCTGAAATGGCTGGCCGCGCCACCATCGAACTCAAGTCACAAGAGCTGGGAATCGATCTGGGTGGCAACAAGGAAGTTGTTGCTCGCGTCGTCGAGCGTGTCAAAGAGATGGAATCCCGTGGCTTTACCTTTGAAGCCGCAGATGCCTCCTTTGAACTTCTGCTTCGCGAAGAGATTGCCGGCAAACGCGCTAACTTCTTCACCATCGCAGATTGGCAGACTACGGTTGATGGCGATGCAGGCGGGGGAGTCACCTCAAAGGCGACGGTCACTTTAACTGCGCACGGAGAAACGATCGTTACAAAGGGATCTGGAAATGGCCCGGTTAACGCAATTGATACCGCCATCCGTTCTGGGTTGCAGAAGTTCTACCCAGAACTCGAGCGCCTCGAACTGACTGACTACAAGGTTCGTATCCTGGAAGGTCGTCTGGGCACCGGCGCCGTAACTCGCGTTCTGGTTGAAACCAGTGATAGTGAAGGTTCATGGACGACCGTCGGAGTTCACGAGAACGTGATCGCCGCTTCTGCCATGGCTCTCGAAGATGCGGTTACTTATGGACTACTGCGTCAGGGGCGTAAACCCGAGTAACCTGTCAGGCATGAGTTCTGAGTTAATTGCCCAATACGAGGAGCATCTTGTTCTCGTACGCAATCTCGCCGAGAATTCAATTAAAGGATATGTCAGCGATCTTGAATCCTTTCTCAAGCACCTGGAGAAATTACATATCGAAGAGTTTTCACAATTAGAACTCACCCACATTCGTTCATGGTTAGCAGAATTGCAGGGAGCCGGAGTTGCACGTTCCACGATGGCGCGTCGTATCGTTTCAATCAGAGCATTTACATATTGGGGCGCTAGCCAAGGTTGGATCAAGAGTGACCTCGGAGCAGAGCTCGCGATTCCTAAACCACATCGCACGCTGCCGGAAGTTCTAGATATAGCCGATACCGAAATTGTGTTAGCCAGCGCCCAGACCCGCGCCGATGAAGATCCCAACCCACTTACAATTCGCGATTTAGCGCTCATCGAAGTTCTCTATGCCACCGGCGTTCGCGTCTCGGAAATTTGTGGTTTGGATCTGCGCTTCATTGATGAATCGCGAAATACTTTGCAAGTGATGGGCAAGGGAAGCAAGGAACGCGTGGTGCCAATGGGAATTCCAGCGGTTAATGCGCTCCGCAATTATTTAGAAGTTGCCCGACCTTCGCTTGCAAACCAGAAGTCAGGCAACGCGGTATTTCTGGGATCGCGAGGGAATCGAATTGACCAGCGAACGGTCCGCGAGGTCGTCTATCAGGCGATGGCCGCGGTCGGATCAAAGATGGGTCCCCATGGTCTGCGCCATACCGCCGCAACTCACCTGCTAGAAGGCGGGGCCGATCTACGGACGGTGCAGGAGATTTTGGGCCATTCCTCGCTCGCCACCACCCAGATTTATACCCATGTCTCGCCCGATCGGCTGCAAAAGGCCTTCGATACCGCTCATCCCAGAGCTTGATTTTAACTTAACCAGCCTGCCCCCTTAGAATTGCCCCAGCAGATCGCAAGATCTGACTTCACGCATCAATCCCGTTTATTCGGGAAACCATTTCGGTCTCATTTCAAAAGAGTGAGTCGGTGCCTTGATGCTAGGGAATCGGCATATTGCCGCTTCGACAACCGAGCGTATGCGCTACTGCATGCGATAAAGGAGAGTGCCGCCATGGCGGTTGTAACAATGCGAGAGCTCCTCGACAGCGGAGTCCATTTCGGACACCAGACTCGTCGTTGGAATCCAAAGATGAAGCGTTTTATCTTCGCTGAACGTAATGGTATCTACATCATCGATATCCAACAGTCACTTGGCCTGATCGATTCAGCCTATGACTTCATTAAAGACACCGTCGCAAAGGGTGGACATATCCTCTTTGTTGGCACCAAGAAGCAGGCGCATCAACCAATCATCGAGCAATCTGCTCGTGTTGGAATGCCTTATGTCACCGAGCGTTGGTTGGGTGGAATGTTGACCAACTTCCCAACTGTTTACAAGCGTATTCAGCGCCTCAAGGAGCTCGAGCAGCTCGAGCAGAGAAACGATCAAGTCTTAACAAAGAAGGAGCTCTTGGTTCTTCGTCGCGAGCGCGAGAAGCTCACCAAGAACCTTGAAGGTATCCGTAACATGACCAAGTTGCCTAGCGCAATCTGGGTCGTTGATACGAAGAAGGAGCACCTCGCTGTTGCCGAAGCTCGCAAACTGGGAATTCCAGTCGTTGCGATCTTGGATACCAATTGCGATCCAGATGAAGTTGATTACAAGATTCCTGGTAACGACGATGCAATCCGTTCTATCGGACTTTTGACTCGCGTTATCGCCGATGCTGCTATCGCTGGACTTGCTGCTCGCTCTGCAGCCGCTGCTGCTGTTGCCGATAAGGTCGCTGCCGCTGATGAGAAGTTTGCAGAAGTTGAGACAGCTCTGGCTGGAGAATCTGCTCCAGTAGTTGAAGCAGTTGCTGTAGAAGCCGTAGTTGAGGCACCAGTTGTTGAAGAAGTAAAGGGAGAATAATTCGTGGCTTCATATACCGCGCAAGATGTAAAACGCCTCCGCGAGGCAACTGCAGCCGGCATGCTCGACTGCAAAAAGGCGCTTGATGAGGCCGATGGTGATTACGAGAAGGCCGTCGAACTCATCCGCGTTAAGGGGCTCAAGGGAGTCACCAAGCGTGAAGGGCGCCTGACTTCAAATGGAGTTGTGCTCGCAAAGGCAGAGGGCAACCTCGGAGTGATGCTTGAACTTAACTGCGAGACTGACTTCGTTGCTAAGGGCGAGCGTTTTATCGAGTTGGCCGAAGAACTTTTGGCCCACCTCTTCACCTCTAAAATCGGTGAGCTCGATGCCTTCTTGGCTTCGACTCTTCCAACCGGTGCGACCGTTCAGGCCCGCATCGATGAAGGCAATGCGACCCTCGGCGAAAATATTGAGCTCCGCAAGGTTGCGGTTCTCGAAGGTTCACCAGTTGCTCTTTACTTACACCGCACCAACCCAGATCTACCTCCTCAGCTCGGCGTGCTCGTGCAACTTGCAACCGATGCTCTCGAGGCTGGCAAGGATGTTGCCCAGCACATCGCAGCTTTCGCTCCGCAATACCTTAATCGCGAGTCGGTACCCGCCGAAGCGATCGAGACAGAGCGTCGCATCGCTGAAGAGACCGCCCGCAATGAAGGTAAGCCTGAAGCCTCGATTGAAAAGATCGTTGCTGGACGCGTGACTGGCTTTGTGAAGGAAGTTAGCCTTCTGGAGCAAGCTTTCGCGAAGGATGCCAAGAAGACGGTGCAACAAGTTCTCGATGAGGCAAAGACCGCCGTGTCGGCCTTTCATCGTTTCCGAGTTGGACAGTAATCTTAAGTACAGAAGCTTTATCCGCTTAAAGTGAGGAGCACGCTCTGATGACCAGTTCAGGTACGAACCGAGTTGGTTATAAGAGAGTGCTCCTTAAACTTTCTGGTGAAGTATTTGGTGGTGTAAAAGGTATCGGGGTCGACCCCGATGTCGTCCACGATATTGCGGGACAGATCGCTGAAGTAGTCCACGGCGGAACTCAGATTGCAATTGTTGTCGGAGGCGGAAACTACTTCCGCGGCGCAGAGTTGCAGCAGCGCGGAATGGATCGTGCTCGCGCCGACTATATGGGAATGCTGGGAACAGTTATGAACTGCCTGGCCTTGCAAGATTTTCTAGAAAAAGAGGGTATCGAAACCCGAGTACAAACTGCCATCACGATGGGGCAGGTAGCCGAGCCATATATTCCGCGCCGTGCCATCCGCCATCTGGAAAAGGGTCGCGTGGTCATCTTTGGCGCTGGAGCAGGAATGCCTTTCTTTACTACCGATACCGTCGCCGCTCAACGTGCGCTGGAAATTGGCTCCGAAGCCTTACTGCTCGCCAAGAGTGGAGTAGATGGTGTGTACACGGCAGATCCCAAGAAGGATGCCACTGCGACTAAGTACGAGGCCATTAGCTTTGATGAGGTCATTGCGAAATCATTGGCGGTAGCCGACGCGGCAGCATTTAGCCTTTGCCGCGAAAATAAGTTGCCGATTATCGTATTTGACCTGAAAAATAAGGGAAATATCGCTCGCGCGGTGCGGGGCGAAGCAATTGGTACCCTAGTCTCCTAAGAGACCCTTCCCCTCGTTACCTTCGAGCGGATCCCCAGGTCGCCTTACTTAAAAGGAGCGAGATGTCTGATTTAGCAACCACCTTGGCTGATGCTGGTGCCAAGATGAGCAAAGCGGTCGAGGTAGCGAAAGAGGACTTCGGCGCTATTCGGACCGGACGCGCTCACCCAGCGATGTTTCAAAAGATCATGGTCGATTACTACGGTACCTATACCGCGCTTGGCCAGCTAGCGACGATCCAAGTTCCTGAAGCTCGCATGGCGATCATCTCTCCCTTCGACAAAGCTGCTTTTACATCTATCGAAAAGGCGATTCGTGAATCCGACCTGGGCGTCAATCCGGCAAGTGATGGAGCTGTGATTCGCGTCAGCTTCCCGCAACTCACCGAAGAGCGTCGTAAAGATTTTATTAAAGTGGCTCGCACCAAGGCCGAGGAATCACGGGTCTCGATCCGCAACATCCGCCGCGCAGCGAAAGAGGCGATGGAGAAGTTAGAGAAAGATGGCGATATTGGCAAAGACGATCTCTCTCGTTCGGAGAAAGAGTTAGAGAAGGTAACTACTGATCATGTCTCCAAGATCGATGACCTCTTAAAGCATAAGGAGACCGAACTCCTCGAGGTGTAAGCACACCGGACGGGTTTACCGCGATATGGAAGATATTCACTCCATCAATGATGCGATTAACAAGAGAGCTGGGCGGAAGTTGCTTCCATCCATCGGAGTCTCTTTTGCCATTCTCGCAATCGTCTTTGGAGCGCTCAAACTCAATCCATTAATCTTCGCGGCTTTTGTATGGTTCGTAATGTTGCTTGCGATTCGCGAGATGGTGCGCGCCTATAAAGGCGGCGGAATAGATCTTCCAGGTCTTCCACTTTACGTTGCATCCACCGCAATTTTGGCGGCGGCGTGGTTTGGCAAGATTGAGGGACTTTCGATCTCATTGGCGGTGGCCATTCCCAATGTGATGGTTTATCTGCTCTTGGCTTCACCGAAAGATTTTGTAAAGCGCTCGACAGCGGCGGTCTTTGCAATCTTCTATATTCCATTTTTGGCGGGCTTCGTTCTTCTCTTAGCTCACCTGAGCAGCCCCATCGCAAAGATTTTTACCCTCGTGGTCTTGGTGAGCTTTAATGACACCTTCGCGTATTTTTCCGGAGTCCTCTTTGGAAAGCACCCAATGGCCCCTCATATCAGCCCCAAAAAAACCTGGGAAGGTTTAGCCGGCGCATTATTGGCTACGACCTTTGCAACTGCCTCGGTCTTTTACTTTGTGCTTGACGACTACTTCTGGCTCGGTGCGCTGGTTGGCGTATTAGGAGTAATTACCGCTACCTGTGGCGATCTCATTGAATCCGCAGTTAAGCGCGACCTGCGAATAAAGGATATGGGAACAATTTTGCCGGGTCACGGTGGCATTTTGGATCGCGTTGATTCACTGCTCTTTACTGCACCATCTGTCTGGTTCGTCTTCGAACTCATTCAACACTTCAAGCTATAAGGCGGCGATCATGAGCACCGAAGATTCCCTTAAATTAGTTTTTGATGAACCCAAGCAGCGGGTAAAGCCGCCCCGGCACTTTGCCGATCTGGATCCAGCAGGACGAAAGGCGCTTGCAGTCGAACTGGGTATCCCGGCCTTTCGAGCCAATCAGGTGGCAACTCACTTCTTTACTCATCACAACGATGACACCGAGTCGTGGAGTGATATTCCTAAAGAGATGCGCACCTTGATGGCAGAGAAGTTCACCCCAAAATTGATTACCCTGGTGCGCTCCATCGAATGCGACGGCGGAACCACACGTAAAGATCTTTGGCGTTTACACGATGGAGTTCTCGTTGAAAGCGTATTGATGCGATACAGCGACCGAACGACCGTTTGCATCTCTTCACAAGCGGGATGCGGAATGAACTGCCCCTTCTGCGCGACCGGTCAAGCGGGATTAACTCGTAACCTCACCGCGGGAGAAATTACCGCTCAGGTAGTTGCCGCGGCGCGTATCTGCGCAGCGGGAGAATTACCTGGTGGCCCAACCCGCCTCTCCAATGTGGTCTTTATGGGAATGGGGGAACCACTCGCCAATTACAACGCAGTGATTCGCTCTGTTCGAAATATCACCGCACCACAACCAGATGGACTAGGGATCGGAGCGCGCTCTGTCACGGTTTCCACAGTTGGCGTTGTAAATGGCATTGAGAAATTAATGAAAGAAGATATTCCGGTGACTCTCGCGGTCTCTCTCCATACCCCCGATGATGAACTACGTGACACTCTTGTCCCCATCAACTCACGCTGGAAGGTCAAGGAAGTCTTAGCGGCAGCTGATGCTTACGCAGATAAGACCGGACGACGGTACTCGATCGAATACGCAATGATTCGCGATATTAACGATCAGGCCTGGCGCTCAGACTTATTGGGGCGATTACTCAGGAATCGCAATGCCCACGTCAATCTCATTCCGCTCAACCCCACTCCAGGATCGAAGTGGACCGCATCTCGCCCGGCCGATGAAGCGACCTTCGTCTCGATCTTAGAAAGTTATGGCGTCCCCGTCACCGTGCGTGATACCAGGGGTCGCGAGATTGATGGAGCCTGTGGCCAACTCGCCGCCGCCGAACTCAATATTTCCTCAGCCGAGTAAGGGAAGATAACCGCATGCGCGAGATCGTCATTCTTGGGTCCACTGGATCTATCGGCGTTCAAGCGCTCGAAGTTATTGCGGCCAACCCCAATAAATTTAAGGTGATCGCACTTTCTGCAGGTGGTTCCAATATTCCTACTCTTATTGCGCAAGCCCAGAAATTTGGTGTGGGAATAATTGGTGTCAGCTCCGGCGGGGAGATAGCTCGCTCTCTTACCTCCGGAATTTCCGTCATTGATGGGGAGAGCGCTTCGAGCGAAATCGCGGCAATTACCTGCGACATAGTCCTCAACGGGATAACGGGCTCGATTGGGCTCGGTCCAACTCTCGCCGCTTTAGCCGCCGGAAATAAAGTTGCTCTTGCAAATAAAGAATCTCTCGTTGCCGGTGGAGCACTTGTTGCAGCCTTTGGTTTGGAACGGATTACCCCGGTCGATTCCGAACATAGCGCTTTGTATCAATGCTTTATGGCTGGTAGCAAGAGCGAGGTGAAGCGCGCCATCCTTACAGCAAGCGGTGGAGCTTTTCGGGATCGTAGAGATCTCTCGAGCGTGACTCTTGCCGAAGCGCTCACTCACCCCACATGGTCCATGGGACCGGTCGTAACTATCAACTCGGCAACCCTGGTAAACAAAGGACTAGAAATCATAGAGGCTCACTATCTCTTCGACCTTCCCTACGAGAAAATTGAGGCGGTCATTCATCCACAATCCGTAGTGCACTCAATGGTCGAATTTATTGATGGGGCAACGATCGCTCAGCTCAGTCCGCCAAATATGAAGGGCCCCATCGCCTATGCGCTGGGAGCTCCTGATAGAACCGCGCATGCAACGACGGCGGTTGACTGGAGCGCGGCTCAGTCCTGGAACTTCTCCCCGATAGATAGCGCTCGCTTTCCGGCTGTCGACCTGGCCCGCCACTGTGGTTCCCGCGGTGGGGGATTGCCGGCGGTCTTTAATGCTGCCAACGAGGTCGCGGTTGCCGCCTTCATGAGTGGCGATCTGGAGTTCTCTGCGATCGTAGAGATCGTTGCGGCGACCACCACAAAATTAGATTCGATTGCAAACTCTGTCATTCGGGATTTATCTGATGTCAGTGCCATCGAAGAAGATGCACGCGTAGTTGCCAATGCACTAGTAGTGGAGAAGAAATAATGTTGCAAGCCCTTGGGGTACTAGCTTTTGTAGCCGCGCTACTTATCTCGGTCATGATTCACGAGTTTGGTCATTTCTTCTTTGCCAAGAAGTTCGGCATGAAGGTGACCGAATTCTTCCTGGGCTTTGGTTACAAGATCTGGTCATATAAACGCGGAGAGACCGAGTTTGGCATCAAGGCAATTCCCGCGGGGGGCTATTGCAGGATTGTGGGAATGTCGACCCACGAAGAAATGTCCGAAGAAGATGCTCCGCGCGCCTTTATTAAATCTTCGACACCCCGCCGTTTAATCGTTCTGGGGGCTGGCTCGGTAAACCACTTTATTATCGGCTTCTTCTTAATCTTTGTAATCTTCTTTGGAATTGGCGTCTCCACGACGCTACCAATTATTAATGAAGTTTTACCGTGCATAAATACCAGCACGACATCGAACGCTTGTGCAAAAACTGCACCTGCCTCGCCAGCGGCTAACGCTGGACTCAAAGCGGGGGATCACATCATCTCCATCAATGGCAAAAAGGTTACTAACTGGAGCAAAGATGTTCAGGTCATTCGGGATTCCGCAAATAAACCACTGACCTTGGAAATTGAGAGATCAGGAAAAATCTTGTCGATTGTCGCAACCCCTGATTCGGTCACCGTTGGTGGCAAACGCTATGGAATGCTCGGCATTATTAGTAAAATTGGGCTACAACGTGAAGGCGTCATTACTTCGCTGCACGACACCTGGACTCTTGGCTCTAGCTTCTTCACCACGAGCGTTAAATCCCTCGTAACCTTGCCCGGCAAAGTCCCCGCTCTCTTTCGCCAGACCTTCTTAGGTGCAAAACGCGATGCGAATGGCTTGGTCGGCGTGGTCGGGGTCGCACAAGCATCTGCAGCAACAGCGAGCGATCAAGCGCTCAGCTTTGGCGATAAATTGGAGACCTTCCTTCTTATTATTGCTAGCCTCAATATCTTTGTTGGAATCTTTAACTTGTTACCATTGCTCCCGCTCGATGGCGGACATATGGCGGTAGCGGTAGTCGACGGGGTTCGACGAAGCAGGGCGCGCCGAGCTGGCCGTCCGCAACCGGATCCAATTGATCTCGAAAAATTGATGCCGATCACTGTCGTTGTCTTCGCATTCCTTGTCGGGCTCTCTTTAATGCTCCTCGCGGCCGATATTTTCAATCCAGTTCACTTCAATCTCTAATCTAAGGCAGAATAAAGCCATGGTCGATCTCGGAATTCCAGCAGCCCCTCCTCCTGTACTTGCGCCACGTCGGAAGAGCAAGCAACTCAAAGTTGGCAGCGTTCTCGTCGGTGGCGATGCCCCGGTGAGCGTGCAATCAATGTGCACCACGCTGACCTCGGACATTAACTCCACCTTGCAGCAGATCGCCGAGCTCACCGCTTCGGGCTGTCAGATCGTCCGCGTTGCCGTACCTAGTCAAGATGACGCTGATGCGCTTAAGGCGATCGCCAAAAAATCTCAGATTCCAGTTATTGCAGATATTCACTTTCAACCGAAGTACATCTTTGCGGCGATTGATGCGGGTTGCGCCGCGGTTCGCGTCAACCCGGGCAATATCAAGCAATTTGATGACAAGGTGAAAGAAGTTGCTAAGGCAGCCGGCGATGCCGGTATTCCAATTCGTATTGGCGTTAATGCGGGTTCTCTCGATCCACGCCTGCTCGCAAAATATGGCAAGGCCACTCCAGAAGCTCTCGCGGAATCCGCGCTCTGGGAGGCATCCCTCTTCGAAGAGCATGGCTTCTCTGATATTAAAATCTCGGTAAAGCACCACGATCCAGTGACGATGGTGAAGGCTTATCGCCTGCTTGCAGCACAATGCGATTATCCATTGCACCTCGGCGTCACCGAAGCAGGTCCAATCTTCCAAGGCACCATTAAATCTGCCACCGCCTTTGCAATCCTCTTGGCGGAAGGAATCGGCGACACCATCCGCGTCTCGCTCTCTGCGCCTCCCGTCGAAGAGGTAAAAGTTGGAATCTCCATTCTCGAATCACTCAACCTGCGCCAACGTAAGTTAGAGATCGTCTCCTGCCCATCGTGTGGACGCGCTCAGGTAGATGTTTACTCGCTCGCCGAGAAGGTCCAGGCTGGTCTGCAGGGGATGACAGTTCCGCTCCGCGTGGCTGTCATGGGCTGCGTAGTCAACGGTCCCGGCGAAGCGCGCGAGGCAGATTTAGGCGTCGCCTCCGGTAATGGCAAGGGGCAGATCTTCGTTAAGGGTGAAGTAATCAAGACCGTTCCCGAAGCCGAGATCGTCGAAACCTTGATCTTTGAGGCTAACCGCCTTGCCGACGAGATGGCTGCAGCGGGAGTTGCTTCTGGCACCCCAACTGTGAACGGCCACTAACTTCCTTAGATAAGGTTCTCGCATGTTGCGAATGTCCACCTTATTGTTACGCACGCTACGCGATGATCCAGCCGATGCTGAAGTTGCCAGCCACCGCCTCCTGGTTCGTGCCGGATATGTTCGCCGCGTTGCTGCGGGCATCTATTCATGGCTACCACTGGGGTATCGCACCTACCGCAATATCGAAAATATCATCCGTGAAGAGATGGATAACGCGGGATTCCAAGAAGTCCACTTTCCCTCCCTGCTTCCGCGTGAACCATACGAGGAGACCAACCGCTGGTCTGAATATGGCCCCGACCTCTTTCGCCTGAAGGATCGTCGCGGTAGCGACTACCTGCTGGGTCCGACGCACGAAGAGATGTTTACCCTGATGGTCAAGGGGGAGTTCTCTTCCCATAAGGATTTGCCACTATCTATCTATCAGATCCAAACTAAATTTCGCGATGAGCCACGTCCGCGCAGCGGAATTATCCGCGGCCGCGAATTTGTTATGAAGGATTCTTACTCCTTCGATATCGATGATGCCGGTCTGGAAGCTTCCTATCAACGCCACCGCGAGGCCTACATCAAAACTTTCAACCGCCTCGGCCTCAAGTTCAATATTGTCTCTGCGATGTCCGGCGCTATGGGTGGTTCAAAATCCGAAGAGTTCTTGGCTCCCTGCCCAACCGGAGAAGATACCTATGTGCTCTGCGAGAAGTGTGGCTTTGCCGCCAATGTAGAAGCGATGGTTACCAAAGTTGCTCCTTTCGAGGGCGCAGAAGCACCAGCCTTTGAGGTCTTTGATTCGCCAAACACTCCAACTATTGATTCACTCGTTGAGCTCGTCAATGCGAAGTTTGGCGGAGAGATCACCGGCTCGGATACTTTAAAGAATGTACTCCTGATGGCCGATGGGGAAGCGATTGCAATTCTGGTTCCCGGTGATCGCGAAGTTGATCTCAAGCGCGTTGCGGCAAACTTGCCGGGCGTGCAAGATCTGCGCCTCTTTGAAGATGAAGATTTTGCTAAAAATCCCGCTCTGGTTAAGGGCTATATGGGACCACAAGATGCGCAAGCGCTCGGCATAAAAGTATATGCCGACCCTAGAATCACTTTGGGATCACATTGGATTACCGGCGCGAACGAGAAAGATAAGCATGCGCGCTTTGTGACGCACGGCCGTGATTTCGCTGTAGCGGCATTTGTTGAGGCGGCAGAGGTTAAAGCCGGCGATCTCTGCCCAAACTGTGAAACCCCAGTAGTTATTGATCGTGCAATTGAAATTGGCCATATCTTCCAACTAGGCCGCAAGTATGCGCAGGCTTTGGGTCTCACGGTTCTCGATCAAAATGGCAAGGCACAGGTTGTGACGATGGGTTCATATGGAATTGGCGTATCGCGCGCTGTTGCGGCGGTAGCCGAGCAGACATATGACGAGATCGGTCTTAACTGGCCTGCCGAGATTGCCCCCGCAGATGTGCACTTGGTTGCCGCGGGCAAGGATGATGCGATCTTTGAATACGCTGCAAAGCTAGCCGTAGAACTCGAAGAAGCTGGTTTAACGGTCCTCTTTGATGATCGGCGCGATGCCAGTGCCGGCGTAAAATTCAAAGATGCCGAACTCATCGGAATCCCATACATCGTGATTGTTGGTAAGTCACTTGCCGAAGGCAAGATCGAGTTCCGAGTACGAAGCGAAGGAAGCAAGGAAGAATTTGCGGCCTTGAGTGCGACATCAGAAATCCTTAACGCAATTCGTTAATGTCTCTCGCCACCTTCATCTTTCTCGCTCTCGCCGCGGGCTTTGCTGGATTTATTGATGCCGTCGCTGGCGGCGGGGGGCTGGTTCAATTGCCGGCGCTCTTAATCGGAATTTCTGACAAGCCAATACCAATGATTCTTGGCACTAACAAGATCCCATCGATCTTCGGCACATCGACCGCGGCGGCTTCATATTTTAAGAGAGTAAGACCCGATCTACGGTTAACGCTCACGATGGCGCTGCCAGCCCTCATTGGTTCAGTTGCTGGCGCACACCTCGCTGCGCACTTTCCGACTGCGGTATTTCACCCGCTTATCTTGACGCTCTTAGTTCTCGTTGGCATATATACCTGGCGCAAACCAGATTTAGGATTGAGCGAAAAGTTGCGTTACACCCATGCATCGCGGCTTTGGATCGTTGCTGCCTGCGGCTTACTTATTGGTTTCTACGATGGACTCTTCGGACCAGGCACTGGCACCTTCTTAGTTTTCTTATTGGTGATAGTGGTTGGTTATGAATTTCTTAAAGCCAGCGCCACAGCCAAGCTGGTGAATATCGCTACCAACTTTGGTGCAATTGCGACCTTCCAACTCACTGGCCATATCTGGTGGCGCCTCGGGTTAGCGCTTGCGATTGCAAATGTCTTGGGGGCCGTGATTGGTTCACGGCTGGCAATACGCGGAGGCTCGCCGCTGGTGCGTAAGATCTTCCTCTTTGTTGTGGCGGCTCTCATCGCCAAGTTGAGTTATGATTGGATCTACAACTAAATAGCGGAAAAGAGAGCCAGTAATGAGCATTATTGAAGCAGTAATCGCGGCGATTACCCCCACCTTCGAAGGTACTGGCATTTATCTGGAAGAGGTCACCCTCACCGGTGGCTCACCAACAACCCTCACCGTTATTGTCG
>CAIZKO010000118.1 GCA_903933585.1 uncultured Actinomycetes bacterium
CAATCGCCATAAAGACGGCATCGAAACCTTCATCTAACGCATCGTGCACATCATCGACACGAGTATTGAGCTGGAAAATAACGCCCATCTCTTTTACGCGATTGATTTCTGCATCTAAGACTTCGCGAGGCAGGCGGTACTTAGGAATTCCATAACGCATCATTCCGCCAGGTTGGTGGGTGGCATCGCGCACAACTACTTGGTGGCCCATGCGACGCAGTTGATATGCGGCTGATAGACCTGCGGGGCCAGCGCCGATTACGAGTACGGCAAGACCTGTCTCGTGCTCAGGTGGATCGATCTTCCAACCTTTTTCTAGCGCGTGATCGCCCAAGAAACGTTCTACAGAGTTGATGCCGACTGCTTCATCGAGGAATGAGCGATTACATGCGGTCTGGCAAGGGTGGTAGCAGACGCGACCCATGATTGCGGGGAAGGGATTTTCTTTGATGAGCTCGCGCCAAGCTTGTTCGTATGAACCATCTTCGGCGATGTAGAGCCAATTCTGTACATTTTCACCGGCAGGGCAGGCCTTATTGCACGGTGGCATGCGGTTTACATATTCGGGATGTTCTACCCGCCAAGAACCGGTGTGGTTAGCGAGACTGGACCCCACCGACAAGGTAATTGCATATGGCTTATCCACGACTAGTCCTCCATCAATTCATAGCGTTCAATATTTTTATCGGCGATGCGCTGCAAGTGATCGATAACGTCGTCATTGCGCTGTGGTGAGAAGAGGTGGCTGTAGCGCGTCTGCAACTTGAGGTATTCCTCAACGCTGACCTTCTTGCGAATTTTGCTCGATGCGACGACTTCGCCGTTGATTGCTTCAAAGACGGGGAAGAGCCCGCTCTGGGTGGCCAGGCGAGCAATCTTGATGGTGTCACAGGAAGCCGATCCCCACCCGAGTGGGCATGGGACCAACACGTGCAGGTAGCGGCTGCCGTGCATCGTCATCGCGCGTTCGACCTTTGCTTCTAGGTCGCGCAGATCGGCAATTGTTGCGGTGGCAACGTATGGAATGTCATGGGCCATGGCGATCTTCGGTAAGTACTTGCCTTGACCAAATACATTGCCTGGCTTGGATCCCACTGCTTGGGTGGTGGCTGTACGCGCTGCAGGTGGCGTGGCACCAGAGCGCTGCACACCGGTATTCATGTAAGCCTCGTTGTCGTAACAGATGTACAAGACGTCATCGTTGCGTTCGAACATTCCGCTCAGAGCACCGAAACCAATATCGACGGTGGCACCGTCGCCGCCTTGAGCGACTACGCGAGTGGTGTGGTTGCCTTTTGCTTTGAGCGCTGCGGCTACACCGGTGGCAACAGCAGGGGCGTTACCAAAGAGTGAGTGCAACCAGGCGACGCGCCAAGAAGATTCGGGATAAGGAGTAGAAAATACTTCGAGGCATCCGGTCGCGTTGACTGCGATCAATTGATCCTTGGTGGCACGCATGGCGGCGTCGAGTGCATAGCGAGCACCGAGTGCTTCACCGCAACCCTGGCAGGCGCGGTGGCCCGAAGTTAGTGCGTTGGTGCGTTCTGGATCGGATTGCACGCTGCGTTCGTCTTCGCGCAAGAGGCGATTGCCTACGGCAAAGGAGCCGACTTGGTAGAACTTAATCTGTGTGGTGCTCATCGCAGCGCCCTCTCTTTACTCAATTCTTTTTCTATAGTTTCAGTTTCTAGATCCAAGAACGTAAGACGTTCGACGTTTTCTTGCATCGCGTTTGTAAGGTATTCGCGCAGTGAAGCGATGGTGATGGGGCGACCACCGAGCCCTGCGATTACGGTGAAGTCCTTGATGCCCATGCCTTCGATAGCGCGCACGACATCACTCGTTACGATCCCACCTGTCCCGGTAGAGAAAGCTTTTTCAAGGATGACGACGCGCTTGGCGCCTTTAAGGGCTTCGGCGAGAGCGTGGAATGGGAATGGTCTAAAGGATGTGAGTCCAACCAGCCCGATGGAATGACCGTCGAGTTGCAATTCATCGACCACATCTTTAAGCGTGCCGATTATGGAACCCAGTGCAAGGACGATGGTGTCGGCACCTTCAGTGCGATATGAACGAAGTTGTCCGCCGGTCTTGCGACCAAAGTGGCGTTCGAAATCATCGGCGACCTCTTGTACCTTGCGCAGCGAATCGATCATGCGTTGGTGTGCCAAGTACTTCACCTCGGTAAAGGATTCGGGACCAACCATGGCACCAATCGAAACGGGATCTGCGGGATCCAAATGCTGCCGTGGAGTGAACGGTGGCAAGAAGGCTTCTACCTCCTCGCGCGTAGGTATATCTACCTGCTCATACGCATGTGTCAGGATGAAACCATCCATGCAAACCATGACGGGGATCGACATCTCCTCCGCAATGCGGAAGGCCTGGATGTGCAGGTCAACGGCCTCTTGGTTGTTCTCGGCGTAGAGTTGCAACCAGCCGCAGTCACGCTGCGACATAGAATCGCTGTGATCGTTCCAGATGTTGATAGGACCACCGATTGCACGGTTGGCGACTGTCATGACGATGGGTAATCCCAGGCCAGATGCGTTGTAAACGGCTTCCACCATGTACAGGAGACCTTGGCTAGCGGTAGCGGTATAGGTACGAGCGCCGGTAGCGCTAGCACCGATGGCGACTGACATGGCGGCGAACTCGGATTCCACATTGATGAACTCGCAATTTTTGAGCGAACCATCTTTGACCAGCGCGCTTAGCCCTTCGACGATATGGGTCTGGGGGCTGATGGGATAAGCGCAGATGACTTCTGGTGAGCAGGCGGCGACTGCATCGGCGACTGCCTTGGATCCTTCGACTTGTCTAAGCATTGGTGGCCACCTGATTCATGACGTATTCGTAAGCAGCGGTTGCAGCGGCGACATTGCCAGCGGCGACCTTAGGTTTAAATTTTTCATTGATCGCATCGGTTACGGCTTCTAGCGAGACCACGCCGGTCAAAGCACTAAATGCTCCGAGTAGAACTGCATTGGGAACGGGACGTCCGAGGTGTGTCATTGCTAATTCCGTTGCAGGAAGAATCGCGAGAGTGGCTTGCACTTTTAATTTTTCAGCAATCAACAAATCATCGGCGTTCTCTGTTGAATTGACGATTACAAAACCGCCGGCTTTGAGTCCAGCAAATACATCGATCTGTTTGATCAAGCTGGCATCTTGAATGATAAGTGCATCGGGTTCCATGATCGGTTCGCGCGCCCGGATCTCGTGTTCCGAGATGCGGCAATATGCGACAACAGGTGCGCCTGTTCTTTCAGATCCAAAACTTGGGAATGCTTGTGCATGCTTGCCTTCATCGAAGACGGCTACTGCTAATAGTTCTGCCGCAGTGACTACACCTTGTCCACCGCGACCATGGATACGTACCTGAAACATTGCGCCTGCCTTTTCTCTCGACAGCGCAATCCTGCTCTGGATGTGGTTATTTGTGGCACCTCAATCATGGGGCTGGCACTCAAAGCGAATCCAGAGATAGAAAATAAGTACAAATGTATGAGGGCTAGCCCCGCCACATATCGGAGGTCCATGTGACCTTCTTTGGTACTGGCTTCATCTCAGGAGGCCAGACAAAGTGCTTACCGGCTTTAGGAGTCACTGTTACATTCATCAAATAGTTCTTGCCGTGTGTTTTGGTCAACTTATTGAGCAAAACATAGACACTGGATTTATAAATAGTTCCCGCGGCGCACGAAGGAGAGCAGCCGTTGATGTAATAAGTACCAGTGCCCTTGGCAGATGTCGTACCCCACGATGACCACTTAATGTTGACGACGCCGGCACCGCCATCTGCGCAATATTGAATAACGCTCGATGGCTTTATCACAGGACCCAGACCGCAATCGTTGAAGTAAGAAGGGGTCTTAGCGGTGCTAGCGGGTGCAATACCTGCAAAAGTAGTCCCCAGCATGAGAGCTGCGATTAAAGCGATCGGTGCGGTGCGTTTCATACCTCGACTTTACCCTGCACGGACCAAGGAAACTCGATCCATTTATCTGTCTGACGCCACACATATTCGGGTTTAACGATCGTTGCTGGCTTCTCATAGAGCACTGCAAAGCGCACTTCGGCGACATAACCGGTCAGAAAATCTTTAACCAAACGCAGCGTCTCTCCGGTATCGGCGACATCATCGGCTACCAAGACTTTAGCTCCGTGAAGATCAACTCGGTTAGGGACTGGAGGAAGAACAATTGGCATCGGCAGGCGCTCATCGACACCCGTATAAAACTCAACGCTCAAAGTGAAGGAGTTCTTCACATCGATCGCATAGCCCAGGCCAGCTCCTAAGAAGAAACCACCGCGTGCGATCGACAAGATGATGTCAGGCTTATAACCATCCAACAAAATCGTGCGGCCCAAGTCGCGGACTGCTACGCCAAATTCCTCGTACGATAATCTCTCACGCTCGCTCATGGGCGCAACTTACAGAGTTTTTGCGGGGCGGGAAAGCAAGCGAACCATGGTGGCGAGCAGAACGCCGGCGGGAATGGTGAGCAGGATTCCCAAAATCGCTAGGTCTTGCTGCGCTCCCGTGAAATCACTTTGCGCAAAGATCAGGGAAACCGAAAGTCCGAGTGTCCCCAAGGCGCCAATGAAGAGCGACTCCCCCGTTGTGAATCCGAGTTTCACTTTGAGTAGAGCGCGACCTAGAAGAATTCCAAGGAATATGCCGAGGGGCTTGCCGACCAAACGCACGATGATCAAGGAGAGGACCAGGCGGGAACCAAGGGAGGCGGTCGAAAAATCAAAGCGGCGGAAGAGTGAAACAAAGACAAAGACCGGGACTACAAAGAAAGCGGTGATTGGTTCAACGAGAGCGAGCAAATTCTCGTTCAGATCCATCCCTTTTTTGCGATTGTTAAAGGTCAAGATGCCAAAGAGGACTGCAACCAGAGATGTCTGGATGCCGGTTTGATGGCCTACCGCAAGCCCGGCAATAAAAGTTATAAAGAGAAGAGCCTTCGAGGCAGAGAGATATGAAATAAGGAAGTAAATGACGAGAAGTGCGAGTAGTGCAAGGATGTACGCCAGATTGAGATGGGCTTTGTAGAGAATCGAGAGCACGATGATTGAACCGATATCGTCGATGGTGGCTAGGGCCAGGACAAATCCCTTGAGATGACTCTTCTTAAGCGCG
>CAIZKO010000119.1 GCA_903933585.1 uncultured Actinomycetes bacterium
CACCAACGTGGACCGCACCATTCGTTCGGTCAAGCGTCACATGGGCACCAGCTGGACCGCGGATATCGATGGCAAGAAATACACCCCACAAGAGATCTCAGCTCGTATTTTGATGAAGCTCAAGCGCGATGCAGAGGCTTATCTTGGAGATGTCGTTTCAGATGCCGTCATCACAGTCCCCGCATATTTTGATGATGCACAACGTCAAGCGACAAAGGAAGCCGGCGAGATCGCTGGCCTCAACGTTTTGCGTATTGTTAACGAGCCAACGGCCGCTGCATTCGCATATGGATTCGACAAGGGCGACCACGAGCAAACAATTTTGGTATTCGACCTAGGTGGCGGAACCTTCGACGTATCACTTCTCGAAATGGGAGAAGGAGTTATCGAAGTAAAGGCAACTAATGGAGACAACCACCTCGGTGGCGATGATTGGGATCAAGCACTCGTAGATCACCTTGTTGCCACTTTTAAGAAGGCTAACGGTATTGATTTAACTAAGGACAAGATGGCGATGCAGCGTGTTCGCGAAGCATCAGAGAAGGCGAAGATCGAACTCTCTGCTTCGGCGCAGACTTCAATCAACCTTCCTTACATCACTGTTGATGCCGAGAAGAATCCATTGTTCTTAGATGAGACAATTACGCGCGCTCAATTCGAAAACATGACAGCAGATTTGCTGGCACGTTGCAAGGGCCCATTCCAAACTGTATTGAAGGATGCCGGCATCCCAATCGCCGATATCAATCATGTTGTTTTGGTCGGTGGCTCGACCCGTATGCCAGCTGTTGTTGATCTTGTTCGTGAACTCACTGGCGGTAAAGAGCCTAATAAGGGTGTGAACCCTGACGAGGTTGTTGCTGTTGGAGCTGCCCTACAAGCCGGAGTTCTCAAAGGCGACGTTAAAGATATTCTTCTTCTCGATGTCACACCTCTTTCACTTGGTATTGAAACCAAGGGTGGAGTTATGACTAAGTTAATCGAGAAGAACACGACAATTCCTACAAAGCGTTCAGAGATCTTCACTACCGCTGACGATAATCAGCCCGCTGTTCAGATTCAGGTATTTCAAGGTGAGCGCGAGATTGCCAGCGCTAATAAGCGTCTAGGAATGTTTGAACTTACTGGGCTTGCTCCAGCGCCACGGGGAGTGCCTCAAATCGAAGTTACCTTTGATATCGATGCGAATGGCATTTTGCACGTGGGAGCGAAGGATCTTGGTACTGGTAAAGAGCAGAAGATCACCATTAGTGGCGGTTCTTCTCTCTCCAAGGAAGAGATCGAGCGCATGGTCAAGGATGCTGAAGCGCACGCCGAGGAAGATAAGGCGCGTCGCGAAGAGGCCGAGACCCGAAATATGGGCGATGGCCTGGTTTACCAGACCGAGAAGTTCATTAAAGATAATGACGAGAAGTTGTCTCAAGGCGAAACTGCTTCTAAGAAAGCAGAAGTTGAGAGCGCTCTCGGAGAACTCAGGAGTGCACTGGCTGGCGCTGATATGAGCGCCATTAAATCTG
>CAIZKO010000120.1 GCA_903933585.1 uncultured Actinomycetes bacterium
ATCTCTCTCAACCGTATGGTGGGGCCGCCTTACTGAGAGCAACGGAGTGCTACCCGCTATTGGTACATCCATAAAGGTCGGATTAGGTGCGACCGCAATTGCTTTGGTACTAGGTACCTGTATCGCCTTTGCTGTCTCTAGATACTCTTTCTATGGAAAGAGCACTCTTTCACTCCTCGTGATTTTCCCAATTGCGCTTCCGGGTATCATCACCGGTATTGCACTAAATACAACTTTTCACACATTTTTGGATCCACTGAACAAGCAATTAGCCCTATGGACGGTAGTTGTCGGACACGCAACTTTTTGTATCGTGGTTGTCTATAACAATGTATTAGCTCGCCTCAGAAGGCTTGGTCAGAGTTTGGAAGAAGCGTCCCAAGACCTTGGTGCCAATATCTTCCAAACCTTTAGATACATCACCTTCCCATTGGTTCGATCGGCACTTGTGGCTGGAGGCCTGCTCGCCTTTGCGCTCTCATTTGATGAAATCGTGGTCACCACATTCACGGCTGGCCCCGGCACGGAGACTCTCCCGCAGTGGATCTTCAATAATCTCTTTAGACCTAATCAAGCGCCGATCGTTAACGTCGTCGCAACCATGTTGATTGTGCTCTTTATCTTCCCGGTCTGGCTTAGCCAGCGTATGTCTCAAGATGGTTCGGCCGGAGGTCGGTTGTAAGGGTCCGCTTTTCAGGGCTTCAATGTCAGTGCCCCCTGTTATCTTTCCAATAACAACGAGAGATAGGGGTAAAAATGAGCTTCACATGCATTTCCCTTGATCTCGCGGCGCCGATACCCAGCTAGCCCGCTACTCGCTAGGCCGCCAAACCAGGCCTTACTTCAATCGTTACACCGCCAATTCGACAGGTTATCTAACCCTTCGCTTCGCTCTCGACCCACCTTTTACGCGGGATCGACAGAAGCTTTCAAGAGTTCATTGACTTTTGACCACTTATTTCGTTTATCAATATAGAAGAGAAAACCTAACAAAAGGAGATTCCTATGAAAGTTCAAGCTTTGCTCGATGTGGATATGGTTGCTCTCGAAGCGACTGACAAAGTCACACTCATGCTCGACCTCACAGCACCCGTAAATCCAGCTCACGCTAATCGTCCTGGCCAAGCGGTTCAAGTTGTCTTAGATCGATCTGGCTCAATGTCCGGCCATCCATTAGAGGCAGCCAAAAGCTCACTCATCAAGTTGGTAGATCGACTGGCTCCACAAGATTCTTTCGGACTTGTTGCCTTCGATGATTCCACAACAGTGGTTGTACCAATTCGAACTTTGGGTGAACACGACCTTCACGCGCTGAAGCAGGCAATTGCCAACATGCAATCGGGTAGTTCTACTGATATCTCGGCAGGCTACCTCATGGGGATTCGCGAGCTAAAGCGCGTGAAATCTGCCGGCGGATCAACTCTTCTTCTCATATCAGATGGTCATGCCAACGCAGGAATGACTGATCCGCAATTCTTTCGGGAGGTTGCAATCAAATCTGCTTCCGAACGTATTACAACATCAACCATAGGGCTAGGGACTGGCTACGACGAGACCATTCTTGAAGCACTTGCGCAAGGTGGTGGAGGAGCTCATCGTTTTGCGGGAACAGTTGATGAAGCGGTGGGCGCAATCGCTGCCGAGG
>CAIZKO010000121.1 GCA_903933585.1 uncultured Actinomycetes bacterium
CGCAAATGTCTTTCGTCCGATCATCTGGGTTCTTTCTAAGTCGACCGATGCGGTTGTTCAACTCTTTGGACTCAAGCCGCAAGAAGTTCGCGCTGAAATATCTGAGGCAGAACTCGTTGACCTAGTCACAGGACATGCGGCGTTATCCGATGAAGAGCGGGATATTGTCGAAGATGTATTTAATGCGGGCGATCTCGTCTTACATGAAATTATGGTTCCGCGGACCGAAGTGGACTTTCTCGATGTAGGTCTTACTCTCACGGAAGCGAAGGCGATCGCGGTTCGCACCGCACACTCGCGCTACCCGGTCACCAGAGGTTCGAGCGATGAGGTTATCGGCTTCTTGCACGTCCGCGATCTCTTAAATGCGCGCGAGGAAGAAATGGGCAAGACGCTTTTGGATGTTATGCGCCCAGTCATTTTTCTACCGGGAACCAAAGGTGTTCTACCTGCGTTGACTGAGCTGCGGGTTAAGCGAGCGCATTTGGCTATCGTGCTCGATGAGTATGGCGGGACCGATGGAATCGTTACCCTGGAAGATATCGTAGAGTGCTTTATCGGCGATATTGAAGATGAGTATGACGAACCCGAGAGCGAAGTAACCGCACAGTCTCGCACCGGAGATTATGAGATCGATGCCCTGATCTCCTTAGAGGATCTGCACGAGCAGACCGGGATTGATTTGCCAGAGGGGCCCTATGAAACTGTGGGCGGATTGATTATGCATCTGCTGGGTCGGCTACCGAATGTGCATGATGTTATTAGTGTTGCGGGGGTTCGAATAACCGTTCTGACGCTAGAAGGTAAGCGCGCAGGGCAGCTATTGATCTCGGCCGGGGATTAGTACTAGGTAGGATTGCCACATGTCGCAGCCCCGCGTTTTATCTGGAATCCAGCCAACGAATGGCTCATTTCACCTGGGAAATTACCTGGGAGCCGTCAAGCAATGGGTGGATCTACAAAAGAGCCACGATGCCTTTTACTGTGTCGTTGATTTACACGCGCTAACCTCTTCACCAGACCCCAAAGAACTGCGCCAGAACACCCTGACCTCGATCGCGCAACTGCTGGCACTAGGCGTTGACCCCGACCACTGCACCCTCTTTCTGCAATCCCATGTCGTCGAACACAACCAACTGGGTTGGATCATGGAATGTCTCACCGGATTTGGCGAGGCCAGTCGGATGACGCAATTTAAAGATAAGTCGCAGAAAGTGGGCAATGACCGAATTGGGGTCGGAGTATTCACATATCCGATGTTGATGGCAGCGGATATTTTGTTGTACCAAGCCGATCAAGTTCCGGTGGGTGAAGATCAACGTCAACATATTGAACTGACGCGAGATCTGGCTACCCGTTTTAATAGTCAGTACGGCAAGACCTTCACAATTCCGCAAGGCTATATCTTGAAAGAGGGCGCGAAGATTTACGATCTCCAAGACCCCACTTCAAAGATGAGCAAATCGGCAGAGTCTATGAGTGGACTCATTGAAATTTTAGATACTCCGGAGGCGAACTCTAAGAAGATTAAGAGTTCGATCACAGATACCGGCCGCGAGGTTCGCTTTGATGCCGTAGCAAAGCCCGGGATCTCAAACCTATTGACCATTTTTTCCACGCTATCAGGGCGTTCTATCCCGGATATTGAAGCTGAGTTTGTTGGCAAGGGTTACGGGGATTTTAAGAGCACAGTCGCTGAGGTCGTTGTGGAGTATCTACGTCCAGTACGAAGTAAGACCCTGGAATTGTTAGATGATCCGGCACATCTCAATGCGATCCTCAAAGTTGGCGCTGAAAAAGCAGAAGCGGTGGCGAACAAGACCATTGCAGATGTTTACGAACGGATCGGTTTAATTGCGCGCGGGTAAATTCGCTGCACTTTTTGTATCGGCGACACTCCTACTTTCGCTGCTTCCCGCAACTGCTGGGGCAGCTATTTCCATCAAGATCGCCATAGCTTATGACATTGGTGGGCGGGGAGATCACGGAATCAACGACGCAGCCGCAAAGGGCGTTGATGCGATAAAGAAGAAGTACGGATTGAGTCCGCTCGCAGTTCGCGAAATGGTCACCAACGGCACCGAGGGCGACCGCGAATCTCGATTACAATTCCTCGCCTCCGCCAATTACAACTTGATAGTGGCAATTGGCTCTGGATTCGCGCAAGCCGTAAGCGTGGTGGCCGCAGCTAATCCTTCGACAGAGTTTGCACTCATCAATGACGCTTCGATCGGCAATCTCAATATTACAAATTTAGTATTTTCCAAAGGAGATGGGGCTTACCTGGCAGGCGTTTTAGCCGGTGCCGCTACGCTCACCAATAAAGTGGGATTTCTGGGTCCAGTAACTTCGGGTCCCGTTGTCTCTGATTTTCAGTTGGGGTTGGCCTCTGTCAACCGCAAAGCAGTTGTGAAGAGCGTGCTCCTTGATGCAGCTCCCGCAAATGCAACAAAGGCGCTCATTGCACAAGGTGCAGATGTTATCTATTCGGAGTGGACCAGCAGTAGTGGGGTTGAAGATACCGTAGCTTCCCTCACAACAAAGAAGCGCCCGGTTTATCTCATCGGAGTAAATCCGGATCAGTATTTCTTACTCGGAAAAGGTAGCCAGCAGGTATTGATCGGCGCTGTATCTAAGCGGGTGGATGTAGCTGTGGCCGATGTTATGACCGCGGCGATTAATTCCCAAACCATCATTGATGTCTTAGATAGCAAAGCAGGGATTTACGGCCATATGTACACCGCGAAAGATGGCGGAGTATCCATAGCGCTTACTACTTTAGGAGCCCGCTATTCGGTGAAAGTGAGCACAGCTATAGCCAAGTTCAAGAGCGGGAAAATTAAACTCCCTTAATCTTCAATCACGCAGAGCAATTGGCCGCTAGATACCGTTTGACCCACACCCACTCCAAGTTGAGCAATTACGCCCGCCTTTTGCGCAATCAAAGGTTGCTCCATCTTCATTGCTTCCAAAACAACGATGAGGTCACCAATCTCGACTCGATCGCCATTTGCTTTAACGATCTTTACAACAGTTCCTTGCATCGGACTTGAAACCGAATTTCCGGAACTCTTGGCGACGCTGTTGCTCTTAATACGGTGGCGCTTTTCAGCAGGTGCCTGGGAGTGGAGAACTACTTCGAAACGATGGCCGTTGACTTCGGCAACAACTTTCTGCGAAGCCACCTTAGAGGCAGCAACGCCCTCTTTAAAGTTAAAAGCCGGAATTTGATTATCGAATTCGTTCTCGATGTAGCTGGTGTACACCTTAAATTCCTCGGTGAAATTGGGATCCATGACGATGGCACGATGGAAAGGCAGGGCAGTAGCCAACCCACCAATTTCAAATTCGCGTAGAGCGCGACGAGCCCGCTCGAGCGCCTCTTTACGAGTAGCGCCGGTGACGATTAATTTGGCGAGCAAGGAGTCGAAGTGGGATCCAATAGTGTGGCCATGATCAAAGCCGGCATCGATACGAACGCCAGGGCCTGATGGGACTTCCCATTTGGTGATGGTGCCGAGTGACGGGAGGAAGCCATTTCCGGGATCTTCGCCATTGATACGAAACTCCAGGCTATGGCCGCGAATGACGGGGTCGATCGGGCTAATTGCCTCTCCCGAGGCGATGCGGAGTTGCTCGCGAACGAGATCAAGGCCCGTGACCTCTTCACTGACTGGGTGCTCTACCTGGAGTCGGGTATTAACTTCAAGAAAGGAGATGGTGCCATCTTGCCCCACGAGAAATTCGCAGGTTCCCGCGCCGACATAGCCGACTTCGCGCATGATCGCTTTCGATGAGCTGTAGAGCTGCTCGATTTGGGCATCTGTGAGGAATGGCGCTGGAGCTTCTTCGACAAGTTTCTGGTGGCGACGCTGCAACGAGCAATCGCGGGTGCTTACAACCACCGCATTGCCAAAGGTATCAACGAGACATTGGGTTTCTACGTGGCGCGGCTTGTTTAAGTAACGCTCCACGAAACACTCACCGCGACCGAAGCCCGTGATCGCTTCGCGAACGGCAGAGGCGAAGAGTTCTGGAATCTCTTCCAAAGTAAATGCAATCTTGAGGCCACGACCGCCACCACCGTGAGCCGCCTTAATTGCAACGGGTAGCCCATGTTCTTTCGCAAAAGCGACAATATCATCGGCGGAATCGACGGGATCGGCGGTTCCGGCCACGAGGGGAGCGCCAACTTTTGCTGCAATTTTGCGAGCCGATACCTTGTCACCTAATTGACGAATCGCCTCCGGCGGAGGTCCAATCCAAATTAATCCCGCTGCGATAACTCTTTCAGCAAAGCCAGCATTTTCGGAGAGAAATCCATAACCCGGGTGAATCGCATCGGCTCCCGATTCTTTTGCGATGGCAAGAATTTTGCTCTGATCCAGATAAGTCTCGGCAGCAGATAATCCGTGCATCGCGAAGGCTTCATCGGCCGTCGCTACATGGAGAGAGTTGCGATCTTCATCGGAGTAAATAGCGATGCTCTTAACGCCATGGTCGCGACAGGCTCGTGCAACTCGAACCGCGATCTCGCCACGGTTTGCGATTAATACCGCTGAAATCTCTTTCATAGCGTTGCCCTCACTGGTACGACCGCGGACCATTCGAGCCCTAAGTTAATGGTGATCTTGCGAAGTGTTGGAAGCGATAACCCGATGATCCCGCTGGGGTCCCCCTCGATATGCGTGATGAATGGAGCCGAATATCCATCGAGTGTAAATCCGCCGGCCACCTCAAGCGGCTCCCCGGTAGCTACGTAGTCTGCGATTTCGGCACTGGTCATCTTTGCAAAGGTGACTTTCGAAGTGGAGATGTCGGAAACTTCAATCTCTTGGTCGGTATCGATAACGCTGTGACCGGTATGAAGATAACCACTCTTCCCGCTGAGCAACTTACAACGTTCGATCGCGGCTGCGGGGCTTCCGGGTTTTCCGAGTGATGCGCCTTCAAATTCAAATGTTGAGTCGCACCCGATGACGAGCGCATTGGTGATCTCTGGATGATCTTTAAAGACGGTGTGCGCTTTAAGAATAGCGAGCGCAATGACGAGATCGGCGGGAGCCAGCGCTAACAACTCTGGGGTCTCTTCATCGACGCCGCTTATCTCGATTCGCGGATTGATTCCAACAGACTCCAAGATGCGCTTTCGGGATGGCGATGCTGAGGCGAGAATGATCTGTTTACTCATGATGCGGTAGTTCCCCACTTGCGCGGGAGAGAGTTCTGAATTTTCAGGCGAGCCCAAGAGCTACGATATTTTGTAGGCGGATGGGAATTCTTTTCGATCTCATCGATAGCGCGAGTGAGCGCAAGTAATTCCTCTTGAGTTGGGGTTCCAGCATGAATCGTAAAGCCAAGTCTGCGAAACTCGCGTGGGAAATCTTCGCTATGCGCCATTAGAGCGGAATATTTCCGTGCTTGCGGGTCGGGAGATCCACTCGCTTATTGGCAAGTGCGCGCAGCGCTTGGGTGATCTGCCCTCGCGTGGCGTGCGGCTCTATAACCGCGTCGATGAATCCACGATCAGCGGCGATATAAGGGTTGAGGAGTTGCTCTTCATACTCGTTAATCAATTCCGGAGCTCGCTCTGGAGTCTCGGCAATATCTTTCCGATAGAGAATATTGACTGCGCCTTGCGCTCCCATAACTGCGATCTGAGCGGTCGGCCAGGCCAAATTAATATCTGCTCCTAAGTGCTTTGAACCCATCACGATATATGCCCCACCATAGGCCTTGCGGGTAATAACAGTGACGAGAGGAACTGAAGCTTCGCCATATGCATAAAGCAACTTGGCGCCGCGGCGGATGATGCCGTTCCACTCTTGTTCGGTTCCCGGTAGGAAGCCAGGAACATCGACGAGGGTAACAACTGGGATACCGAAGGCGTCACAGGTACGAACAAAGCGAGCAGCCTTCTCCGATGCATCGATATCGAGCGTGCCGGCAAAACTTTGGGGTTGGTTAGCAATGATTCCAACAGAGTGTCCGTCGATGCGTCCAAAGCCCACCAGAATATTAGGAGCAAAGAGGGCGTGTACTTCTAGGAAATTGGCCTCATCCAAGATCGCTTCAATCACGACGCGCATGTCATATGGCTTGTTGGGATTATCTGGAATCAGCGAATCAAGTGCGCGATCGGAGGGGGCGATTCCGTCGGATTCTGTCGCTCGCAGAACTGGAGCATCATCGAGATTGTTGCTCGGTAAAAATGAGAGGAGTGCTTTTACATAATCGAGTGCGGCATCTTCATCTTCGGCTAGGTAATGGGAGTTACCAGTCTTTGTGTTGTGTGTCGCAGCACCGCCCAACTCTTCCATTCCAACTTCTTCGCCCGTCACTGCGCGGATGACATCGGGGCCAGTAATAAACATATGTGAGGTCTCGTTGACCATGATTGTGAAATCTGTCATCGCGGGCGAGTAAACAGCGCCCCCAGCGCAAGGACCTAAGATCACAGAGATTTGGGGGATGACTCCCGAGGAACGAATGTTGCGCTTAAAGATCTCGCCATATTGGCTGAGCGAGGCGACTCCCTCTTGAATACGAGCCCCGCCGGAGTCATTGAGCCCGATCATCGGGATACCTGATTTGAGAGCGAAATCCATGACCTTCACGATCTTCTTGCCCATCGTCTCGCCGAGCGAACCGCCAAAGACCATGAAGTCTTGTGAGGAGAGCGCGACGGTACGGCCGTCGATTGTTGCGTACCCAGTTATGACGCCATCGCCGTATGGATGAGATTTATCCATACCAAATTTATCGGAGTGGTGGGTCGAGAAAGCATCGAACTCGACAAAGGAACCTTCATCTACCAATTTCATGATTCGCTCACGAGCGGTGTACTTGCCTGCTGCATGTCGCTTCTCAATCGCTGCAGGAGTACCGCTCTTCGTCGCACTCTCGAGGCGCGTTTTCAAATCATTGATCTTGGCCGCAGTAGTATTTATCGCATCAGTCACATCCACACTTTACTAGCGAAGTAGGCATCTGTGATACGTGCGTACCTTGATGAATCGATCATTTCTGCTGCCTTACCCTCGAATTACTGGCGGGTACGTGTGGTGGAGGAGGTTGGATCGACTCAAGATGAGTTAAAAAATGAACTTGTCAGTAACGGTGATTGCGTGGTGGCGGAGTTCCAGCACGCTGGTCGTGGCCGCCTCGATAGAAAATTTGAATCGGTTCCGAAGGTCGCACTGCTCTTCTCGTTTTATATTGAGCCGATACGGAGCGGCGAATGGGGTTGGATTCCGCTTATTGCTGGTGCCGCGATTGCACGATCGCTCAATGAGGCAACGCAGTCACAGAACTTTAAGACGAAATGGCCTAACGATGTTATCTGCGAGAGCGGAAAAGTTTCTGGCGTGTTATGCGAGTATTACGGAAAGGGAGTCGTCGTTGGAATAGGAATCAACGTCTCGACGCAGTTGCATGAACTTCCAGTATCCACCGCCACTTCGATATTTATAGAGACCGGCTTAGAACTGAACCGAAATCAACTTATAGCTTTGGTACTCCTCCGATTTGAAGAGCTCTTCCAGCGTTGGGAGTCAGGTGTTGATCTCCTGCCTAATTACCGTGCGCTCTCGCAGACCATTGGAAGTGATGTGGAGGTCTCGCTTCCGAACTCCACGAAGATAAATGGTCGGGCCATTGGCGTTGATGGAGAGGGAAGGCTAATACTCGAGAGTGGGGATCTCATCAGCGTGGGGGATGTGTTACACCTTCGCTAGACTCATGCGCGTGAGCTTCCCAACCGTCGGTGTCATTGGTGCCGGACAATTGGCACGGATGATGGTGCCGCCCGCGATCGATCTCGGAATCTCACTCTCCCTATTTGCGGGCGCTAGTACTGAAAGTGGTGCGCAGATCGCTCCCCACACCGTCGGCTCTCTCTCAGATACCAAAGCTGTCTTGGAGTGGGCATCTGGTTGCGACGTCATAACATTCGAGCACGAATTGATTGCACCGGAGTTGATTGCTGCGCTGGAAGCCACGGGAGTTAAAGTCTTTCCGAAAGCAGAGTCATTTACGTATAGCCAAAACAAGTTGGCGATGCGCCAGAAGATGGAAGAACTCGGACTTCCCAATCCGCGCTGGCAGGCATATAACGGCGGAAGCGTTGAGATTGCTTTTCCATTGATTGCAAAGAGTATCTCTGGTGGTTACGACGGCCGTGGCGTATTTAAAGTGAATGATATTTCCGAGCTACGTGAGTTGCATGCAAAAATGGGGCAGGACATATTGCTAGAAGAGTTGCTCAATTTTGATTATGAAATAGCGATTATGGTCGCGAGATCTTCTCATGGTCAGGCAGCAACGTGGGCGCCAACTCTGACAGTTCAACGAGATGGAATCTGCATTCAAACTGTGACTCCCGTGCCGAACCTATCAAAGGCGCTGGCGACTGCGACGGCGCAGATTGCCTTACTTATCGCACAAGGTATTGATCTTGTGGGAGTGATGGCTGTTGAGATCTTTGTAGTGGGAGATCACCTGATTATTAATGAGCTTGCACTTCGTCCACACAATTCGGGGCATTGGAGTATTGAAGGCGCGGTTACGAGCCAGTTTGAACAGCATCTGCGCGCAGTGTTGGATTTACCACTCGGTGACACCTCGCTGGTTGCTCGTTACGCTGTGATGGGCAATGTGATTGGTATCGAGACAGATAAGAGCAGCGATTTGTATCGCCC
>CAIZKO010000122.1 GCA_903933585.1 uncultured Actinomycetes bacterium
ATGCCGAAGGTCGCCTGGTTTTAGCCGATGGGCTCGTTCGCGCTGCGCAAGATGGAGCGCGCAACGGAGGTCTCGATGGTCTGATCGATGTAGCCACCTTAACGGGAGCGCAGGTGATCGCACTTGGCACTCGTACCTCGGCTGTGATGACCAATAATGAGGAGTTCCGAACCCTCTTCTTGGAGGCGACTGGGATTAGTGGCGAATCTTTCTGGCCGATGCCCCTCCCCGAAGACCTCAAGGAAGTCCTAGCCTCACCATCCGCGGATATGGTCAACTCCAATCCAGCCAATCGGAACGGGGGGATGCTAGTCGCTGGACTATTCCTCAAGGAGTTCGTCCCAGCGCAAATCCCTTGGCTCCACCTTGATATCGCCGGAACCGCGCTCACGCATGAGGCGCACGGCTATAGCCCCGTCGGTGGGACTGGAGTCACCGTTCGTTCCCTGGTCGCGCTAGCCGAGTTAGCGGTTTCACAGAGCTAGGTGAAGAAGAGCGTCGGCCCAACTCGTGGCAGGATTAGCCCCCTGTGCTGCTCCCCCGAAGACTCTAGAAAAGGTGCTGTGTGAACGAATTTGATCTCGTAATCCTTGGCGGAGGTAGTGGCGGATATGCCTGCGCGCTGCGCGGAGCTCAACTTGGATTATCAGTGGTCCTGATCGAACAGGACAAGCTTGGTGGAACCTGTCTCCATCGCGGTTGTATTCCGACGAAGGCGCTGCTGCATGCAGGAGAGATTGCGGATGACACTCGACACGCTGCGGAATTTGGTGTCAACGCCCAATTTATTTCGATCGATATGTTGGCAGTCAACGCCTATAAGGATGGAGTCATTTCCAAACTGCATAAAGGTTTGCAGGGACTTGTTAAGTCTCGGAACATTACATATGTCGAAGGTACTGGACGCCTGGTCTCTAAGAATCAAATCGAAGCTAATGGCGTCATCTACACCGGCAAGAATGTTGTCCTAGCCACGGGTTCATATGCGAAGACGCTGCCAGGGCTAGAAATTGATGGAAGACAAATTATTACCAGTAATGAAGCTATGACGATGGATTACGTACCTAAGTCGGTCATTGTTCTCGGTGGCGGAGTAATCGGATGCGAATTCGCCTCGGTATGGAGTTCATTTGGTGCAGAGGTAACGATCATCGAAGGTCTCCCCCGTCTGGTTGCTCTTGAAGATGAAAGTTCGAGCAAGCAACTTGAACGTGCCTTCCGCAAGCGCGGCATTAAATTTGAGGTTGGCGTGAAGTTTGCTTCTGCCACCAAAGGCCCCGAAGGTGTAACAATCACATTGGAGAACGGAGCCTCGCATACCGCAGATGTGCTCCTCGTCGCCGTCGGACGTGGTCCAGTATCTGCAAATATCGGTTATGAAGAGCAAGGCCTCACCATGGATCGCGGTTACATTCTCGTTGACAACAAATGTCGGACAAACGTTCCAGGCATTTGGGCGGTCGGAGATTTGATCCCAACTTTACAATTGGCACATGTCGGTTTCGCTGAGGGAATCTTGGTTGCTGAAGAGATTTTCGGACTGAACCCTCGCCCTATTAATTACGATGGTGTTCCGCGTGTTACCTATTCGGAACCTGAAGTTGCTTCCGTCGGTCTAACCACTGCTATTGCAAAAGAGCGCGGCTACGATGTCGTCGAGCTGAGTTATGACCTAGCTGGAAACGGTAAGGCCAATATTCTCAAGACTGCAGGTTCGATCAAGCTTGTGGCACAGAAGAATGGTCCGGTACTTGGCGTTCACATGGTGGGATCTCGCGTTGGAGAACTCCTCGCTGAAGCGCAATTGATTTACAACTGGGAAGCGACAGCAGATGATGTTGCTCCTTTGATTCACGCTCACCCAACGCTCTCTGAAGCTATGGGCGAAGCTCATATGGCTTTAGCCGGCAAACCACTGCACGCTCACGGGTAATAGGAGATAACGCGATGACCTTTTCAGTAACCATGCCAGCACTTGGTGAATCAGTCACCGAAGGCACAGTCACCCGTTGGCTCAAGAATGAAGGCGACCACGTCAACGTCGATGAGCCCCTTCTCGAAGTATCTACCGACAAGGTAGATACCGAAATCCCTTCGCCTGTTTCAGGCACCCTTACTCGCATCGTTGTGGCCATTGACTCGACGGTCGCAGTGGGAGCAGAACTCGCCGTGATCGAAGATGGCGTCGCAGCAGCACCTGTTGCTCCTGTTGTGGCCGCTCCAGTCGTTGAAACCCCCGTAGTCGTTGTAGCACCTCTCGCAGCCGAAGCTCCAGTTGCTGCGCCCGTCATCGCTGAGGCACCCGCTCCCGTTGTAGCCGTACCAGTATCCGCAGGAGCAGGCGTAGTAGTCACAATGCCAGCACTTGGCGAATCGGTTACCGAGGGAACTGTGACGCGTTGGCTTAAGAACGTCGGGGACACCATCAATGTGGATGAGCCCCTCCTCGAAGTTTCCACCGACAAGGTAGATACCGAAATTCCTTCACCGGCTACCGGAACCATTCTTGCGATCGATGTCGCAGTAGATTCCACCGTCGCTGTTGGTGCTCGCCTAGCTTTGATAGGTGCCGCCGGAACTGCGCCAGTTGTTTCTGCGCCCACACCAGTTGCACCAGTAGTCGCAGCACCAGTAGTCGCAGCACCAGTAGTCGCAGCACCAGTGGCGACTCCCGTTGCTGCTCCAGTACCTGTGGCGACGCAACTCGATGATTCATATGTCACACCGATTGTTCGACAATTTGCCAAAGAGCAAGGCGTAGAACTTTCTACCGTGAAGGGAAGTGGGGTAGGCGGTCGAATCCGCAAGGAAGATATCCTCGCCACTGCCCAACCTGTAGCAGTCGTAGCCCCAGCGGCAACTCCAAATGATGTTAAAACGCCAGTTCGTGGATCCGTTTCACCTCTTCGCGGCACAACGGTCACAATGTCACGTCTGCGCAAGGTAATTGCAGCGCGTATGGTTGAGTCACTTCAAGTAAGCGCTCAATTAACTACAGTTGTCGAAGTTGACGTTACTAAGATTTCGAGATTGCGCGATAAGGCCAAGGCATCCTTTGCAGCTCGCGAAGGCGTCAACCTCACCTTCTTGCCATTCTTCGCCGTCGCCGTATGTGAAGCGCTAAAGCAACACCCAGTCCTCAACTCTTCTCTTGAAGGCGATCAAATTACTTATCACGGAGCAGAACACCTAGGTATTGCGGTTGATACCGAGCGCGGACTTCTGGTTCCTGTTATTCGTGATGCCGGAGACCTCAACATTGGTGGCATCTCTCGTCGAATCTCAGATGTTGCAGCTCGAACACGTGATAACAAGATCTCACCAGATGAGCTGGGTGGCGGAACGTTCACGATCACCAATACCGGTAGTCGTGGAGCACTCTTCGATACACCAATCATCAACCAACCACAGGTTGCCATCTTGGGTATTGGCTCGATAGTTAAGCGTCCGATGGTCATGAAGGGCACAGATGGTGGTGAAAACATCGCTGTTCGTTCGATGGTCTACCTTGGCCTTTCATACGATCACCGGATCGTTGATGGAGCGGATGCCGCGCGATTCTTGGTCACTCTCAAAGAACGTCTCGAAGAGGGTAGCTTTGAATCCGACCTTGGACTTTAGGAATTAGTACACCGATGCGCGTCGCAGTAACCGGGTCAACCGGTTTAATCGGGACTGCCCTCGTGGGTCAACTCAAGGCCGAAGGTCACTCTGTCCAGCGATTAGTTCGCCGCAAACCAACGACAGCCGATGAAGTGCAGTGGGACCCATCAGCGGGGACGATTGATCTCGCGGCCCTTGAAGGCGTCGATGCCGTCATTCATCTTGCAGGTGCGGGGGTCGGCGATAAGCGATGGAGCACAAAGTACCGCGCAACGATTCTGAACTCTCGTCTGCTCGGCACGACGACGATTGCCCATGCAGTCGAAACTCTTAAACCAAAGGTATTTATCTCGGCCAGCGCCATTGGATTTTATGGCGAAACCGGTAATCGCGCGGTTGTTGAAACAGATCGCGGTGGAGACGACTTCTTATCTGCCGTCTGCCGTGAATGGGAGGGCGCAGCGGATTTGGCTGTAGGTGTGCGCACCGTAAAGATTCGAACTGGGTTAGTTCTTGATCCGACCGGTGGTGCACTTGGTCGACTGCTTCCGCTCTTTCGCTTAGGGCTCGGTGGCAAATTGGGTTCCGGCAAGCAATGGTGGTCCTGGATCACACTGCACGATGAGATCAAAGCGATCATGCACTGTCTCAATAGCGATATTTCTGGTCCGGTAAATCTCACCTCTCCGAACCCAGTTACCAATCAAGATTTCACTGGTTCGCTAGCGCGCGCAGTACATCGCCCAGCGCTCTTTCCAGTGCCGGGTTTTGCACTCAAGATTCTCATCGGCGGATTCTCTACAGAGATTTTGGGTTCTGCAAAAGTATTACCTAAGGCGCTGCAAGATAGTGGATTCGTGTGGGACTACCCGCATCTCACAACAGCTCTAGAAGCTCTCACCGAATAGAGATAACACGGGCTTGATCGATTATCTTTGCAACCGCTAGCGCATCATCTGGCGTAACGGGCCATGCTCCTTTGCCCACGATTGCCGAAGCCACCTGAGAGTAAAAGAGAGAATAGTTGCCCGCTTCGGCCGGATATTCGCTGATCTCATCACCACGGTGAATGAAGGCTGGTGTAACTACTGGAGGTGTCCAAACTCCCCCGGCTGGGTATCCACCCTCGCGAAGGCGCTCCTCTTGACCATCTAGATCTTTGATTATCAGCGAACCATTCGTGCCCGACACCCGAATTCGAGGACCGCCAGCTCCGATGATTGAACTTGCCGATAGGTACGAATCCACCCCACTGACGTGTTTCAAATTAATTACGATGTCATCATCGGCAAGGCCTCGAATGCTTCGCACTGAAGCGTAAGTAACTTCTGCAGGGCCAAACCAATTGAGTGCGAGGGAAACCAGATGCGGACCCAAGTCGAGTAGATTGCCGCCGCCATCCGCAACGCTATTTGCCTCTCTCCAACTCTTTGGATTGGATCCAGGTCTAAATTTCTCAAAACGCGAATCTAAGCGAAATATATCTCCCAGAGAACCTTCGGCAATAATTTTCTTGATCGTCAGCGCATCACTATCAAAGAGACGGTTGAAGTACGTGGTAACCGTTACCCCAATCTCTTTTGAGATATCGATAATCTCTTGCGTTTCTTGCAGCGAGCGACCCATTGGTTTGTCAACGACCACCGGAATACCCGCACGCAGACCAGCAATCGCATCGCTGGCATGTGCAACGTTGGCGCTAGCAACGACTAGCAAATCCAGACCCAGATCCAAGAGTTCGGAGATGGTCAGAGCGACCGTAGTCTCTGGAAAGTCGGTGAGAGCATGGGCTCGACGCTCTTCGCTGGTTGTCAGGACTCCCGCTATCTCAAAACCAGAACCTTTAAGCAATGGAGCATGGAAATAGCGCCCCGCAAGGCCATAACCTGAGATTCCTACCCGAAGTGTCATGACGTTAAACCTACATTAGGCTAGGGGTTATGAGCACTGTTGCCGGGTCCTTGGTCGATCACACCGCTGTGATCCACGCAGGCATCTTGGACTATCAAGAGGCCTGGCAACTACAGCGCGATACCGTCGAGGGAATAATTGCTGGCACGACTCCGAACACTCTCTTCCTCTTGCAGCATCCCTCCGTTTACACCGCTGGTCGAATGACCAAGCCAGAAGATCGTCCCCTAGATGGCACCCCGGTGATTGAAGTGGACCGCGGTGGAAAGATCACCTGGCATGGACTGGGGCAGATCGTGGGCTACCCCATCGTCAAATTGAAGAATCGCAGCGATGTCGTGGGTTTTGTCCGCGCAGTCGAGGGTGCACTGATTGATCTCTGTATTGAATGTGGAATTCCCGCCGAGTGTTACGCCGAACGTTCTGGCGTCTGGATCCGTGATGAGAAAGGCGATCGCAAGATTGCCGCTATTGGAATGCGCGTGGCCAAAGGCGTCACCATGCATGGCTTCGCGCTCAACGTAAATCCCGACCTGACTGCTTACGACAAGATCATTCCATGTGGCTACTCTGACACCGGTGTAACTTCGATGGCCAAGGAACTTGATCGCGACATTACTATTGACGAGGTCATGCCTCTTGTTGAATCCAAAATTCTGACCGCTCTCACAAAGGTGATTTCATGACGCTCGCTCCCGAAGGTCGCAAACTCCTCCGCATCGAAGCTCGTAACGCCGCGGTTCCCATTGAAAAGAAGCCAGAGTGGATCAAGACGCGCGCCATTATGGGTCCCGAGTACACACAGCTCCGCTCCCTCGTAGTCCGCGAAGGCCTGCACACCGTCTGCCAAGAGGCGGCTTGTCCAAATATCTTTGAATGCTGGGAAGATCGAGAAGCTACCTTCTTGATCGGCGGAGAGAAGTGCACTCGGCGCTGCGATTTCTGCAATATCGATACCGGCAAGCCCGATCCACTCGATCGCGATGAACCCCGTCGCGTCGCCGAATCAGTACGCTCCATGGAACTTCGCTACGCCACCATCACCGGTGTTACACGTGACGATCTCCCTGATGAAGGCGCATGGTTATATGCCGAAACAATCCGCGCCGTTCATGAGCTCAATCCGGGTACAGGTGTCGAAATGTTGGCTCCTGATTTCAGCGGCAAGCCACACTTACTCAATGAAGTTTTTGAAACTCGTCCGGAAGTCTTTGCTCATAATTTAGAGACGGTCCCCCGCATCTTCAAGGAGATCCGTCCCGCCTTTAGATATGACCGATCTCTTGACGTTATCTCGCAAGCACAAGCTTTTGGTTTGGTAACTAAGTCCAACTTAATTCTCGGTATGGGCGAGACCCGCGAAGAAGTCACCCAGGCGCTGGTTGATCTTCATGAAGCCGGCTGCGACCTCATCACTATTACCCAGTACCTGCGCCCCACTCCAAAGCACCACCCAGTTGTTCGTTGGGTGAAGCCAGCGGAATTCGTAGAGCTCTCTCAAGAGGCAACGGATATCGGATTCCTCGGAGTAATGAGTGGTCCACTTGTTCGCTCCAGTTATCGTGCCGGACGTCTTTATAAGCAAGCGCAAGAAAAGAAGGCGCTTCTACGTGGCTGAACTCGTTTATCCCCCAGTAATCGTGGCGATTAAGACCTTCTGGAAATACCTCGGGATTCAATTTGATTTCCAAGGCGTCGAAAACCTTCCGCGCGAGGGTGGGGCAGTTCTCTGCATGAACCACATCGGATATTTAGATTTTGCTCTAGTCGGAACTGGCGCACTTCCTGCAAAGCGCTACATCCGCTTCATGGCAAAGAAGGAGATCTTTAACCACAAGGTCGCGGGTCCATTGATGCGCGGAATGCACCACATCAGCGTTGATCGCGAGAGCGGATCCTCGTCATTTGTAGCTGCCCTTCGCGCCCTTCGTTCAGGTGAAATTATTGGGATATTTCCGGAAGGCACAATCTCGCGTAGCTTTGAGATCGAAGACTTGAAATCCGGAGCGATTCGACTCTCCATGGGCGCTGGAGTTCCCGTCATTCCCGTCGCCGTATGGGGAAGCCAGAGAATCATTACTAAGAAGCGCAAACCTGATTTCAAGCGCCACAAGCACCCAGTTCATGTCGCCTTCGGAGAACCATATATGGTTCCAAAGGGCTCGGATATTGAGCGTGCCGAGGCGGAACTTAAAGTTAAGATGCTCGAACTTTTACATTCGGTGCAATCCAATTATCCTCACTCTCATGATGGCCAGTGGTGGGCACCAGCCCGCCTAGGTGGCACCGCGATTACCTCCGAGCAACTCCACGTAGAGCGTCAAAAAATGAAGGAGCAAGACAATGGCTGAACCCGAGAAGCAAGGTCAATTAGCGGTCCTCAAGGATGCCTTTGGATTGGTTCGTCGCGAAAAGCCAGTCGCTTACCTTTGGTGCGGCCTCACTTTTATAGCAACGCTCGTCGGAGGTTACTTCGCCGGCGTCGGACTCGGCCATCCCATTTACTTTGGAATCTTGGCAATCCCGCTCGCATTACTAGCAGCCTTCTTCACCTTCACGCGCTTCGCTAATAGCGCCGCATTCTCTTCTATCGAAGGTCAGATCGGTGCTGGAGCGAGCGTCCTAATGTCGATCCGCAAGGGCTTTACGACAACTCCAGCCGTTAGCGCTGCCCGCAATCAAGATATGGTGCACCGCACCGTGGGTCGTGCTGGAATCATCTTGGTTGGCGAAGGAACCCCCGCAGTTCGCTCGCTGGTTCTCGATGAGAAGAAGAAGGTTGAACGTTTTGTACCTGGAGTTCCTGTCCATGAAATTTACGTTGGTAACTACGACGGCGCCGTCCCTATTCGTAAGCTCCAAAAAGTGGTTAAGAAGTTTCCCAAGAAACTTTCCAAAGCCCAACTCCGCGAAGTTCGCAACCGTCTCAAGGGTGTCGGAGGAATGGCCATGCCAATCCCTAAAGGTCCAATGCCAAAGGGTGTAAAATTACCTAAGCGCTAATGGAAGTTGAACTACCCTTAGTCGCATCTAAGGAGTCGCGATGAAGCGAATTCATTTCTTATTGATCTCTCCACTCTTGCTGTTGAGTTTGACTGCCTGCGGGAGTAGCACGGAAAGCAATTCTTCTGGAGGTAAAGTCGCACCAGGTTCTTTAGCCTGGCATATGGAACTTTGGGGCGATAATTTTGTCACCCTCTCTGGTGGGCACTGCACAGAAGCCAATTCGCGAACTAATTACGAGCATGGCGCAACGATCTCGCTGGTTGGTCCGGACGACTCGGTGATCTCCTCGGCTACTTTTAGTTCTGGAGTTCTAAGAAAAACTAAAATTGATTCCGACGAAGTCACTAATTTTCCGACTGGGAATATCTGCGACTTCGCGGTTACCTTCAAGAACGTCCCAGAGGTGAGCACTTACCGAGTTAAGACCGATGATCACCAGATTTCTCCCGTCACCCACACCCTCGCCGATGTTAAATCAATGAACTGGTCAATCGGGGAAGTTATAGGAGGAGATTTCAAGCAGTAATTAAGACTTAACCACTACCGAATTGGTAAACCAATCGTGGTAACCCCGGCCCTCTTTTGTGAAGATCGCTGGAATAAGTAGGCAGATCAATAGGGTGCGCCGGAGAACTCTGCCGATTGAGATTCGACCACCGTCTGACGCATCGACAACTCGCAGGCGCAGGAGCCGTTGACCCGCCGACGCTCCTTGTAGGGCCGTCAAAAGGGCAACCTCAACGAAGAAGATCCCCAGGGGTAGGAATTGGGCTCCCCCGGCTAGGTTCCGGGTGATCAGATGGGCAATCCCAAGGCACATGAACCAGTCCAGCAGGACGGCGAGGAATCGGCGGTTAAACCCGGCTTGATCTGGCACGGCTGAAGGGTAACATTGCGCCCATAACGTGGCCCGTCGATGTGCCTCGCCCCCTTTAACTATCTGGCCAGATCAGGCTGAATTGGGAGAACAATGTTTAAGAATTCTGCGGAAATTTTTGCCTTTATTAAAAAAGAAGATGTAAAACTCATCGACGTTCGCTTCATCGACCTTCCTGGTATCCAACACCACTTCAACGTCCCCGCTGGCTCCTTCGACGAGGCAGTCTTCACCGACGGTTTGATGTTCGATGGCTCCTCGATCCGTGGCTTCCAAGCCATTCACGAGTCGGATATGAAGTTGCTTCCCGTTCCAGAGTCAGCTTTCGTGGATCCATTCCGCAAAGAGAAGACCCTCGTAATCTTGTTCTCGGTTCACAACCCAATTGATGACTCCCCTTACAGCCGCGATCCACGTGGGATCGTTGCCAAGGCCGTTGAGTTCATGCGTTCAACTGGGATTGCAGATACCGCCTTCTTCGCGCCAGAAGCAGAGTTTTATGTCTTTGACGCAGTTCGCTTCTCTACGGGAATCAACGAAGCTTTCCACCACATTGATTCTTATGAAGGCGCATGGAACACCGGTATTGAGAAGGATGCAGATGGCACACCTAACCGTGGCTACCGCACCCGCATCAAGGGCGGATACTTCCCAGTCTCTCCAACCGATCAGTACAACGACCTGCGCGATGAGATGGTTATGAAGCTCGAAGAAGTTGGACTCCAAGTTGAACGTGCACACCATGAAGTTGGTACCGCCGGTCAGATGGAGATCAACTATCGCTTCAGCGATATCTTGCACGCTGGTGATGACCTCATGAAGTTCAAGTACATCATTAAGAACGTTGCTTGGGAAGGCGGCAAGACCGCGACCTTCATGCCAAAGCCACTCTTCGGAGATAACGGTTCGGGTATGCACGTTCACCAATCACTCTGGAAAGATGGCGTCCCACTCTTCTTCGGTGAAGGTTATGGCGATCTTTCAGATATGGCTCGCTGGTATGTCGGTGGACTGCTTAAGCACGCTCCATCACTTCTCGCATTCACCAACCCAACAGTCAACTCGTATCGCCGCCTAGTTCCAGGCTACGAAGCTCCCGTAAACCTTGTTTACTCAGCTCGTAACCGTTCGGCTTGTATCCGTATCCCGATCACCGGATCCAATCCAAAGGCAAAGCGCATCGAGTTCCGTTGCCCAGATCCATCATCAAACCCATACCTAGCTTTCGCAGCAATGTTGATGGCCGGCCTTGATGGAATCATCAACAAGATTGAGCCAGCGCTTCCTGTCGATAAGGATCTCTACGAACTTAGCGCAGAGGAAGCAGCATCTATCGCACAGGTACCAGGTTCGCTCGATGCCGTACTCGATAACCTCGAGCGCGATAACGAGTTCCTGACCCGCGGTGGCGTATTCACCAAGGATCTCATCGATACATGGATCTCCTTC
>CAIZKO010000123.1 GCA_903933585.1 uncultured Actinomycetes bacterium
GCAAGGAGTTCACCAGTCGACCAATCCACGGTTCCTTCATCAAGCATCTCGGTGCGCTTTGCAAGTTGTGGTGCTAGGCGAGGATGAATGACAAAGCCCTCTGGAGTAGCAACTTGTGTGGCAGCGATCTGACGGAGCGTTGCTTCTGCAACTCCTGTTTGCAAATCGGTCGGTTCAGTAACTTCTGGGATCGCGGTAGAACCTTGTTCTGGTTCAACGTTATGAACTGCGGCATAGACGGCATCGAGTTGTGCTTGGTAATCGCGCAAGACCTCTTCGGCCTCCTCGACCGTGATATCTCCACGACCAATAAGTGCTTCGGTATACAACTTACGGGTACTGCGCTTAGCTTCAATGAGTTTGTACATCATTGGCTGGGTATAACTTGGCTCATCGCCCTCGTTATGACCGCGGCGGCGGTAGCAGACCATGTCGATCACGACATCTTTATTGAACTCTTGGCGATATTCAAAGGCCAGACGCGCCACGCGAACTACTGACTCGGGATCATCCCCGTTGACGTGGAAGACCGGTGCCTGAATCATCTTGGCGATATCAGTCGAATACGTGGATGAACGAGCTGCATGTGGAGATGTAGTAAATCCAACTTGGTTGTTGGCAACTATGTGGATAGTTCCACCGGTGCGATATCCCTTGAGTTGTGAAAGGTTGAGCGTCTCGGAGACAACGCCTTGACCTGCAAAAGCAGCGTCGCCATGGACGAGAATTGGCAGGACGTCATACGCCTCGTGCACACCCTTGATATCTTGCTTGGCGCGGACGATTCCTTCTAAGACTGGGTTCACGGCTTCGAGGTGTGAAGGGTTTGCCGCGAGATAGATCTTGGTGGTCTCACCAGAATCCGCCTTGAAGATGCCCTTGGTTCCGAGGTGATATTTAACGTCACCGGTACCTTGGACTGAATTCTCGGCGTAATGCCCTTCAAACTCTTGGAAGATCTGACCATAAGACTTGCCACCGATATTCGCCAAGACATTGAGCCGCCCGCGGTGTGGCATACCGATGCAAACTTCTTCCATTCCGCTCTTGGCAGAACTATCGAGGATCGCATCGAGCAATGGGATAAGGGATTCTCCACCTTCGAGCGAGAAGCGCTTCTGTCCCACGTACTTGGTCTGCAAAAATGATTCAAAGGCTTCGGCGGAGTTGAGCTTGCGCAAGATACGCAGTTGCTCTTCGCGGGGAGTGCGTGGAGCACCGACTTCGACATGCTCTTGCATCCACTTACGCTCGAGCGGATTCTCCATGTACATGTACTCCACGCCAACAGAGCGACAGTAAGAGTCACGCAAGATGCCGAGGATGCGGCGCAATTTCATAAATGGCTTGCCACCGAATCCGCCAGTCGCAAATTCGCGATCCAGATCCCAGAGCGAAAGCCCATGATTTACAACATCGAGGTCGGGGTGGCTGCGTTGGCGATAGCGAAGTGGATCGGTATCCGCCATTAAATGACCGAAGGTGCGGTAGGCATCAATCAGCTGCTGAACGCGAGCGGTCTTGCTGATCTGATCCTCTTTTGAGAATTGGAAGTCAACGGTCCAGCGAATTGGCTCGTACGGAATACGAAGTGCCGCGAAGATCTCGTCGTAAAAGTGTTCGGAACCGAGTATGAGTTCGTGGATGCGGCGCAGGAAATCGCCAGATTGAGCCCCTTGAATAACGCGGTGGTCATAGGTGCTGGTCAGGGTGATGGTCTTTGAAATAGCTAAGTTGGTCAGCGTCTCTTCGCTAGCGCCTTGGAACTCTGCTGGGTAATCCATAGCTCCAACACCGAGAATCAAACCTTGGCCTTGAACTAAGCGGGGGACCGAATGCACCGTTCCAAGTGTTCCGGGATTGGTAAGTGAAACAGTCGTGCCCGCATGATCTTCCACGGTCAATGTGCCGGTGCGCGCCTTGCGAACGGTCTCTTCATAGGAAGCCCAGAACTGCGCAAAGTCCAAATCTTCGCAGCCCTTAATAGATGGGACCAAGAGTTGGCGCGAACCATCGGGCTTCGCCAAGTCAATTGCGATTCCTAGATTGATATGTTCGGGGCGACCGAGGGCAGGCTTGCCATCGAGTTCACCAAAAAATGTATTCATCTCTGGCATCGCGCGCAGCGCCTTGATCATCGCGTATCCGATGAGATGCGTGAAGGAAACTTTGCCACCGCGAGCGCGTGCCAGGTGGTTGTTGATTACGGTGCGGTTGTCGATCATGAGTTTGGCGGGAATCGCGCGAACGCTGGTTGCGGTAGGGACGCTGAGCGATGCTTCCATGCTCTGAACTACACGGGCAGATACTCCGCGAATTGGTTCAAGTGTTGCAGCACCTGGTGTGACCAAAGTTGGGATTGGTTTTACCACGGGATCGGCTGGGGTAATCGTTGAAGATATTTGTGGGGCTTGCACAACCGGAGTTGGTTGCGGTGTTGCCGGTGCTACTGGAGTCGGTGCAACTACCTGTGCTGCGGTTGGAACAACCGGGGGAGTTGTCGATGTAGAAGATTTAGGAATTGGGGGAACGCCGGCTTGCGGCATAGTGGCCACTGCTGGAGCATGCGCGCTCTGCGTTGGTGGTGTGTAATCAGCGAAGAAATCCCACCAGGCTTTATCTACCGACGAAGGATCTTGCAGGTATCGCTCATACATCTCGTCGACGAGCCATTCATTAGGTCCAAAGGAACCACCAAAATGATTTGCTGGGGTATTCGATGCCGACACTGGCGCTCTCTTTCGCTTCGAAATGCAGATCAGGTACGGATGAATCTTAATAGCCCTGGCTGAGAGCGCTCCTCAGGCGGGATGTGAGGTAGGGCTCTACGCTGGGGTTTATGAGTTTAGTTGTCGTTACAGGCGGAAGCAGAGGTTTGGGGCTGTATTGCGCCACAGAGTTGATTAAATCTGGCCACAGCGTCCTCTTGGTCGCGAAGGATCCAGATCGACTGGCGGCGGTCGCTGCTGACATAGGAGCTGATTTTCGAGCGGTGGATTTAGAAGATCAAGGTGCTACTCGCGTAGTTTTCGCTGAGATCCTGGCAACGTATGGAGCTCCAGAGATATTAATTCTGGCCCACGGGGTGATGAGTGCGAAGATGTCGAAGACCTTGCGCACTACTGACGCAGAATGGCGCCGAGTCATGGCAATTAACCTAGATTCGACATTCACCATCATCAATATTTTGGGAGCGGCAATGGCAGAGGCGCGCCAGGGTCGGATCATCGCCTTTAGCGCCTGCTTGGGGCGCATGTCAGGACCTGGAAATGCGGGAGGGCTAGTTCCTTATCGAGTGAGCAAGGCCGGGGTGAATGCTCTGGTGCGAAATCTCGCCTTTGAGACCGGCCATGGTGCACGCGGTCTGCTAGTGGATGCCATCTGCCCTAATCATACGAGGACCGATATGGGTGGTCCGGATGCTCCCCTCTTGATTGCAGAGGGAGCCGATACCGCGCTCTGGTTAGCGACACGAAAGTTCAATCCAGCAGAGGATAAGACGGGTTTTTTATGGGAAGAGCGCGAAATTATTGAGTGGTGATTATTCGCGATATCCCAAGACGCATACCGCGGTAGTAAAGATCGCGAGCAAGCCCAGCGGATAAGCACCAATGTAAAACTTTCCAGAGAGCATGAAGTAAGCGACGCCGAGCGCGATCAAATTAGCCAGGACTGCAGGAGCTCGCCCCCAGGACTTTCCATTCTTATAACTAACCGAACAGGCGAAGAGTCCAATAGCTCCCAATGCTAGAGCGATGAAATCCCCGGCGAGCGCGAGTGGAGCGCTAAGAGGTTTGGTGCGGAATGCGGCAAGAAGCGCCAGATAGAGAATAAGTGCAAGCAGTATGACTGATTCGAGGCGCAAGGCATTGACTGCAATCTTGCGACTGCGCTCAAAAAGTTGATCACTGATGCCCACATGAGAAGGGTATACAAGTAATCTTACGAAATGGCCGATTTTGACCTACGAGATGTCGAATTCCAGAGCGATGGCAGCGCCGATTCACTCACTGCCAGCATGGCGCCTGCCCTCTTTCACGAGAATCTCAAACGCGAGATTGCAACGGCGGGGCGTGAAGGTCGCGAACTTACGATCGTGGCGCTCGCTCTCGCTCCTTCGGCATTTGCATCAGTCGCAACTCTTCAAGAGGCGTTGATAGAAATTGCCTTTGCAATAAGTAGCGGTTTACGAGGTGGTGATTTCTTTGCCCGGATATCTGATTGCGGATTCTGGGTGCTCTTAAGAACTGATGCCAGCAGCGCTGCCGGAGTCATCGACCGTTTGGATCTTCCGCACCACGATAATTTAACAATCCATATCGTGGTGCGGAAATACTTTGGCTATAACGCGTGGATCGATGAGATCGATCTACAGCACTTTCGTTAATTATTTACCGGCGCATGCCTTTTCAGCGGCAATTACCTTGGTATTTTGATTATCGAGACCAGCGATCTCTGCAGCGGTCTTAACGGGAAGTCCATGGCTGTTGAGGCAGGCGATGTAAGCAGAGCTGGTTCCGGTCTTAGGTGCAATGCCACCGCCCTTAGGTGCAATGCCACCTGATTTACCATTTGGAGTACCACCCGTTGGTGCACCAGTTGCATCACCACGACCGAATCCACCGAATGATGGACGCAGTGCGGCGCATGCTGCAAATGCCTTTTGTTGAGCAGGGGTCATTGAGAAAGTTGGACGGGGACGTGGTGCACCACCAGTTGGAGCTCCAGTCGGAGGCGTGCCAGTCGGACGAGTTCCTGGAGTTCCAAAGCCGCGGCCGCCTCCGAATCCAGGAAGTTTGATTCCAGCTTTTGCCAAGCAGGCTTGGTACTTTGCAAAGGCGGGATTGTTGGCACCGCCGCCAAAGCCACCTGCACGAGGTGCCGAAGTAATGGTGGGCTTGGGAGCAGCTGAATTCGACTTGGTCGCAGCGCTTGCCGGCAGCACGCTTATTGCTAGGAGAGCGACGGTGGCAAGAGCGAGGAGAGAATTCTTTTTGGAGATAGTCATGAGGCTTAGATTAAGTCACCAATTTTCAAATTCCAGCCCTTTCTCCTTATTTTTGGCTGAGAATAATGGGGCAGGTAGGCTCACCCCATGTCTAAAGTCCTCGCAAAGTTGCCCCTCGGGGAAAAGGTAGGAATCGCCTTCTCAGGCGGGCTCGATACCTCTGTCGCTGTTGCCTGGATGCGCGAGAAGGGCGCGGTTCCTTTCACTTACACCGCCGACCTTGGTCAATATGATGAAACTGATATCGATTCGATTCCGGGTCGTGCGATTGCTTACGGCGCTGAGAATGCGCGGCTGATTGATTGCAAATTAGCACTCGTTGAAGAAGGCCTGGCCGCGATCGCTTGCGGCGCTTTCCATATCCGTTCCGGCGGAAAACAATATTTCAACACAACTCCCTTGGGTCGCGCGGTTACTGGCACCCTGCTCGTGCGCGCCATGTTGCAAGATGATTGTTCGATCTGGGGCGATGGTTCGACGTATAAAGGAAACGACATCGAACGCTTCTACCGTTATGGATTACTTGCTAATCCTGCGCTGCGTATTTATAAGCCTTGGCTCGATGAAGATTTCGTCACCGAACTCGGTGGCCGCAAAGAGATGTCGGAATGGTTGGTTGCACGCAATTTTCCTTATCGCGATAGCGCCGAGAAGGCTTACTCCACTGATGCCAACATATTGGGCGCCACGCATGAGGCGAAGAACCTGGAAGAGCTCGATGCATCGATTGAAATCGTTGATCCGATTATGGGAGTTAAGTTCTGGGATCCCACCGTTATTATCAATTCTGAAGATGTAACTGTCGAATTTTCCCAAGGTCGCCCGGTTTCCATCAACGGTAAGACCTTTGCCGATTCCGTGGAACTGATGCGCGAAGCCAATGCCGTTGGAGGTCGTCACGGACTTGGTATGGCCGATCAGATCGAAAATAGAATTATCGAAGCGAAGTCGCGTGGTATTTATGAAGCACCAGGAATGGCGCTGCTCTTTATCGCGTACGAACGTTTGATCTCTGCAATCCATAACGAAGACACCATCGCGAACTATCACGCCGAAGGTCGTCGCCTGGGTCGCTTGCTCTACGAGGGTCGTTGGTTTGATCCGCAATCATTGATGCTGCGCGAATCACTTACCCGCTGGGTTGCATCCGCCGTCACTGGCACAGTCACAATTCGGCTGCGTCGCGGTGATGACTTCTCGATCATCAATACAACTGGTCCTGGACTTAGCTACCACCCTGAAAAACTCTCCATGGAGCGCAATGAGAATTCGGCTTTCGGTCCGACAGACCGGATTGGCCAATTAACTATGCGTAATTTAGATATTGCAGATACCCGCGCCAAGTTAGAGCTATACACAAAGCAGGGCCAATTAGGCGCGAGTGAATTTAAATTGATCGGCGAGATAGAGACTAAGTAGCACTTCCTGATCTTCATCTAGAAAGGTTGCTTATAGATGGTTCTGCACGTTTTCGCGCTCCTTGCCTGCGCAGTCATCATCTATTTGGCCTGTGAATTCTTCGTCAATGCCGTTGAATGGCTCGGCGTTCGCCTCAACATGGGCACCTTGGCAATTGGCACAATCTTGGCGGCGATCGGCACCGCCCTTCCCGAAAGCATTGTCACGCTGGTCGCAGTAACTATGCGCCACGGAGTCAGTTCTAAAGACATTGGCGTTGGAGCGGCGATGGGTGGCCCTTTAGCTCTCGCCACCATCGCATATGGTGTCAGCGGCTTTATGTTGCTCCGGAAGAAGCGGGGATTGCACCCCATGCAAGGTGTTGATCTCAGTCAGCTTCCAAAAGATCAGCAGTGGTTCTTAGGAATCTTCGCTTTCAAGGTTGCCCTGGGACTGGTGGCATTCTCCTGGAAGCCTGGGCTTGGGCTCCTCTTCTTCGCCGCGTATGTTGCTTACTTCATTAAAGAGATGCGCGCAGATACTGAAAAGCACACCGATGCTGATTTAGAGCCGCTGCGGCTACAACCGAAGAGACTCACTCCGTCGGGTTGGGCGGTCGCGCTGCAGACCCTTGTAAGTCTGACGGTGATCTTTGTGGCTTCACAATTATTTGTGAGCCAATTGGAATGGGCGGGACCTGCCTTTGGAATTTCAGCAACAGTGACCGCATTGCTGCTTTCGCCGGTCGCCACTGAGCTACCAGAGGTAATGAATGCAATTATTTGGATTCGACAAGGGAAGACTTCTTTGGCGCTGGCAAATATCAGTGGCTCAATGATGGTTCAAGCAACGGTCCCATCTGGTCTAGGAATTCTATTTACTCCCTGGAAATTTGATTCCGCCCTGAAACTCTCCGGAGTGGTGACAATTGCAGCGGTCTTTTATTTACTCTTCCTATTAAAGAGTAAGCGTTTCACTCCATTGCGGATCGCTGCAGTGGGAACTCTCTATGCGGTCTTTGCTGTTGGGCTATTAATTATTGGTTGATTTTCATGATAGTTGCCTGTGGGGATGGTGAGTAGCCACATAACGAACAACTCGGCGAAGAGTGGAGTAACGTATTAGGTGAAGCGTGCAAAAGCACTGCGAAGAAGGCGAGGATTGGCATGGACTGGAATGACAATGGTCGAGGAATGATGGACGGTTATGGATCCGGAGCCGGCTATCACATACTTGGAATGATCGCGATGATGGTTTTTTTTGCGCTACTCGTTTGGATATTGTTCAGATTTGTCGGACCTAAGACTCACTCCGATAATTCTGCAAAGAGTTCAGAATCATCCGTTGCCCTAGA
>CAIZKO010000124.1 GCA_903933585.1 uncultured Actinomycetes bacterium
CGAATACGAGTCATATAAGACGCGGGCTTGTGTATTGCTCTCTTTGGTTGTCCAGTAAACCCGCCCCGACTTCTTGGCACGGGCGGCCACTATCACCGCGTCGATGAGTGACCGCCCGGCGCCAGCTCCACGAATTGATGGATCAACAAATAAGTCTTCAAGGTAGCAGTAACCGCTCACAGCCCAGGTTGAGGGGCGGAAGAGAAAATGCGCGAAGCCCATTACTTGCCCATCTACAAGGGCGACGATCCCATTTATATCAAAGCTAGGATCATTCAGTCTTTCCCAAGTCAATTCAGTGATTTCACTGGTGAGCGTCGTTTCATAGAAGGTTAAGTAACCATTCCAAAGTTCAAGCCAACGTTGCTTGTCGCCTATTTCAAGCGGGCGGACTGTGGAGGAGATTTTCTCCACTTTACTTAAGAGATCCAGCCAGTCCGATATTGATCACTATTAAACCGAGAAGCGTGACCCAAGTAGCTCTGGAGATACTTGCAGCCTTTGCATTCTTAAATGCAATTACGAGAATGATGACGAGCACAACTAACTTGGCGGCGATCGTTCCATAGTTGAAGGTCAGGTATTGGGCTGCGTTGCGGTGATGGAGGGCGGGGCGAATTCCAACCATCGCCAATCCTGCAACAAGCGCAGTGAAGCCAGCATGGATGAAGCCTTTAGGTAGAGCCTTGACCGCCTTTCCCCCTTGCATAAGAAGCAGAATCACCATTCCAGCGATTGCGAGCAAATGTACGACGAAGAAGATCGAGAAGAGAGCTTTCATGGTTGTCCTTTTACTCGGTAGTTACGGAATGTTATTCGACGTGGCGGGCGCAATACATCTTTCCATCTGCTCCCGGCTGCAAGTGCTGACACGGTAGCCCGAAGGATTCGAAGGCGGCATCCCCAAAGTGGGTGCGATAGGCCAGGGCGAGTAGTACGCGGACATTGGTGTCGCCGTCGGAGGTAATTCCAAATACGCGGGCAGATCGTGAGACGGTATTTTCAATTACTTTTTCGGTGTGGGCCGTCTCTTGTGCAATGGCAACATTGGAGAGGCCTTTGCAGAGAAGATCAAGAACCAAGTGCTCAAAAGGGGTGAGCTCACGCTGCATGATCGTTATATCAGTCATTATCACTCCACGTCTTTATCTTGCTTAGTCAGCACTCTATCAGTAGTGGTAGCACTCAGTCCTTGTCCTAGGTAAATTATCTTGAGGGCTAATCCTTACATTTTCCTCGTAAAAATACTGTGATTAATCTAAGTTTCCGCTATGGGTATCTTCGATCACTTCATGAACCTGCGAGCTGTTTACATTCACCTCGGCTGGTTCCAAATATCTATCACGAACCTCATCGTCGTCCTCGGCATGCTGGTCCTCTTTGGACTGGCCCTCTTCCTTCCATTTCCTGGCAATAAGAAGAAGGGTCAAAAATGAGCACCAGTACCGAAAAAGAGATGTGGGTTACCAAACTCCGCAAGGGCTGGCAGAAGAATTTGCCGGTCGAGAAACTCTTGCCGGACACGCAACCTGCCTACGTAGCCTCGTGGATTTACCTCTTCGGGGTAGCCACTTTGGCCTCCCTTGGATTGATTATCGCCACAGGTTTGTGGCTCTCCTTTGAGGGTGCCAGCTGGTACCACGGTTCAAACGTTGGCCACTTCGTCAACAGCTTGCACTTCTGGTCGGTGCAATTCTTCTTCGTCTTTATGGTGGTGCACCTTTGGGGCAAGTTCTGGATGGCCGCTTGGCGCGGCCGCAGAATGCTCACCTGGATCACCGGTGCGCTCGCCTTCGTAGGCTCGATTGCAACGGCTTTCACTGGCTATCTTGTTCAGTCAAATTTTGACTCGCAATGGATCTCGTATGAAGCAAAAGATGGCTTTAACTCGGTGGGCATCGGTTCACGATTCACCGTCACAAATTTCGGGCAGATGCTTCTGCTGCATGTTGCCTTCCTACCTGTCATCATCGGAATCATCACCTTGATTCACGTTTTGCTGGTTCGAGCTAAAGGCGTTGTTCCACCGATCGATGCATTTAACAAAGAATTGGGAGAGCGGAAATGAGCGATCGTCGCGCCGAACTCGAATCGGCACCTTGGGGTGGCAGAACTCGTCGCTATGACCTCATCAAAGAGGGAGTAGTAGCCGTTGTAATAGTTGCCATTGTCGTTGCTGCACTCTCCACACTCTTCGGGTCTCCCGATGAGAAGCAAGTTACTTTCAAAGAGTGGGCTACTGCAGCACCTGCAGATTTTTACGCCACTTCGGTCCAGGAACTTGCTGGTTCAAGTGGAACTGGAGGTTATGGCGCTCCTTATAACAAGGCATCTGACGGAGTTAACCTCGGACCGCTGTACCTAGCAAAATTATTAGGCGTCACCCACCCGGTTGATACGGTGAATGATTTTGTAATCACACCGCTAACAACAGTCTCAAATGCAGCCCCGGTTGCAGATGCACTCAAAACGTGGCAAGCATCCGATGCAAAGACACAGTCAACTTGGGCTACCAACTATGACAATGCACTGACCAAGGTCAATCAAGATCAGGCCAAGGTTCCAGCAGGAAATTATGGACCAGTTCCAGAGTTAGCAGCGGGATTGCTCACGATGGCTCAGGCTGGTTCTCTAGATGGCGCACTGTTATCTCAAGGAAATTACTTCCAAACCGATAACACCAAGCAGACTCTCTTCCTCGGAGATGGCTCTTATTTCAACGACAAGAGCACCGCTTCGAATCTCCAAGGTTCAACATGGGGAATGATGAACGAAACCGGTCGCTACCCGGGTCAGGCCTGGCTCTGGCTGTACTCGTTCTGGTATCAGATTCCTCCATTTAACAATGGGGACAGCCATCCTTTCGGGGCAAATGCTGATGCGTGGATCATGGTGATCATGGGAGCGCTCTCGCTCGGATTGATTATCATGCCTTTGATTCCGATAGTTAATAAGCTTCCTTACAAGATCAAGATTCATCGCTTGGTTTGGAAGAATTACTATCAGGAAGAAAACCTCTAACCTCAGTAGAATTTGGGCATGACCTTAAAAGATTATGCCCAAAGTTATTCAAATTCGACGGCCGCTTTTGTAGCGGCCGTCGCTTTAATTACACCCGAAAATATTGATAAAGCGGATTACGCCGGCTGGACTCCGCGCCAAATAGTTCACCATATGGCCGATAGCGAATCACAATCCGCCGCCCGTCTGCGCCGTATCTTGGCCGAGCCCGGTACGCAGATATTGGGATATGACGAGAATGCCTGGTCGGAGTGCGAAGCCCTCGGATATCGAAAATTTCCTATTGAAAACTCCTTTGCGCTTTATCAAGCATCACGCGCCTCTTCGCTAGAAATATTGAATAATTTAAATGAAAGCGATCTTTCCAAATTCGCGATTCACAGCGAACGCGGAAATTTCACACTAGAAGATTGGTTGCGCGTCTACAGCAACCACCCCGTCGATCATGCTAATCAATTGCGAGAAGCAATCGGCGCATAGCAATAGAAAGCCATAAATCATGAAAGAGAGAGTTGCAAATCGCTTTAGGCAGATCGTTTCCGGGTCGCCTGATGGCAGACCTGACTGGGTAAAACTTATAGCGCACGGTGAGGGAGCGGGACTCTTTGGACCGGGTAGCGCTGTCTGGCAGGTCCACGGAACGGTGGCCACACTGGTCGGAGGTATTCGCGCGCTTTTATTGCAAGCAGCGCACCCAGCAGCGCTCACTGGAGTGAGTCAACATTCGCGCTATGAAACCGATCCGCTTGGCAGGCTTGCGGGAACTTCGCGCTGGCTAACGATCACGACTTTTGGCTCGATCGAAGCGATCGCCAACGAAGCAGCGCGCGTTAATGCGATGCACGCGCATGTCAAAGGCGATTTCCAGAGTAAGTCTGGCGAGGTGAAGAGCTATCGCGCAGCAGATCCCAGATATCTGTTGTGGGTGCATTGTGCCTTTACCGATTCTTTTTTGGCGGCACATCAAGCATTTGGCTATCCCATTGATGAAGGGGCCGATGCCTATGTGCGCGAGTGGAGTCAGAGCGCTTTAGGGTTAGGGCTAAAAGAAGCACCGCGATCGGTGGCGGAACTTAAAGCGACGATGGATGAATTTTTGGTTTCAGATTTAGCGCCAAGCGCTGCAACCGCAGAGGTAGTTAAATTTATTTTGAAACCACCACTGGGAATTTCTGCTCTTATCTTTTATCTTGTGCTCGCCAAGAGTGCGATCTCAACCCTGACTCCTGCCCAACAGACAATATTGGGGCTAAAACCAGTGAATCGCAGTTGGCGCTGGATCTGCGCCCGACTTCTCAAGTTACTCAGTTTGGCGCTCGGGAAAGAGTCGCCGAGCCAAGAAGTCGCCCGTGAACGCATTGCCCGCACCTCTAGATAATTAGTTGAATATTCAACCATCTGCTAAGATTTATTTATGTCACTAACGCCCGCACTTTATATCGGTCATGGTGCGCCACCCCTGCTTGATGATCCATTGTGGAGCTCGCAGTTGTCGGCATGGGGAGATGAGCTAAGACGCCCTACCGCGATCTTGGTTGTCAGTGCACACTGGGAATCAGCGCCGCTGACACTGGGATCAACATCAGGAGCCACTCCACTCATTTATGACTTCGGGGGATTCGCTCCTCGGTTTTACAATCTGCAATATCGCGCACCTGGTGCACCAGATCTAGCAGCGCGGATAAAGGCCTTGATGAACGAACCGGTTGCCGAACAACCAGGTCGGGGCCTGGATCATGGCGCATATATTCCGCTCCTTAAAATGTTTCCGAACGCGGATATTCCAGTCTTGCAGATGTCAATTCCAACTCATGATCCAGAAAAATTATTTGCGATTGGCAAGAAGCTGGCTCCGCTTCGCGAAGAGGGTGTTTTGATTATTGGAAGTGGGTTCATGACACATGGACTGCCTTTCTTGCGCGATTTCAGCATCGATGCAACGCCCCCAGGGTGGAGCGTTGAATTTGATCTCTGGGCGCAAGAAGTTTTGAGTCGCGGTGCGGTGGATGAGTTGATGAACTACAAATCACTTGCGCCTGGCATGCCATACGCTCACCCTACGGTCGAGCACTTTGCCCCGATTTTCATCACACTCGGTACGGCTACTCAGGCTGATGCCGCGCCCGAAACGACCATTGATGGTTACTGGATGGGCTTGTCGAAGCGTTCTTTTCAAGTCGCCTGACGTTTAGGGCTGCCGACGTAGAAACGGCCGAGAAAATCGCGTTTGAATTCTAAGAAATCGCCACGGGTAATTGATTCTCGCATTTGATCGACGAGACGAACGATAAATCTCTCGTTGTGAATCGTCGCTAAAGTTCCAGCGACCATCTCTTTAGAGCGGAAGAGGTGGGCGATGTAGGCGGCGGTGTAATGAGAGCATGTATAGCAGTCGCACTCTGCATCAATCGGGGCAAATTGGCGTTGATATTTTGAGTTGCTCAAATTCACCCGGCCATTGCGAGTAAAGACCGCGCTTGTTCGCGCCTGTCGGCTGGGCGCAACGCAGTCAAAGGTATCGGCTCCATTTTCAACGCCGATAAAGAGGTCATCTGGTTCGCCGATCCCCAAGAGATGTCGCGGCTTATCGCGGGGGAGCTCTTCGGTCATCCAACCGATGATGGTTCCTAGCTTCTCCTTATCGAGCGCTCCACCGAGACCGAATCCATCGAAGGAGACCCCCTCAGCGTTGAGGTTGGAGAGGTCCTTGGCGGCTTTACGGCGTAAATCCTCATATTGAGCCCCTTGGAGCACCCCGAAGAGCGCTTGGTAAGGGCGATGGGAGCGCTCAGTAGTTAATCGACCATGCTCCACTAAGCAGCGCTGAGCCCAGAGCCGGGTCCGCTCCAAAGAGCGCTCCTGATATCCCCGAGTGTTGTGCAGGGTGGTGCATTCGTCGAAGGCGAAGATGATGTCTGCGCCTAACTGGTGCTGGACCTGCATTGAGATTTCGGGGGTAAAGCGATGCATCGACCCGTCCAGGTGGGATTTAAAGGTGACGCCATCGTCATCAACGTGCGCTAGGCGCTCTTTCTTCTCGGCAATAACCTCATCGGATCTAAATGTCTCGGTATCCATGGCGATTACTTTCTTGAAGCCCACCCCGAGGGAGAGGACCTGGAAACCGCCGCTATCGGTAAAGGTAGGACCGTCCCAGTTCATAAAGGAGCCCAGGCCACCTGCCTCATCAACGATGGCGGGGCCAGGCTGTAAATAGAGGTGATAGGCATTGGCCAGCACGGCTTGCCCGCCCAGATCCTTGATCGACTCTGGTAATACCCCCTTGATGGTGGCCTTAGTCCCAACCGGGATAAATGCCGGGGTTTGGATCTCACCATGAGGAGTGGAAATAACCCCAGTGCGGCCAAGTGAGCCCGCCAGGCGCGCCTCTTCGCGGAAAGAGAAGAGATTTGTAGCCTGATTGTTATCTGCCATGGCGCAACTCTATTGAATAAAACCCGACAAATAGGGCAAGATAACCTCCACTTGGTACCCCTCGTGCAGGCTGGTATCGCCATAGTCAAAAACTAGGCGGCATTAGTCAGCGCACCGATTAAGGAGAAAACATGAAAGCACGCCTTAAGACGCGTTCTCTCGTCGCGGTAGTTTCCGCGGCGTCAGTTGCGCTTATCGGCTTTGTTGCAGTGCCAGCCCACGCTGATACCCGTAGCACCGTCGTCGCAATCGAGAGCAACACCTTTACCTCGTACAACAACATCACCCCTGATACGAATATCGTTATCAACGGAGACGTTCAGTACCTCACAGGTTCTCCAATGTTTTATTACGATGACAAGTTGAACATCGTTCCAAATCCAACACTCGCTTCTTGGAAGATCACTAAGAACCTTCCTACCGACTTTGAAGTCACATACACAATTGCTCCAGGACGCGTCTGGTCAGATGGTGTTCCAATCACCGCTGCTGATCTGCTTCTGTCGCACGTGACCACCAGCTCTGACTATTCAAAGGCTGCAGGTCTCGGAGATCCAGCTGGCGCAACCGGCGGAGCATTTAACTCCGTTAACTATGGTGGCGTTTACGATGCACATATCGCTGGGATTCCAACCCTCAGCGCTAACCAGATGAGCATCACTTTCAAGTATGACTCACAGATTCCTGATTATCTCCTCAACGGTCCTGGCATCGAGCCAATGTCTGTCCACGCTCTCGAAGAGTTGGCAGCAGGAAAGACCTCTCTTGGTACAGTCGCAGAAGGCTCAGCAGCAAGCGCGAAGTTCGTTTCTGATGTGACCTCAAAGAACACCAAGGCACTTCTTGCAATGGGCAAGGTATGGAGCAACAGCTACAACTTCACCACTGTTGATAGCTCAACCAATCCATTGCTGCTCGTTAATAACGGCGCTTATCGCCTCAAGTCTGTAGATAGCAGCCAGATCACTTTGGTCGCAAGCTCTAACTACAACTCAGGCCCAGCGCTTTCAGGCATCACCACTTTGGTTATCAAGCAAGGTATCGCTGACGGTTCACCTTCAGCACAAGCACTCGCTAATGGCGATGCAGATGTATACCAAGGCCAACCAACAGCTGACGCCGTTGCACAGCTCAAGGCAATCAAGACCGCTACGGTCTTGACCACAAGCTCACTTGCATTCGAACACATTGAGCTCCGTGTTGCATCAAGCGGTGCGGACACATACACCGGCCCATTTGCTTGGTCAGGTGGCCAGAAGGCTGCAGATCTTCGTAAAGCATTCTTGCTTGCTTACCCTCGTGCAGACATCGTCTCCAAGTTGGTACAGCCAATCAACCCAGATGCTGTAGTTCTTGGATCTGTCATCAACCTTCCTGGAAACCCTGAATACGGCCACTCAGCAGCCGTTAACGGTATGGCCGCATACAACGCAGGAACCCAAGCTTCTCGCACCGCGCAGGCTCTGCGTTTGGTGAAGAAGTATTACCCAACTGCTGGTAGTGCAACTCCAATTGCAATCAACCTGCTTTGGGGTTCACCTGGAAACACGCGCCGTACCTCTGAGGCAGCTTTGATCATTGCCGCAGAAGCCAAGGTCGGTTTCAAGGTAACAGCACCTGCTACAGCTGGTTGGGGTGGAAAGTTGACGGCGACTCAGTACGACGCTCACTTCTTCATCTTCGATCAGACTGCAAACCCTCAGGATGCCCAAGCTTGCGGAATCTTCCAAGATGGCGGCGGCTCTAACTACACCGGTATCAATGATCCGATCATCAACCACACATGTGAGTTGTTGCAGAAGACCTCACTCCCTCAGGCTACGATCACTCGTTACCGTATTTTGATGGAGCAAGCTGTTGCAAAGGATGCATTCTTCTTGGGTATCTTCCAGAACCCAAATGTGACTGCATACAATTCAGCACTTTCTGGCGTCGTTCCGGCTCCATTGTCACCAAGCCTCTTCTGGAATTTCTGGAAGTGGCACTTCTAAGAAGCGGTCTTTAGCCACTTCTTAAGAAACTGAGCGGATAGTAAGTTCGCTCGTCAGTAGTACACCCTGTAAGGGGATTGAGAAGTGGTGCTGGATTATTTCCAGCACCACTTCTTTTAAAATCTGAGCTTTATTTAATAGTTACGTTTTTCAAAATATCAAAGTAGAACAGAGGGTTTCATGTTCGCCTATATCGGTCGGCGTATCGCGGCTATGTTTGTGATTCTTTTCGGATCAAGCTTTCTGATCTATAACGCTGCCGCTTATGCTGGAGACCCCACCGAAGGGTTGCGGGGGAGCACTACACCGCAGGCACATCAGAAATTACTTGCGCTGATTCGCGAACTTCATTTAAATGTCCCGCCTCCTGCTCGATATTTCATCTGGCTCAAAGGCATAGGTAAGTTTTTTACCGGAAATATCGATCTGGGATTGACTCGAGATCACACCCCGGTCAGTACCGCAATTTCAAATGCGATCCCGATCACGATTCGACTTATCACGCTCTCTTTCATTCTTGCCATCCTGATCGGAATCGGTTTTGGAATTGTTTCGGCGCTCCGCCAATATACGCGTTTCGACTATGCGATGACCTTCTTCGCATTCCTTATGTATTCGCTGCCGATCTTCTGGGTTGCCGTTCTTTTGAAGGCATACCTAGCGATCAGTTTCAATAACTTCCTTCTCGACGGAAGAATCGCCCCAATCTGGATTCTTTCCGCCTCTGTGGTTTCGGGCTTTTTCTGGGCGGCGCTGATTAGCGGCACCCGCCAGCGCGTGATTGCGATATTTGCGATATCTGGCGCGGCAACGAGCGCCCTCTTAGCGCTACTCAGCGTAACCAAATGGCTGACGCACCCTGGACTCGGGCCAATAATGATGCTCGTTTTAGGCGGCGGTATCGCAGTGGGTATCACGTATATCTCTACAGGTTTATCAAATAAACCTGCGCTGCGTTCTTCACTTACTGTTGTGGCGATCGGCTTCATCGTCTACTTCCCAGTCGAGTACTTCTTGAAGAAGTATGCAAGTCTTTCGACGATCCTGGTGATGTTAGTTGTGACGCTGGCTATTGCAATTGGGGTTTCTTATATCTTTGCAAAGATTGATCGTAGGCCAGTCGTACGAACCAGTGTGATCACATCAATCTTCGTGGGAATACTTTTCATCATCGATAAACTGATGAAGACCTGGGTTCCTTACGTCAACACTGATGCTATTCATCAGCGACCTATCCCGACCATCAGCCAATCAAACAATTTGTTGCCGAGTGGAAATTTCTGGTTCTCCTCGCTCGACACGGTGCTCCACCTCGTCCTTCCAACCATCGCTCTCGTGTTGATCACAATGGCCGGCTATATCAGGTACTCGCGCGGAACCATGCTAGAAGTTATGAATCAGGATTACATACGAACCGCGCGGGCCAAGGGGCTACCGGAGCGCACGGTGATTATGCGCCATGCCTTCCGAAATACATTAATTCCAATCACAACCATTCTTGTTGTGGATACCGCTTCAATTTTGGGCGGTGCGATCATCACTGAGAATGTCTTTGGATGGCGCGGAATGGGAACCCAATTTAACCTTGCGGTGCACAATCAAGATCTCAATCTCCTTATGGGAGTATTTCTATTCACGGCCTCACTGGTAATTATGGCCAATTTAGTGGCAGATCTTCTCTATTCAGCGTTGGATCCTCGGATCAGAGTGGTAGGTAAGAAATAATGAATATCCGCAATATTTTTGGTCGCCGCGCTGAATTAGTTGAAGTTGATCCAGATGCAGATATCTTCAACAAGGAGACCGAAGGGCTAAGCCAGGGTCAGATCGTTCGCAAGCGTTTCTTCCGACACCGCGGGGCGATGATCTCGCTCATTGTTCTCCTCTCACTGCTGATCTTCGTCTTTAGCACGCTCGGCTTCAAAATCTTTGGAATTGGCTACGGCGGTTGGTGGAAGTACAAGATCACCGATATTCCTAATTTGCGCACCCAGGGATGTTCGATTGAGCTTCCTGGTTGTCCAACGCTCGACCTCATTCCGGGAAAGAATTTTGGGCTTGGTGACCATCCCTTCGGCCAAGATGATCTTGGTCGTGACTATTTTGCCTTGGTAATGCGGGGAGCCGAACGCTCTGTTGAGGTCATGGTCGTTATCGGCATGGTTGCTGGATTCTTCGGAATTGTTGTGGGTGCGATTGCTGGTTTCTACCGTGGCGTCATCGATGCCTCATTGATGCGCCTCGTTGACTTCATCATCACTATCCCGACTCTCGTTATCGGTTCAGTTCTGGGATATCACTTTGGAAGCAAGGGCGTTCTTTTCTTGGCTCTCTTCTTGGGTCTGGTCTCCTGGGGTGGACTTTCACGGCTCGTCCGTGGTGACTTCCTAACCTTGCGGGAACGAGAATTTGTGGATGCAGCGCGGGTGGCTGGCGCGAGCAATCGCCGCATTATTTTCAAACATATTCTTCCCAACGCAATCGGTATCATCATCGTTAATGTAACGCTGATCATGTCGGGGGCAATTCTCTTGGAAGCTGCGCTGAGTTATCTCGGCTTTGGCGTCGTTCCACCCGATGTTTCATTGGGACTTCTGATCAGCCAGTACCAAGACTCTTTCACCACTCGGCCTTGGCTCTTCTGGTATCCCGGCATGATCATCATTATCGTTGCCTTGTCTGTTAACTTCATAGGTGACGGACTACGTGATGCTTTCGATCCACGGCAGCGCCGCCGCATCTCGCGGAAAGATCGGGCCGCAGAGCATCAAAGCGCGGCGAAGAAGTAATGCAATCAGTGACCCAAGAAATTAGTGGCAATCGCCGCCACCAGGGAGAACAAGGCCGCGAGCAAGAGCTGCGGTTGGCGTTTTCTAGAGGTAGTCAGCGATTGAAACTGGCCGGAGCTTTGAAAGCGCTTGATGCGCACTCGAGCGCGGTGGGCGGCGGCTCCGCTGTCGTAGTGCGGGGAGTCGGCGGTTCTTATACTTCCGCCCTGATCGATATCCAAGCCCTTAATTTCGGTGTGATGAATGCTCCGACGTGGGCGACCCGTGGCGGTAGCGGCCCACGCGCTCACCGTGAATTCTTTGGTTTCGATAGTCAGCGCCCAACGCGTATCCATCTGGATCACATCATTCCAACCGACAGTGAACTCTTCCAAGGGATTAGTTATAACGACTCCCTCATCGCAGAAGAGGACCTTGGGACGAATCAGAAAGATGTAAACACAAATTATTACAGTCAGGGCGATGAGCGCGCTGGTAATCTGGCTGACACCGCTACTTTGGTAGAAGCTCGACCAGACGAAAAGTCCGCTCAGCACCAGACCGATACCGGCAAAGATCACATTGGATCTGGGACGAAAAATATCGGCATTGTTCATTCCACAATCCTTTCACACCAGTTCTCTAAAGTTGGCGACTCAGTTAAGGCGGTTCGGTAAATGTCATCACCTATGCTCAAGGTTTCAGATCTCACTGTTGAGTTCTGGGTAGATGGAGTTTGGTACCCAGCAGCAGTCAATATTGATTTCGAGGTTGAGGCGGGTCAGACCCTTGCCATAGTGGGCGAGTCCGGCTCCGGAAAATCAACGGTGGCGATGGCGATTATGAGTTTATTGGCCTCCAACGCCCGAGTAACTGGAAGCGTCGAAGTTAAGGGGCAAGAGGTTCTCGGTGCAACGACACAACTTTTGCAGAAATATCGCGGCAATGAAGTTGCATATATATTTCAAGAGCCGATGACCGCGCTCAATCCGGTTTACACCATCGGATTTCAGATCATGGAAACTCTGCGCAATCACTTTGATATGGGTCCTCAGGAAGCGAAAAATCGCGCGATTGAACTGATCAAAATGGTGGAAATTCCTGATCCCGAGC
>CAIZKO010000125.1 GCA_903933585.1 uncultured Actinomycetes bacterium
CGCACGCTCAGACCTCGATGTTATATATGGCATCGTCGCTACCCTTAAACCTCGATTCGGAGCATCCCGGCTACTTCTTATTCGTAGCCGGCTTTCCCGAATCCAACGCCACTAATCCAGCGAGAATTGAAACGGCCTGCGCGATCTCATGGCTCTCGTTGACTTTAAGGTCGGGGGTAATTCCGACTAGGTCGATAGCCCGCCCCGAAGGCAAGTGATATTGACCAACGGTGATTTCAAGTTGAGAACCATCACTGAGTTGGCTGACCTCTTGAACTGTGCCCTTGCCATAACTTTGGTCTCCAATAATGACCGCTCTATTTCGATCCTGCAGCGCTCCTGCGATAATTTCAGCCGAGCTCGCTGTAGCGCCATTAATTAAGACCACCATCGGAGCCGTCTCTGGATCTTTGTTCGTAGACGTCAACTCTTGGGGTAACCCACCCTTGCGGTCATAAGAAACGATCGGCCCGGGGCTCAAAAATTCTGAAGCAAGCGTTACCGCGACGTTAAGAACACCACCAGGGTTATCTCTCAGGTCCAATATAACTCCATGGGTGTGCGGATACTTGGCGAGTGCGGTCGCAACATCCTCTGCTGCGTGTAAGGATATAGCCGAAACTTGTATGTACAAAGTCTTGGCGGCAATTTGCGAAGCCAGTACATCTCCGGTTAATACCGCCTCGCGCATAATATTGAGAGTTATCCGAACCCCGTTATGTCGGAGCCCAAGCACGACCTGCGTGCTGGCATTTCCCCGAAGCGTCGCGATCGCATCGGCAACCGTTGCTTCAGAAACATTAACCCCATCAACCGATAGCAGCTGGTCTGATACTTTGATGCCGGCGAGCGAGGCCGGCGAATTTGGCTGCACGCTAGAAATCTCTAATTGGTTGAGGGAATTTCTGCGTAACCAGATTCCAATTCCCGAGTATCGGCCTTGCAAAGTTTCATCAAAGGCGACCGCGGAAGCTGGCGGGAAGTAATTCGACCACTTATCTTTAGTTGCTTTCAGTACGGCTTCGATAGCGGCACGTTGCAGCAAGATCTCCGTAGGAGAATGTGGATCTCCGCTGGAGACCCTTGCAATCGCTTGGTCCACTAGAGATAGCGGATGTTGATTTTCGCTCACTACGTACCCCACGGAGTAAGAGCTGCCCAGGAGAACAAGTATCACGACCGCGAAGGCGGAAAGACGACGTCGCCTATTCTTAGGTAATAACCTACTTAAGCGCGGAAAGTCATGATGGTTGTGATTTGATGAGCTTCTACTCGTTCCCACACCATCTCCGTCAGTAGCGTAGAACGAGGAGTTAGCTTCTCCACTTGAGGATTTGTAAGGCATAAATCTCGCTTAGTGGCAGATCAGACTTTAAGATATTTGCGTAGGGTGAGGACCGAGGCGACCGCTGATACGAAGAGCCCTACTCCAAGAAGCACTGATGATGCGACCCAGACATCTGTCCACATAAAGAAACGTGTGAACGAGAGCAGTGGAGCCACCTTTGTATCGACGAGCGTCTTAAATCCCGCCAACAATCCAGTGGATACCGCCCATCCTAAGAGCGCTGATATCAAGCCTTCGAGAAGGAATGGAAGTTGGATGGAGAAGGATGAGGCTCCAACAAGGCGCATCACGCCCGTTTCCCGCCGCCTGCTAAATGCCGCAAGTCGTAAGGTGTTGCTAATCAAAAGCGCCGCGGTGAGTACGCTCACTATTCCAATCAGTAAGGCCCCATCACGAAGCACTCCCAGCAATTTGAAAAACTTATCGAGTATCTGACGTTGATCTTGCACAGTGTCGACGCCTGGGCGCCCCGCGAATGCGCTTTGAATGACATTGAATTGCGTTGGATCCTTCAACTTAACCCTGAAGCTTTCCGGCAACTGATCAGGCGTGACGTTCTGCGCGATTGCCGATCCCTTGAATTGCTCTTGGAAATGTTGATAAGCCTGCCCCTGTGATTCGTAGTAAACAGTTTGCACGGCGGGAAGTGACTTCAGATCGCTCTGTATTGAATTGCGCTGCGCCGAAGTAATCGGACCGCCAGAACAGGATGCCGATTGCGAGAGAGATCCGCAGAGAAAGACCGAAACCTCAATTTTGTTATACCAATAATCCTTCATAACCCGAACCTGCGAGTTAGCGAGAAGGCCAACTCCGAGAAGAGTGAGTGAGATTGCAACGGTGATGACTACGGCAAAGGTCATAGTCAGATTTCTGCGCAGACCGATACGGACCTCGCTAAATACGAAACCTGCGCGCATCTTTACCTCTCCCCTGCATCGTTGTATTTCTTCACTTCGTTCATCAAATCAGCCTGTGTATCCATATACGCCGCGAACCTGATCACGAATTACATGTCCATTCTCAAGTTCAATTACACGTTTGCGCATCTGATCCACGATGCCAGCATCGTGGGTCGCCATAACAACAGTGGTTCCTTCGCGATTAATTCTGTCGAGCAACTTCATGATTCCTACGCTCGTTGCGGGATCCAGATTTCCTGTTGGCTCATCTGCGATCAAAATCATGGGGCGACTCACATATGCACGGGCAATCGCCACCCGTTGCTGTTCTCCACCGGAGAGCTCGCTTGGCTTACGCTCGCCCTTCTCTTCTAGCCCCACCATCTCAAGCACCTCAGGCACCTCGCGGTTAATCTCTTTCTGGGAATAGCCAAGGACGTGCAGAGTGAACGCTACATTTTCAACGACCGTCTTATTAGGCAAGAGTCGAAAATCTTGGAAGACGGTACCTACCTGGCGGCGCAGCTCGGGAACTTTGTGTGCTGCCAGAGTGCCCAACTCTTTGCCAGCCACGATGATGTTTCCACTCGTAGGTTGGTCTTCGCGGAGCACCAAGCGCAAGAAGGTTGACTTACCTGAGCCCGATAGGCCCACTAAGAAGACAAACTCCCCCTTGACGATTTCCAGGTCTACCCGGTCGAGCGCCGCTCGATCCTGCTTCGGGTAAATCTTGGTGACGTTCTCAAATTTGATCACTAAAGACTCCTGGAGTGTGGACGCTAGGGCGAGGGTACTGCGACAGTTTAGTTTGGAAGCGAGCCCAACTTAGGGAGATCGGACGGGGATCAGGTGTGAAAAAGTACATAAAGTCGGGCAAATCGGGTGCAGTGAATCAGGGGAGATGGCGCTGCACGGTGCGAAACTGTGCGGTGAGGGGCTTTCTTCAGGAGCGAGAATGGGGAGTTACCCCTTGCTACCGCTCATCCTCCAGCGGATTCCCGCTTCAATAAATCCTTCGAGATCGCCATCGAGAACACCGGCCGGGTTTCCTACCTCGTAATCGGTGCGCAGATCTTTAACCATTTGATACGGGGCCAAGACATATGAGCGCATCTGATTTCCCCAGGAGCCCGAGTTATCGCCCTTCAACGCATCGATGCGAGCGCGCTCCTCTTGCCGGCGACGTTCGAGCAACTTCGATTGCAATACCGCCATCGCGGTCGCCTTATTTTGAATCTGCGAGCGCTCGTTCTGACACGAGACCACAATTCCGGTGAGAAGGTGCGTGATTCGAACCGCCGAATCAGTTGTGTTAACACCCTGTCCTCCGGGACCCGATGAGCGATATACATCGACCCGAATCTCCTTCTCATCAATGTCGATGTGATCCGACTGCTCCACGACGGGAACGACTTCGACTCCGGCAAATGAGGTGTGGCGACGGCTCTGCGAATCAAAGGGAGAGATGCGCACCAGTCGATGGGTACCTTGTTCGACAGAGAGCTTCCCGTAGGCATAGGGAGCGGTGATTCGAAATGTGGTCGATTTGATTCCGGCCTCTTCAGCATAAGAAGTTTCTAAGACATCCACCTTGTAATCATTGCGCTCGCAATAGCGGAAATACATGCGGCTCAACATTTCGGCCCAGTCGGCTGCTTCTACGCCACCAGCTTCGGAGCGAATGGTCATAAGCGCATCGCGCTCGTCATATTGACCGCTGAGTAGCGTTTGAACTTCAAGTTCGCCGATAGCACGGGTTACGGAATCGAGCTCGGCGCCGGCATCGACGAGCGCCTTCTGATCATTATCTTCTTCTGCCAATTCGAGCAGGACGGGAACGTCTTCGAGCCTGCGCCGAATCGTGGTAATTCGATTGAGGGTGGACTGGACCCTAGAGAGCTTGCTGGTTACAACTTGAGCCTTCTCGGGGTCACCCCAGAGGTCGGGAGCGCTCGCTTCGGCTTCGAGGGAGATCGCATCCGCTTTCAACTTTGGAAGATCCAGGACTTTCTCGATACTTACGAGGGTGGCGTCGAGTTGCTTTACCTCTTGCAAATAATCTCGTGCGGCCATGGCTAAAGAGTAATGGTTCTTGGTGGAGCTTCTTATCCCCTTATCCCGCCTATTATCGAAGTGGCGCCTATAGCAGCGGAGATGGTCGTGAAATTTTGACCTATCCCCAGGGGCAATTTGAGCAATATAGGAATTTCAGCCGCGATTGTTCCTGTTACTTGATCATCAATACAACTCCACGTGGTTATGGAGATGGCTCTTCCGCGCAGCAAGGTGGATGCGATCTCGCTCTGGAAAGCGCTCCGAGCAGAGTTGCAATCAACGGGGACGCGAAATTGAGCGCCATCGGCTCCCGAGTTGTCCATAAGAATATTTCCAGAGTAATACCGTGACAATGAGATTTGATGTGCCGCTCGAGTGATTGCCGCCTCGCCGATTTCGATGAGTTGGCGCTTTGCTAGAAAGGTGTCAGAGATATCGACAACTGCGAGCGATGCCGTAAGAAGTAAAAGAAATAGCGCAAAGACCAGGATAACTAGACTGCCTCTTTCATCGCGCGTGCTTCGTTTCACTTTCGAGAGAAGGGTCAGTGAATTTATCGCGAGGCGCGAGTGCGTCGCGTGGCGCGAGTGCGTCGCGTGGCGCTTAATCATCTCCATGCATCGACTATCTGGACATCACTGGCGGAAAATTCCACTTTGGGGGCGGTGATGAATCTGAAGATCCCTGAAAATCTATCTCGCATCCGAGTGAGTGATGCCGTGACGCGTACCCTGGAATCTGGGGTGAGGCAGGGAGAGGCCGAACATTCCACGCTGAGACGTGGAACCTCTGAGATTCCGTCTGGTTGCAACACCCTCTTTTCAAAGAGGCTTACGATGCTTTGCAACCTAGCATCTTCATAACTCTCGCTCGGACTGGTTATAAAGGCGCGAGCACTCTGTCGCGCTAAATTATGCAGATCACTATTGATCGTAGAGTTTTCATGAACAACCCCCAAGTAGATAATTATTGGAATCATCAGCGGAAGCGCCAATGCTACGAACTCGACAACCGCACTTCCGGAGCTGTCTCGCATCACCTCCATAAGCTGGAGAAAGCGTTTTTGCGTACCGCTCACTCTTGTACCGCTCACTCTTGTACCGCTCACTCTTGTAGCGCTCACTCTTGTACTGCTCACTCTTGTACTGCGACTCCGGTTGACGTGAAGCTCAAACCCCTCGGTAACAGTGGCGTCACTACCGGACTTTTCTCTTGACGCTGGCCGACCAAAATGGATCCTCCGCCGGGAAGTGGAAGTGCAATTGGTGGAGCGCTCCACGGCGCCGCGCCAAGAGTTCCAGGTATTAAATCCGACTCCCGAGATGTCGCACCCATTGCCGCATAGGCGAGCGCCCCTTGTGTCGTCTGGCTCAAAATGCCCTTGGCGTAAACCGAGATCGCCACCTGCGCCACGCTGAGAAAGAGAATCATCAACGGAATCAATGTGAGCGCACTCTCGAGGTTTCCGCGATCACTTTTGAATTCCCAAAGAGCTCTTCTCAGGCCGCGGTCATCAACGTTCTTAGCCTTTGACCAGATCATCGAATCCCATTCATGGAGTCCAGCGAGTTACGCAATATCGACTCGATTCGAGGAGCCGCCAGAGTCCATATACCCGTGACCAATCCGGTGGTCATAAGGACCACAAGAACCCAACCCGGAACATCTCCGCGTTCATCACGCAGAGCTTGAAATAAATATATAGATCGTTCGAGAACCTTTTCGTTAATCTGCTCACGGATCCGTCTCGCGAATTCGGCGATAGTGCTCACTGCAGCCTTAACCCGGCTCGCTATTGATACCTCATTCATATTCTCTCCTCACATTCATCGTTTCACCTGAATCTTTCAATTGAATGCACGCACCTTCGCCTCGGCCAAAAGGGTCTGCATTTAGAAACTCGCACTCCTCCCCAGCGCAAAGTAGGAGGGCCAGAGGGCAAAGAGAACTGAGATGGGAAGTATCAAAAAGACCACCGGGATCATCAGGGCGATCTCCGCCTTTCCAGCTGCCTCCAAGAGACGGGAGCGCTCTTCATTGCGGACCTCTTCTACTTGTCGATTGACAACATCTACCAGCGGTGAACCGCGCTCCACCGCAATCATCAAAGAATCACAAAATCGGCGAACCATGGGTGATTGAATCCTCGCGCTGAGTACATCGAGAGCTTGCGAGAAACTGGCGCCGTGCTGAATCTCGGCAACTGCATCTCGAAGCAGAAGCGCGAACTCCCCGCTCGTTCTTCGACTTATATGGTCGAGCGCCGTCGCCGGACTCAAATTTCCTGCTAACAAGATTGCGAAGAGCTCCACTACGAGTGGAAATTCCAGTTCTATCTGGCGCCGCGACTTCTTACTTTCGACTTTATATGTGAAGTCGTTATACCCAGTCACGATCTCTTGACGGAATTCCTGCCACAAGATGTACATCGCAACACCGATAAGCGGGGCGATTGCAATCAGCCCAAGTATTAACCTCACGCGTTCGCCTCTATAAATATGCGTGGAATGCCCTGCACCTTGCCGACCCTCGACATCCAGGCATAGGCCAAGGCGCTCATCGCTACTCCAAAGAGCAGTATTAGATTTCCGGTGCCAGTCGAAAATGCCTGGACCGTGCTGGGCTGAGTTGAAAGAATCACGAGCAGGATCCATGGCGCAATGGCCGCAACTAACGCCGAGTTCTTAACCCACCCCAGTTTGGCGTGTATCTCACCGCGCACCGCAATATCGCTTCGAATAAAGTCCCCCAACGTTCGAAGTGTTATTGCGGTATCACGGCTCCCTGTCCCTCGCGCAAAATCCAGCACCTCACAAACCTGATCGGCAACTGGATCATTAAATTCAACTTTGATGTAATGAAAGATTCTTTCAATATCCGACCCGGCGCGCAGAAGTGTTTGGCACTCCTTAAAGATAGGACGAGAAATCTCTGGCCCGCGCGTGGCCAACCCGGTCAAGGTTTCGGCTATAGAAAGCCCAGAGCGCAATCCGGAAATCATGTGATCGAGAAGTTCCGGCCACAACCCTGCGAGTTGAGATTGTTTACGTTCCGCTCTTCTCTTTCTTAACAGGTATGGAATCACTGGCGAGAGCGCAGCGATGGGAAGTGCCAGAAGGGCGGAACCAATTACGAAGTTTGCAACCAGGAATCCGGTGAGTGCGGCGAGGAGAAGATAGCGCCGCTTCACTGAATCTCCGGTGCGTGAACTTCCGGTGCGTGCTTTTACCTGAGACGAATTCCCCATGAGTGCGCCCCTCACGCTGACACCACGGACTTAGCAGGAGCAAAGATCCGCATTGGGTCACCGAGTCCCGCCTCATACCTACCTTTTCGATAGGTGTAGAGCGCTTCGATCTCTGCACGGTCATTCTCAATCCGCCCTGTGACATGAGATATCTCAACGATGCGCCGCTCACCGTTATCACGCAGAATCGTGGTGTGAACAATCAAATCTATGGTTGCCGCGACAATGGGAGCGACAAATTGATATGAGATATTTTCTCCAGCTAACAATGGAAGGGTCTGCAACTTAGCTATTGCATCGCGCGCCGAGTTGGCATGTATCGTCGCCATCCCTGGCAACCCAGAGTTGAGGGCAATCAATAGATCGAGGGCCTCTGCTTCACGTATTTCGCCTACGACCAAATGTGAAGGTCGCATCCGAAGCGCCTCCTTAATCAACTTTCGCAGCGGAATTTCGCCTTCGCCCTGCAGATTGGCTTGTCGCGTCTGGAGCGCAACGCAATCGGGTAACTGCGGCTTAAGTTCGAAGACCTCTTCGATGGTGATCACGCGACTGTGGAGCGGAGTTGCGCTCACCAGAGCGTTCAGGAGCGTGGTCTTCCCAGCCTGAGTTGATCCGCTTACCAAGATATTGAGCCCTTCGTGAACTGCTCGCGCCAAGTAATCCGCGATCCCCGGCGTCATCACTCCAAGTTCTGCCAAGTTGGTAAGAGACTTGCCGCGAATCAAATGTTTGCGGATATTTACCGCCCAATGTGTCGCGGTGACATCTGGAATAGCAACGTGAAGTCGGCTCCCGTCGGGTAGCCGGGCATCTACAAAGGGATGAGAAAGATCCAAGCGCCGCCCGCCCCACATCAAGAGCCGCTCCACGAGATCGCGAATATCTTGCTCTTTGAGAACCATATTTGTGAGCTGACTGATCCCGGCTCGCGCAATAAATATGCGGTGCGGAGAATTAATCCAGATCTCTTCGATCGTCGAATCTGCCATTAATTCAGATAAGGGGCCAAACTCCTTCGTTGCATCATTCACATGCTCAGGAAACTCTAGGTACCTTCACCTTGAGCGCCCTATAAATTCTGCTGGGGATAACTTTCGCCTGTGGAAAGGGTGAGTCCCTAGATAGCGCGACCTGTTGATACCGCAATAGATAGCAGTGCAGGGATTACTATCAGAGCGTGGCTAAAAGAGATCGCTCCCTCATCGGCATTGCATCGGTAGTTGTTGGCGTTCTCCTACTCTCTGGATGCGGCGCCCCTTCAGGTGATGCCAGGCCCTCGGATAGCAGCCTGGTCACCGGCATCAATCTCTTAGTTTCTAGTTTTGGTGCAAATCATCCCAAGATGGTTAATTGGGATACAGCAGCGCTCAAGGCCCAGCTCAAAGAGAAGTTGCCGGCTGGCATTGATACCGATGCAGGTTGGTTCATTCAGTGGCCGCACCCAACCACCGGTCAACTCCCGCAGGTCGTAGTCCCTTGGACTCTTCTCGGTCAGTATCCAAATAAACCAATCCAATATTTCAATAGCTACAAAGGTGGGAACTTAGTTCCTCAAGCAACGAGTTTGGATCTCGTGAAGAGCGTTATCAAGACAGAGATGCAAGGAGATCAATACTTTGGAGCGGTCGTCAACATTCGTAGCTCCACCATTAATCCACAATGGATTATCTTCACCACAGTGCCTTACCTGCCGATCACAGACATTGCAACTGGATTTGCTACCGTTGCGAATGGTCAGTGGAGCGTTGTCGATTTTGGAACCGCCCTTGTAGGATGCGGAACCGTTCCGCTCAAAGTGATAAGCGAATTCGGATATAAATGCCCTTAAGATCTCGGCACTCCCGTAGCCTCTGGGAATCCACTTTAGTTAGGCGCACTTCGAAGGGATCTGCGCTAATAACTGCTGGAATCCTCATAGCTGGGACCGTCGGCTTATCTGCATGTGGAGCTGCAATATATTCTGAAAACTCTGGTCTACCCAATACCAAATTGACTCCAGGCGCTGTCAACCCTCTCGTTACGCAAGGAAATATTCGAAGCACGATCTGCGTCTCGGGATGGACTGCAACGGTCCGCCCACCAGTTTCCTATACAAATAAATTAAAATACGATCAATTACATTCGGGCTATAACCTCAATGGTGATCTCACTATGAAGAATTACGAAGAAGATCACATAGTGCCGCTAGAAGTTGGCGGACATCCATCTAGCCCACTCAACTTATTCCCGCAACCACGGAATATAAAGTTCAGCGCCTATCTTAAAGATCAATTAGAAAATCGGATCCACCAACTGGTCTGCACCGGGCAGCTCACACTTAAAGTTGGGCAATCTATCTTCTTAACTAATTGGGAGAAGGGGTATACAAAGTACGTAGGCCCGCTTCCTTAAGCCGATTCTGCAGGCGCGCGCTTATTAGCCTTTTGCCTCGCGCAGCGATTCGTGGCCAATCTCTTTGATCCGCTCATGGACCTTACGGAGTTGTAGCTCCAAGCTTTTGACCGCGAGATCAAAGGCTGCGAGATCATTAAATGCTTGACCTTCGGCACGCAGGAATGGACCACTCCCATGAGTGGAAAGTGTTACGGCGTGGGAAGTCTTTCCAAATCGTGGATTAGGCTCATGAATAATTTCTACCTTGATTCCATCGATGACCACACTGAAGCGTTGCAGCGTTTTTAGCTTATCCGAGGCGATGGAGCGAAAATCTTCTGCGAGTACAGCATTGCGAGTATGAAAGATAATCTCCATATCAAGAAGTTACTCCCTATCTATGGCCCCCACAAGTGGGAATCAGTTTTATCGGTCAGTATTTTCCGAGACTGCTCTAAGTAATGTGCCTGAATAGTGGGAAGCCCCACGAGTTTGAGATTTGGCACTCGCGCAACCAGCAACCAGCAGCGAGCACCAAATCTCAACCTTTATCTCTCTTTTCTCTCACTCTTTAAGTAGTGAGTTCTAACCTTTAGGGCTTGAGGCGTAAGCGGCGCATCCTCATCTTCTTCATTGGCTTTGCTACAGCGCTCTTCACAGTTTTGGCCGGCGCCACTTGCTGTTCGACAGCTTTCTGATCGGCAATCTTTTTTGAAACCGCTACTCCGGCAGCAGTACCCGCAGCGACGGCGGCGCTCTCTGCACCTAGCGTTGCTGCTTTTTGAAGACGAGATTTTGCAGGCTTAGTTAATCCAGTCTTCGTTGTAACTTTCTTAGCTGGTGCTTTCTTAGCTGGTGCTTTCTTTGCCGGTGCTTTCTTTGCCGGTGCTTTCTTTGCCGGTGCTTTCTTTGCGACTCTCTTCTTAACAGGTGCTGATTTCGCTGCCGCCCGCTTCACTGTGGCAGAACGAGCCGGTACCTTGCGAACGCTCTGCGGCGATGCTTTGGTGGCCGCCAGCGCACCATTGCTCTCAACCATCGTGGGAAGCACGACGGTGCCTAGCAGGGCAACGCTCAGGGTGCGAGCGAGCCATTTCTTACCAACCCCGACCGGGGTCACCTTCTTCTGGATTACATCCATTTGGTATTTCACCTTTCATAGTTATAGGCAGTAGTGGACCGCCCGAATGTGGGGATTCTGCTCATCTGCGCCCGGGCGCGCTCGGTCTCACACTCCTACCTGTGTATAGAAGTGGGCTTGGGATGGCACACTTACCCCTATGCCCGTGAACGAAGGATTCGTGCCAAAGATTCAGGTTTTCGAACCTCATCGCGCATCCCTTCCTCCGCTCATCCCTTATCTCAAGGAATTTTGGACCAGGCGTGCCTTTGCCTCAGAACTTGCCCGGTTTGGCGATAAGGCCGAGTATCTCGACTCCCGTTTAGGCAAGGTCTGGCTAGTGCTCAACCCCCTTTTATTAGGCATGGTTTATTACCTCGTCGTGACCATCATTCGCCCCGGTGGATCTGTATCAGGAATGACCCGTTTGGATCACCTCTTAATCGGACTCTTCACCTTCTACTTTGCCCAGAACTGCGTAACTGCCGGGGCGCTCTCCATTACATCGGGCGGTCGCCTCATTTTGAATCAGGCCTTCCCACGCGCTCTCCTGCCATTCTCATCTGCCATTCAGGCCTTCCAACAATTCTTACCAACTATTCCCGTATACATATTCGTTCTTCTCGCTGGCAAGTGGGCTTATCCAACAACGATCGTCCCCGGATGGACCTGGAACTTCCTCTGGATTCCATTTATTTTGATTTGTACTGGACTTACGGGATTTGGTTTAGCACTCGTCTTCGCAACGCTCAATGTTTATTTCCGCGATACAACAAAATTACTCACCTACATCACCCGAATCTGGATGTACCTCTCCCCCGTCTTATGGCTGCCAAGTAGTTTGCGTGGAAATATGAAAATCTTGCTATGGATTAATCCCTTGGGACCTGTTCTCAACGCAACTTCGCGCGTATGGGTGAGCGGCGAATCTCTTACCCAACCTGTTGTTTTAGGTTGCATACTCTGGGCCGTTGCATCAATCGTAATCGGCGGCTACTTCTTCATTTCAAGGGAGCGTGACTTTGCGATCCGCCTCTAAGTCTCCAATACTGATGCCAGACGACCTGGCAATCCGCATCGAAAATCTCTCCATTACCTACAAGGTGAGCTTGGAAGCGAAGCGGACCATGAAGAACGCCCTCATGCGTGCCAGCCTGAAACAGAAGGAGCGCACTCGAATTATTGAAGCGGTCAAAGGGCTGACCCTCGATGTTCCCCATGGATCGGTACTGGGAATCGTGGGCTCCAATGGAGCCGGCAAGTCGACCTTGATGCGTTGTATCGCAGGAATCCTCTCCCCTACTGAAGGGCGAGTAGTGGTCAATGGAAAAATCTCAACTCTTCTGGCACTTGGAGTTGGCTTCAACCCAGCGCTCTCTGGTCGCGATAACATCATTTTGGGTGGACTTGCCTCAGGATTGAATATGGATGAGATCGCGGAGAAGACCGATGAGATCGCGGAATTTGCCGCACTACCCGATGGATTTATCGATCTTCCAGTTCGTACCTATTCCAGCGGAATGTATGGTCGTCTCTCCTTTGCAGTTGCCGTCAGCATGACGCCTGATATTTTGCTGCTCGATGAAGCGCTCTCTGCAGGAGATGCTGCCTTTAAAGAGAAGTCTTTCGAGCGGATGCGCCAACTCTGTGCAGAGGCCCGCACGATTCTCATTGTTTCTCACGCTCTTGCAACAGTCACCGATCTCTGCGACACCGCAATTTGGATGCACAAAGGCGCCATGGTCGCCAAGGGCAAACCCGAAGAGATTGTTGATGGTTACCTGAAGTTTCTTAACGTTGGTTCGTTGCCTTCCAACTACGAAGATATGTAGGGCAGCGGTCAGATGTCGCAGAAAATCGATATCTCGATCATCTCTTCGGGAGCAAATCTCGCGGATGCCAGGCTTCATCGTCTAACCAGAGCCCTGTTGCGCGCCGGATTAAGCGTTGAAATTTTTGCACCGGGGCTCGCGAAAGATGCGCCGACTACAACAGAAAATTCACAACGCCTCCTTATTCGCAAGCCTTTGTTTAGCGCAGCATGGAGCCGCACAAATTTACTTGCCCGCTATCATCGTTCGCGCCTATTTGTGATCCGCGCGCGCGGTCGTGTCACTTACGCCATCTCACCCGAAGCCGTTGCTCCGGCATATGCACAAACAAAATTATGGCGTCGAAAGTTGGCGGTAGATTTCTTTGAAGATTATCTCCGTCTGCTCAATGACCGCGCCTGGGCTTCTAAGTACTTTGGAATTCTGGGTTGGATCGCAAGGAGCGATACTAAATCCGCGCTCTGGTTTGCCAAGCGCGCTCACTTAACGACTGTCGCAGATGTACAGGTGCCGCCCTTTGATGCACGCAATAGGTTGGTTGTTCGTAATCTTCCTGATCTTTCCATGTTAACCAAGAGTGGCGAGCGCAGTGCAACCCCTCGCGCTATCTACATCGGAGATCTGCGCAAGAGCCGGGGACTGCAGGCAATGTTACGTGTGGCGGAACTTGCAACCGACTGGGAGTTTGATTTTGTTGGAGGCATCGCGCCCGCGGATCAAGGCGATGTCGATCAATGGTTTCGCGCGAATCCATCTTCACAATCTCGGGTCCGCTTTCACGGCAAGCTCGCTCCACACGATTCTTGGAAAGTGGCTGCTGGTGCCTGGGTTGGACTTTCGCTCCTTGAAAACACACCAGCATTCGTCGAAGCGGTTCCTTCCAAGCTCTACGAATATATGAGTGTCGGAGTTGCCACAGTCTCTTCACCTCTTCCACGTTGCATCGAATTGATAGATCTGAGCAGATCAGGTGCCATCGAAACTACCCCCGAAGATGTCGCACGTAGATTGAAATATTGGCGGCAGAGCCCAGCCGAGTTAGATCGGATTCGTGAGCAGGCGAGCAAGTGGGCGGGCGAGAACCTAAATAGTGAGCGGGAATACTCCTTATTCGCCGCCGAGATGGTGAAGCTGACCCGCTAGACTTCCATTTATGGCTGTAAAGATCCTTCCAAGCGCCGATGTCGATAGTTCGGCAACTCTCGGAGATGGCAGTTCGATCTGGCATTTAGCCCAAATCCGCGATGGAGTGGTTCTCGGCGCTAACTGCATTATTGGTCGTGGCGCCTACATTGGCAGCGGCGTCATTATGGGTGACAACTGCAAAGTTCAGAACTATGCCTTGGTTTACGAACCGGCCAAGATCGGCAATGGAGTCTTCATAGGTCCCGCCGCGGTCCTCACCAACGATCAATTTCCCCGCGCGGTGAATACCGATCTCTCGCTCAAGAGCGGAAGTGACTGGGATGCCGTTGGAGTCATTATTCATGATGGTGCCAGTATTGGAGCGCGTGCCGTCTGTATCGCCCCTGTGACCATCGGCAAGTGGGCGCTGGTTGCTGCTGGTGCCGTAGTCACAAAGAACGTCCCAGATTTTGCCTTGGTTGCCGGCGTTCCCGCGAAAAGGATTCGCTGGGTGGGTCGCGCCGGGGTTCCTTTGGAAGATATCGGCGATAATCGCTTCCGTTGTCCGCAGGATCAGAGCGAATACCGGCAGATTTCCGAGAATCAGTTGGTAGCAGAATAATTGTGGGATTGCGCAACACCAAGTATTTATCCGAACCTAAGAATCTAGTGGAGAGAAGAGTCAATTGATTCCAGCAGCCCGTCCAATTATCGGTGACGAAGAGCGCGCCGCGGTAGATCGCGTTCTACGCAGCGGAATGATGGCGCAAGGTCCAGAGGTCAAGGCCTTTGAAGAGGAGTTCTCCCAATTTGTCGGCGGTCGCCGTTGCATCGCTGTTAACTCAGGAACATCTGCCCTCCATCTTGGTTTTATAGCAGCGGGGATAAAAGCTGGCGATGAGGTAATCGTTCCTTCCTTCTCCTTCGCAGCTACTGCCAACGCAGTTGCACTTGCTGGAGCAACTCCAATTTTTGGCGATATTGATAAGAAGACCTTCAACCTTGATCCAGATCATGTTGAATCACTCATTACCCCGCGCACCAAAGCGATCATGCCTGTTCATCTCTATGGTCACATGGCTGATATGGATCGCTTTGAAGTGATCGGCAAGAAGCATGGCCTGACTATCTTTGAAGATGCGGCGCAGGCTCACCTCGCTTCACTCAACGGTCGCATGGCTGGTGAATGGGGAACGGTCGCATCCTTCTCTTTCTATCCAACCAAGAACATGACATCCGGTGAAGGTGGAATGATCGTTACCAATGATGCTGATATCGAACATCAGAGCCGTATGTTGCGTAACCAAGGTGGAGTCATTCGATATGCAAATGAAATTGTCGGATTTAACAATCGTATGACCGATATTCACGCCGCTATTGGCCGCGTTCAGGTAACCAAGGTCAAAGCCTGGACCGAAACTCGCCGCGCAAATGCTGCATATTTGAATGCAAACCTCAAGGGCGTTGTCACACCATTCGTTCGGCCGGGTTCAGAGCATTCCTACCACCAATACACAATCCGCCTCGATGGCGTTACCAGCGAAGCGCGTGACAAGGCTATTGAATTAATCAAGGCGGGCGGAGTAGGTTGCGATGTTTACTATCCAACGCCTATCCATCGCCTTCCTTCATTTAACTCGGTTCACGATCTTCCTGTTACCGAAGAGCTGGTAAAGGAAGTTATCTCGATTCCTGTTCATCCTTCGCTCACTCAAGCAGAGCTAGAACAAATCGTCAGCGTCGTCAACGACGTTGTTACCCGAATCTAAGCGAGTAGATCAGATGCCAAACTCTTCCAAAAAATTACGCGCTGGACTCGTTGGTCTAGGAATGATGGGGCGCCATCATGGACGTGTGCTCGCCTCTCTTGATGGTGTAGAACTTGTGGGTGTTTGCGATCCCATGGGAGACCCACATGGAGTCGCAGGATCCCGCCCGCTCGTCGCATCTGTTGAAGAGTTAATCAAACTCGGAATCGACTATGCGATGGTCGCTGCTCCAACAGCATTCCACGAAGACCTGGCGCTTGCACTTGCTGCAGCCGGAGTTCATGCCCTCGTCGAAAAGCCACTCGCCGTCGATAACGAATCGGCGCAACGCATTACCGATGCATTCGCTGCAAAAGGTTTAGTTGGAGCAGTTGGACATATTGAGCGTTATAACCCAGCGCTGCAACAACTCCG
>CAIZKO010000126.1 GCA_903933585.1 uncultured Actinomycetes bacterium
CGGCAAGCACCTTAAGCCTTACGAAGTCAACAAGTTGGTGGAAGAGCGCGGCGATGATGTTCTGTTCTTCGACGGTCGCAATAGTTATGAAGCGAAGATCGGTAAGTTTAAGAATGCGATCGTCCCTGATGTAACTCACACTCGCGAGTTTGTTGCCGAGATTGAATCCGGCAAGTACGACCACCTGAAAGATAAGCCGATCGTGACATATTGCACGGGTGGAATTCGCTGTGAAATCTTGTCGACCGTCTTTGTTGAACGCGGTTTTAAAGAGGTTTATCAGATCGAAGGCGGCATTGTTCGCTATGCGCAGAAATATGGAGATGACGAACTCTGGCAGGGCTCGCTCTATACCTTCGACGCTCGAATGACTTTAGATTTTTCTGATCACACCCCAGTCCTGGGTGAATGTGAAAAGTGCGGTGCGGCTACCAAGCAGTTCTATAACTGCGCCAAACTCTCCTGCCATTCGCTCTATCTCTTATGTGCTTCGTGCGGTGCTGACAGCGCTAACAAAGTTTGCACCCATGCATACAGCGCGAGTGATGCCGAAATGGTTGGGTAATTACTTCCCTAGGGTCGCGATAGCCGCTTTGTAATTCTGTAGTGCCGTTGCTATCGATTGCTTGTATGCCTTGATGATGCCCTGCGCCGCTGATCTATAAACAGCTTGTGCTGCTTTACGCGCAACCTTGTCGGTGCCCGCAGTTTGCAGAGATTGCATGAGAGTTGCGTTCGCGTCGGCAAATGCTAAGTCGCGACCATTCTGGGCGCTAAAAAGTGCCGCGCGATATAGAGCGCGAGCAGCATCGCGCGCTGCTCGATTCTTTGAATTCGCGCTATGCCCGGGTGTTGGAGTTGGTGCCACAGTGGCCGTGGATGTAGGCCCGGGCGAAGCCGAGGTAGTAACTGCGTGGGCATAGACGGGTGCAAAACTGAGAGCAGATGCCATACCTAAGACAAAGAGAGAGCGCTTCACAAAATCAATTATCCACCTAATTCTCACAAGGTCTACCACTACTATCGCCGGATGAAGTTCAGACGCGACTTTGTCATAGCGATAGCGTCTGCCTGTCTCTTGGCAACTTCACAGGCTCCGCTCTCCAGCGCGATCTCCCCCAAAGCAATGATTGTGCAATTAAAGATAAAGAGTCCAGAGAGAGATTTTCCGCTGCGAGGCGTCTATGTGCTGACCCCAGCGGTTCCTGCTAATCAAATACCGCTCTTGCCGGTGGTTTACATGTTGCATGGCTGGCCAGGAACGCCCAACGGTTTGATCGCAGGCGTACAAACTGCTCTGGTAGCCGCATTTGCGAAGGGTGCCGCTCCCTTTATTGCGGTCTTTCCCGACGGAAATGCGCTGACGCACTCTGATTCCGAGTGGGCCGACTCATACGACAAACGCGCCATGGTCGAAACCTGGCTCACCACCAACGTTATTCAGGCGGTAGAAGCGGGCGATATCCGGAACCGAAACGATCGCGCCATTATGGGATTTTCCATGGGTGGGTACGGCGCCGCAACCATAGGTTTGCACCACCCAGAACTCTTTGGTCAAGTTGTCACGCTCGCTGGTTACTTTGTTATCGATGATTTAACAAGCGCCTTTGGGCCAGGGTTGGAAAGCGATAAGAAGCATAAGTTTCAAACGCCGAGCACTTACCTCAAGGTAGCGAATAAGTTGCGTTGGTTCTTGGGTGAATCGAACCAGGATTACACGACCTTGATTCGCGGCCAAGCGGCTTCGTGGGGCGCAAAACTAAAGACGGTAAAAGCGAGTTACACGCTGAGTACAAATATCAGCGGCGGTCACAGCTACGTCTTCGTCGGCGCCGAGGTACCGACGATTGTGAAGTGGTTTAAGTGGGGGGTTGTTACTCCTCCACCAGCTTCTGCGTCACCATCACCGCTCCCTACTGATTCTCAGCAACCCTCCCCCAGCCCGGCGGTATAGCGCGCTGTTCACCTAATTTTTTGTTGACGTTCGCCTCTTTGCTCTCATCTGTTCGTCCCAATGCCATGAAATAGCCTCGTTAGTTCACCTATTTTCTATGTGAGAGGCTTTGCATGAAACTCAATCTTCTTAAGTCAGCGGTGGTTGTCGCAGCCGTATCGGTTGCAGGGATGTTGCTCGGTGCTTCGGTTATCGCACCGTCACAAGCAGCAACCGCCGGAACCCCGCTCATTATTTATGCTGCTGAAGGTTACGACCAAGTTGCAGCGGACGCATTTACTAAGGCAACAGGTATCAAGACAGTTTTGCACGATGACAGCACTGGTCCACTGCTCGCAAAGGTCTCTGCCGAAAAGAGTAACCCACAATTTGGCGTTCTCTGGGTAGATGGAAACACTGCATTCGCAGCGCTTGATAAGCAAGGCCAGCTCCTTCCTTACACGCCAATGGCAAAGTTCACGGCTGCTGGAAACTCAGTTGTGCCCGCCGACCACTCTTATATTCCAACTGGTTTAACCACGATGGCGGCCTTGATCTATAACTCTGCCAAGGTGAAAACCCTTCCAAAGACATATAACGATCTCTTGAATCCAATGTACAAGGGTCAGATCGGAATGAACGATCCCAACCAATCTGGTCCAACATTCCCATTCATCGCGGGATTGATGAATCAACTCGGTGGCAAGTCAGTTACCGCAGGAGAGACATTCCTGAGCAAACTCAAGGCAAATGGCCTCGTTGTTAATAACACCAACGGAGACACTCTGCATGCCCTTGAGACCGGAATCATCAACATGGGATTGATTCAGTCATCAGCTGCACAAGGTGAAGTTCTTAAGCTTGCCGCAAAGCCAGTTGCTGGTTTCACTCCAAAGGTGATCTACCTTGCTAAGTCAACTCTGCTCCCTAGCGTCATCGCAATCGACAAGGGTGCATCTGCAGCAGTACAAGCAGAGGCGAAGAAGTTCATCGACTATGTCTTATCACCAGCTGGTCAAGCAGTAATGCATACCGGTGATCCACAAGGTGATTCTCTCTACTGGTCAATCATTCCTGGGGTCACAAATCTTGCAGGAGCCGGAAATCTTCCCGCTTCCTACCAATCAATTGATCCATATTTCTGGGGACCACTTGAAGGTGGCATCAACGCCTGGTTTACAAAGAACATCCGCGGTTAATCTTTAACCCTGCACAGCAAATACCTCGTGCCCCTATTGAATGGTGCGCACGAGGTATTTGCCTTTTCTAGCCCACATTAAAATTGCCAGATCGTAAAGAAGTTTGACCGACCCGGCTACAACCAAGGGCGCACCAATAGCGATATGTTGCAATGCTGCACTAATAGTTGGAGCAGCTGGCCGAACCGAGTAGCGCGCAGCATTTGTAACTGCAGCCGCGGCCATACGATCGGCTTCTGGCACAACGGCCATGATGAGAGCCTGCCGTGTTGGAATATCCATCTGCGACATTGAAGACCGCAGCATCAAGAAAACAATTGCTATCGTTAAATTTCCACAGAAGGCAGCGATGATAAGAAAGGCGTTGCTCGCTAGGTGTGTCGAAACCATGGTCGCCACCAGACCAATGCGCGCAGCCACAAGTGGCGCCAAGAACATGCTAAGCGCGCTCAGGATGGCGAAGATGAAGAAGATGTAACCCAGCAGCGCAGCAGAGGCGTGGTAGCGACTGGTGAGGTAATACGAGAGCCAGGCGGAAGTTGTAAGTCCGCCCGCTGCTGAGTCGAAGGCGAAGAGGGTCGAGAGTTGGATGATGCGCCCACGCACCGGGGAATCCTTCAGACCGCGCGGTGCGCCTTTAACTCCACTCTGCGTGGGGAGTTTGATCGAGCGTGCCAGCCACCATCCCAACGCGCCAAGCGGTATCAGGATGTAGAAACCTATGTACGTGGTGTTGAAGCGATGCAGGTGGCTTAACCATCCTTGCGAAAGCGCGCCTAGAGATCCAAATGTGGCGGCTACCCCGTTGTAGCGCCCAAAGATTGCGGCAAATCTACTGCTGTGATGTTCACCTGCCAACATCGTTTGTTCCAATGTAGTTGCGGGTCCATTGTCATTGGAATCGGTAGAAAGTACCCCGGTCAAACCAACGAGTGCGATCGTCCAGGGAGAGGGATGAATTGCGATGATGAATCCGGCCAGAGCGAGCAACGCGTAGATCCACTTATAAGCCCTTAGGCGACCAATACGTTCGCCAAAGCGCATCAAGATCAAAGAGGCAAGCGCCGCCCCCAAGACAATAGAGCTGAGAACTAGTCCTACTTCTAAGGCAGAGGCATGGTTCTGAGCTAATAAGTGCCCGAGCAGAATGGCGGTAAAGCCATATGCGAATGCTCGTACGCCCTGCGCCGCAATAATGCGCGAGGTATTAGTGGTTAGCGTGGGCTTCGCACAACGCGCGAGAGGCTGTAGGCCAAGAAGAGCGCTACAAAGAATGGCACGGTGCCCCAGGTAAATGCCGAAACCTTAATGGTCGCGGTGAGGACGAATGCAATGACTATTCCCGCAGCAATACGCCAATCATCGCCAACGATGAAGTCGACCCAGAACTCGCCAAAGGAGATCAGCGACTGCAGACCCTTGCTCCGCTCAATCTTCTCAATATCTTGCTCCAAGATTTCAAAGGTGGTCTCGGCAGTACTTGCCACTACCGCTACGCGTTGCTTTGCCAATGTTCCCTTAAGCACTTGAACCAAGATAAATGCAAAGACTGCGACGCCTGCGATCAATCCGAGGACCGCCCAGTTATCTCCAGGCCACTTCTTACTTGCCCCAGCCGATCCTTCCGCGCCCCAGAAGATTCCAAAGGCGGTGAGCAGGATTCCAACACCAAACTTCATGGTGTTCTCGGGAACTTTAGAGAGTGGGGTACGAAGTGCGAATCCAGCGACGACAACGATCGCAACGGCAGCAAGCGCTGCAATGGAGGCGAGCCCTACCTTGTGATCAATAGTTCCGAAGGTGAGGACGATGAATGCAACTTCCAATCCTTCAAGGAGAACTCCTTTATATGAAAGCGTGAAGGCGTACCAATCTGCGACGCCATGACGGGTCTCTTTGGCAGCGATACGAGCGGCTGCAAGCTCCTCTTGAAAGATTTTATCTTCATCGTGCAACGCCTTATATCCGCTCGAACGAAGAATTGCCTTTCGCAGCCAGGTAAGACCAAAGACGAGCAACAAGCCACCAACGACGATACGTAAGAATGAAATCGGAAGGTGAGAGATGGCAGGACCGAATACTGCGATGATCAATGCGAGTGTCAACAGACCGGCGATAACTCCGCGCCAAGCTGACTTCCAATCGCGGGCAGTACCGGCGGCCAGAACGATGGTGACTGCTTCGACTGCTTCAACAGCACAGGCGAAGAAGACCGAGACGAATAACGCTACCGATGTACCTTGCATATGTGTGTACTCCTGAAAATTAGTTAGTTGATGGGGCGAACTCTGCAATTGCTGCTTCAAGTGCTACGCGCTTTTCACTAGGAAAAGCTAAGCAATTGTGCGGGTCAATATAGATATCTACTTTAGAGCCTCGAGAGGTTGATTCGGTGGCAAATACGCTGGAAATGACCCCAAATTCGCACTCAACCACATGTTCGTAGCCTCGGCCCCGATACGCAACGTCGAGAACGATAGCGGGCAAAGAGTTGGAACGGTGGTCGCTCAAACTGGTGGCGCTCGGGCGAATCAAGACTTCAACGCTATCTCCGACTATGAGATCGGCCGAGGTGCGACATTCAATCCGGCGCTTTCCTATTGCAACTTCTACTTTCTTGCCATTGGCCTCCGTAACGGTACCGAGGAAACTTCCCGAGATTCCAGTGAAGGCCGCGACAAAGCGATTAGCGGGGTGGCGATAGATCTCTTCCGGCGAAGCGATCTGTTGCAACTCACCGGCGCGCAAAACACCAATTTGATCGGCCAGGGCAAAGGCCTCGGACTGATCGTGGGTGATGTAACAAGCTGTCGCCCCGATTTCGCGAGTCAACGTTGCGATCTCCACACGCAATCGTTCACGAAGATCGGCGTCGAGATTTGAGAGTGGCTCATCAAAGAGTAGGAGTGATGGGCGGCCGACAATGGCACGGGCAAGAGCCACACGCTGTTGCTCTCCCCCGGAAAGTTGAAACGGGTAGTTAGGACCCTTAGCCGACAGACCTACCCGTTCCAACGCTTCATTGACACGACGAGTTGCCTCGATCGAATCAAGATTGCGGCGCTTGATTGCATACTCGACATTTTCAAAGGCAGTCATATGAGGCCAGAGGGCATAATCCTGAAAGACCATGGCGAGATCGCGCTTCTCGGGAGCCATGTGAAAACCGTTATTTGCAACTTCGCGATCACCGAAGCGAATCGAGCCAGAATCCAAACGCTCGATTCCTGCGATGGAGCGGATTAAGGTCGACTTTCCAGAACCGGATGGCCCGAGTAGCACAGTGAATGTGCCAGGTTCGATTGTAAGGTCGAAGTTGTTGAGCGCTTTAAGAGTTCCATAATGCTTTGCAGCACCACGGATCTCAACCCGATAAGCGTTCACATGCTTGTTATGTGTCATCGTTGATTTCCCAATCTCTTCCAGCCAGGAGGGGCAAAGCGATTAAATAAGAAGAAGGCGATACCGACAACGACGAGAGCCCAGAGGATAGAGAGGACTTCAATCGCGGTTCCCCCGCCATAGTCAAAACCTGCGAGCGAGAGTTCAATTCCAACCGCCACTGGTGGACTCCCTGGTGGATATAGGAGTTCAGAAACTGGTAGTTCAAGCAAGGTGCCGGAGAAGGTGAGGAGCCAGGCAATGAGCAAAGGTCTAGCGATAAGTGGCATCGTGACATCGATCCAGGCTCTTGCAGCACCACTTCCGTGTACACGCGCGGCATCCATCATCGACTCTTGAATCTGCCCCATATTTCCCACGAGCGATCGCGATGTAGAAGGCAAGGCGTTGGCGGTATATGCCAGTGCAAGCAAGAAAGATGTGCCGTAGATGTGGAGTCCAAGATCATTTATAAATCGCAGGTTGTAGGTGAAGATGTATCCGATAGCGAAGACGATTCCAGGAAGAGCAACGGCGGCTAAAAGGAAGAAGTCAACGAATTTCTTGGAACGGGTATTGCGCGCCGATGTCAGAACTTTCGATGCAATTGCTGCTAGCCCAACTGCCAGTGTCGCCGTAATGAGTGACATCTCTGTCGAATAGATCAACGGGTTACGTAAGAAGCGCGAATGGAGGACGCGTGAATAGTTGCTGAAATTAATCGTGTAATGACTGAGCAGGCTGCCCAGCCCATCCAACATCGAAGCCGAGATTGCTCCAAAGACTGGGATACCAAGGGTGATCATGAGCAGAACGACGATGTAAGTGCTGGTGCTGAACTTCCCGAGGAATGAGAGTTTGGTGATCGTCACTGGACGAGTTCGACCGCTGAGCGTTCTGAAACTGCGACCGCGCAGCGCACGATTCTGCGCCAAGATAGCCATAATCACCAGCGAGAGCAGAGTGATACTTGTGGCCGCCGATACCGGGAAGTTGACCGGAATTGAATTTATTCCCTGATAGAGCTGATAGGTGGCCACACTGAAATGTCCGACGCTGGAGAGCGTGGATGCCACACCGAAGTCACTGATTGCTTCGGCGAAGACGATCGCCATCGCCGAAAATAGTGAGGGCATCAGCAGGCTAGCCATGACCTTAAAGGCGGCCAAACGATTTCCGCCGTGAACACGAACCGCTTGCTCGAACTCTTCGCCGAGACCGCGCATTGCGTTAGCGATGACGAGGTAGGCAAATGGAATTCCCTTAACCATCAGCACCATGGTTATACCTACGGGGCCATAGAGCAGATTTCGAATAGGCTCAACATGTAATCCCATGATTTCTAAGACGCCGCGTTGTTCGAAGAGCCGCTGCCAGCCAAGCGCAATTAGATAAGAGGGTGCCAAGAAGAGCGCAAAGATGGTGGTGTTCCAGAGGATGCGAGCAGGTGAATTTGTTCGCAAGACGAGCCAGGCCATGGAGAGCGCAATAATCATGGCGCCGACCGCAGCGATAACACCGATGATCAGGGAATGAAGAAGTGCTATGCCATAGGCTCCAGAAAAGACGGGCTTAAAGCTCGCCAGGGTGAACCACTGGTGGCCCTGCGACATTAAGCGCGGACTAAAGGCAACCGATAAGAAGAGAAGGATAGGAATCACAAGAATAAATGTGATCAAGGTCCAGAAGACAGCCATCGGAGTTATTCGAATACGATTGAATCCACGCTTGAATCGGGAGTCTTCGTTGGAAAATGGCACGCGATGGCGAACTAAGAGTCCGCCATCGAGTGCCATTAGTTTATTTCTTAACTTATCGCCTTCTCATTACTTAGTACGGATATTTGCCGTGAACCAAGCATCAACTTCACTTTGGAGTGGGCCCCAGGTATAAGGGTTGATAATCTGGTACGCGGTTGGAAGAGCAGGAACATACTTGTTAGGAGTAGTTCCAGCAATTGATGGGTAGCAGAGAACATCTGAGTTCACTGTTGCATCTGTTGATGCCAAGATCGATTGACCGGCGGGCGACAGTACGAACTTGACGAATGCTTCTGCTCCAGCAATTTCTGCTGCAGGGCGCTTGCTATCGATTGCCAAAGAACTTGGCATCATGGTTGGGCGGCCTGGGTAGAGAATCTTTGGTGTGAAACCGGCTACCGGTTTAGCAGTGAACTTAATGATTTCTGCAAGAGCAGCTGTGTTCTGAACCAAGCCCATGTTAATTTGACCAATTTCTAGGGCATGGATGGTTGGACCGTTCTTATCGTTCACGACAAGACCGTTCTTCTTCAGCTGTACTAGGTAACTCTTGCCGGCATCTTCAGAACCGAGTTGGTTCATCAAGCCTGCGATGAATGGGTAGGTGGGACCAGAGATGTTGGGATCGTTCATACCGATTTGACCTTTGTACTTGGTACGAAGCATCGCTGGAAGTGTTGCTGGAGGTGTAGTCATCTTGGCAGCGTTATAAAGAGCAGCAACCATCACCGTTGAACCAGTGATCGCGAACGCGTTGTTCTTAGGCGCTAGGCGCTTTCCGAGTGAAGAGTAATTTGGCTTGAAGGTAAGCGGGGCAACATTTCCATTTGTGTCAAAGGATGCGGCCCAAGTATCTCCATCAGCCCAGAAGAGACCCCAAGCAGGATTTGTTCCCTCTGCGGCGACCTTTGCAAGCAATGGACCGGTAGATCCGCCAACATCGACAACTTGATAAGTGGATTGCGAAGCATTGAACGCCTTGATCTCATCTGGCGCATAACCGATTGCTTCATAGAGATTGATAGTGATGGGGGCGGCGTGCGCAGCTTGTGCACTTAGACCGACCGCGGCGAATACGAGCGATGCCGCGATAGCTACGCTCTTCTTGAAAGAATTCTGACGCATTCATATTCCTAACCTTGGGTGAACGGGTAGGCGTAGTACACCTTCACTGAGGTTGGATTGGAGAGATAGGAGGTGAACGCTTTATTAATAAGGCATTAAATAAAGGTACGCTCAAAGTAATCCCGGATCTGGCTCGGGATCAATCGATAGAGGCGGTTCTGCCAGGTGCGGGCTTGCTCAATAGGTGAAACGGCCAATACCTGTTGACTCAACGGTCCTTGCGGGGTTGGAACCTTGCGAATCGCCGGCGAGATCTGATCGAGAGAGTCTGCGATGATAATCGTGCTCGAGATCGCTCCCATTACTCGAGCTATCTGGCCAGAAGCAATCTCATCGTGATCTGCGAGGGCGATCGCTGCGAGGGCATCGGCAGCGTTCCGAATTTCAGAGGTGAGCGGATCCTTCACTCCCCCATAAGGGTCGAAACGAAAATCTTCGGCGCTCACGGTCAGTGCATAACTGGCGATAGAGAGCAGCTCCCCAATCCCCTGCGCCAACTCTGCTTTAACGCCGCCATGTAACTTGAGGTCGTACAAGATGCGCGAAGTAGCCCGGGTTTGAACGATCATGTGCTCAACGGCGATGGTGCGCAGGTAAAGTTTTTCCGCATTAGCCGATCGAGAGGCGGGTAGCCACTTAGCAAAGGTGCGTGCCTCGATCACTTGATTTCGAATCGATGGAATCTCCTCTGCCAATAGTCGAGCCCTTGCCAGCCAACGACCCGCTTCTTCAAGTGAATAGCCATCGATGAGCCCTTCAGCCATCTGCGCAAGTAATCCGGCGCAACGGTCGGTCAGCGAAGAGACGCGATCGATCGTGCGACCAGCAGGGGTCTTTGGGTGGGCAAAGGTCGAAAGCACAATCGCAATTGCGGCTCCGATCAGAGTAGAGACCAAGCGCTTACTGGCGGTTGTCTCGCTTAAACCTGGACCAAGAACAATGAGAGCGGTTACAGGAACGTTGATTGTTGCCACTTCTCCGAGATGCAAGGCGCGCGCTGCTACCAGCGAAAAGAGCACGGTAATTCCCACGGTGACGATGCCCGACCCAAAGTAATGGAGTGAAAGCAATGCTGCTCCGGCACCAACGGAAGAGCCGACTATTTGGCCAACACCTTCGCGCGTGGATTTGTGGAGTGACGAGCGAACGGTAAGGGAGGCAACGACTGCAGCAACGAGACCACCATTTGTAAATGCTTTATCACCGATCTGCCAGGCAACTGCGGCGGCGATCGAGGTAACTAATACTTGTTGGATCCAGTACCAGCGCAGAACAAATTGCTGTGCCAGTCGATTGAAGCGCATCTTCACACCTTAAATATAGGTGTTAAATAAAGAACTCAACCTCATTACGCTGAGAAAGAGAGCGTGTGACTACTTGATTTGCTCCAATTGTGCTGCCCGCGCCAATA
>CAIZKO010000127.1 GCA_903933585.1 uncultured Actinomycetes bacterium
GTGTGCGGCATCAGCCACGGTCTGCGGACCACGACGGAGCGATTGTGTGAGGTCGCGATACTGGCGGAAGTAAGCGCCATATCGATCCAAGCCAACTCCAAAGAGAGGGTGGTGGATGAACATGTGCAGAGCTGCGCGCCAATAATCACCGCGGTAGGTTACGGAAATTTTATAAAAGAATCGGGTGAGCGGTCCGACGTTAAGCATGCCAGCAATTACCCCGATGCCAGCAAGTATTGATAACCCTGCGAGAATCTGCGATGCCTTCTTATTGCGTTGGTAAATCCAGACGAGGGCGATGAAGGCGAGGCCAAGTGCTGCAGCGAGTAGCCCCTGGCGTACTTGAGAGAAGACGATAACAATTGCAAGAAGCAGGACGTTGAAACCCGCTACCCCACGGAGCCAGGTTTTATGGTTATCCGCAATCGCGACTCCGAAATTGAGGACGAGCAGAATGGCCATGATTGCACCAGCGAAATCTGGATTACCCAATGTGCCTAGGATGGAGTTGTAGAGATAGTTCCAGGTAACGAAGTCGATTTTGTAATGTTGGAAGAATCCATAAGTACCCGAAATAGTTCCCATAAAAACAATAGAGTTTTCGACTATCGACAAGCGATGTAGACGAATTAAGTATGCGGCAGCCAAGAAGAAAATAGTGAATGAGAAGTACGCTAAGAATCCAGTCTTGCGTTCATATTGACCAAAAAAACCGACGAATTTATTATCCGTTGCTAAAAAGGCTGCAGCTAAGGTGATCACAAAGATGGCACTCAAGAGCGTTGCCTGCTTCAGAACGCGATCTTGCGTGTAGTGCTTGAAATTAAAACCGAGCCAACCTAACAACCAGAAGGCTGATATTGATAAGGCCCAGCTCTTTGGGGCGTTGAATGGATCATTTAACGGAAAACCCACCAAGAGCGTGATGACTGCCCCACCCCAGATGAGCCAGCGCATGGCTGGAATAACCTCTTTTATTTCCTCGATTTTGTTTCTAGTCTTAAAAATTTTAGGGAGGTTTATTTTGGAGCGCTGGGTTTTGGAGATCTGACCCTTTGGCGTTCGCTTTTGGTGACTCCGATTCGCCATAGTTTGAGTTTACAGGTACGTCTGCGATGGAAACAGGGCACCCATGCCGCTTATGGGTGCTTTTAACCCATTAAGTCGTTGAATGAGGATGGAGATACCGCGATACTTCTCGGGTGTTGAGACCCGGGCGATGAGGGCATCGTGAAGATATTCATTTGGCAATATCTGCTGCTAGGGGTCGCGTCATTTGTTCTCGTGGGAGCCTTGACTCCATATTTTCGACGATTTGCAATATCTCGAGAGTTTTATGACCTTCCCAATTCGAGCCATAAGACCCATGCAGAGCCAGTTCCATATTTGGGTGGGCTCGCGATCATTATTGGAACTATCGGCGTCGCCTATGCGGCACTCTTTGTGAAAGAGTTTTCGGCTAGGAACTTAGGGCTCGAGACATCGGTCTTGGCGCCGGCACTCTTGCTCGGTCTAGTGGGACTCTGGGACGATCTTAGAAATTTGCGACCGTTACCGCGGTTGATAGTTCAGAGCAGTGTGGGGGTTTTCACCGCCATCCTGCTTATCGTGACAAACACGATGGGCGTACCCACAGGCATAACCTGGCTCGATGGCTTTATTACCTTGGTCTGGATTGTTGGTATCTGTAACTCCATTAACTTCTTCGACAATGTTGACGGAGGCGCAGCCGGAACTGTTGCGATATCTAGTTTGGCGTTGACTTATTTAGGTTACGAAGGCGGCCAGTATTTTGTGGCTGCCCTCTCTGCGGTGATCGCTGGATCCACCATCGGATTTCTGCTCTGGAACAAGAGCCCCGCACGTATTTATATGGGCGATGCTGGAGCGCTCTTTCTCGGAGTTTTGATTGCAACTTTAACAATCCGTTTTCACCCACATACTCATACGAAGTGGACATCGTTTTCCACGAAGATACTGATTCTTGCTGTTCCAATTCTCGATACATCTGTCGCGGTCTGTTCCAGACTGCTTCGCAAAATTTCACCTCTTCAGGGTGGGCGTGACCACCTATCTCACCGCTTGATGCGTTTGGGATTCACTCGACCAGTGGCGGTCTTGCTGTTGTGGGGATTGACTGCGCTCTTCGCGCTCATAGCAATGGTGGTGCCCTCACTATCGAACTCCGTTCAAATCGTTGTTGTCATGAGTGCGCTGACCTTAGGTGCCATTTTGTTCGTCGGCTTCATATTGACCCCTAACGAATAGCAAGCGCCACCTCTCATCTCTAAAAGAGTCCACGCTCCTGGACGAACTGTGAGCCATTAAATAGGGCTATAGTCTAAAAATGGAATCCCTCAAGGAAGCACTGCGCCATCCAACCGCACAAAAGCTGGTGGACACTGTCATTGAGATGCTAAAGACCACCCCATATAACGGAATTAAGTCCGAGAATGTTCTAGCGAGGAGCGGTATCTCCCGCGGCCCGCTTTATCACCACTTTGTAAACTTTGAAGATTTGATTGAATCTGCCCAAACTCAGATCTACTTGGGATCGGTAACGGTTTGGGTGACGGCGCTTGCCAGTGCTATCGAATCTTCTGCTGACGCGGATTCGGCCAGAGAGCAAGTTCGAATTCTTGTAGCAAGTGAATCAATGAAAGTATCTATCCAACAACTGACCCAAGGTATCGGCATTATTCATAACGCCTCATCAATTGAGCAACTACATCAAAGACTCGGTAAAACACAAGAGAAGTTAACGCAAGAGTGGATGAAGGTTTATCAACTCTGTATCGATAAAGGCTGGGCCGATTCAAATATTGATTCTCGAGCGGTTGCTATTCTTATCCAGGCGGCTTTTTATGGCCGAATTCTTGATAATCTCTCAAATGTGCAGATGAAATCCAATGATTGGATTCGCGCCCTACTACGTCTCTTTGACGGCTTCTTCTTCTGCACCGCACTGGCTCTCCAAACCCAGTCCTAGATATGCGTTAAAGAGCCCGAAATCGGGTTCTAATTGCGAGGTTACTGCTGCTAATTTAGGATGAGCTCGTTCAGCGAGCGATCTAAAGGGGAAATCTGTGTCAGAGAATTCAACAGGGCAACGTTCACATCGCAAGTTGGTATTGGCTGCGTCCATTGTAGCTATCGTCTGGTTGGCTATTAGCAGTGTTACTGGCCCGCTCTTCGGAAATCTCTCTAGCGTGCAAAAGAATGACAATTCCAAGTTTTTACCTGCCGGTGCTGAATCCTCCAAGGCATCAGATGCAATTCTCAAGTTTTCTGACACGACATCGAACAATCAATTTCCTACTTTGATCCTCTTTGAGGGCAAGGTTGACGCTTCTAAAATCGGATCTGCCAATGTCTTTGTTCAAGGGCTTGCTGCGAAAGATTTGGTCGATGCAAAAGGTCAATTAATTAAAGATGCCAAGGGAAATGCAATTCATATTCCTATCTCTGACTATCTTTCGCCGGGCGCACAGATCGGTGCATTCCCATCTGCGAAGAACGATGCAATTTTGGCAAATGTGCCACTCGATGCGAATAAGTCTCAGCTGACTCTTCCAAATAAGTCGGTAGCGCTCCTCTCAGTTGTCACCACGATCCGGTACTACGCAACTGACTATGCGCAGCAAAATGGTTTCATAACGCACACAACAGGTTTAGGTGGACTCTTCGCCGATCTCTTCAACGCCTTTAGTGGTCTGGATTCCAGCCTGCTCTTAGTAACTGGTTCGGTAGTTGCACTCATTTTGATCATTGTTTACCGCTCACCTGTCCTATGGATCTTGCCCCTTATGTCGGCAGGTTTTGCGCTCACCTTGGCGGGCGGAGTTATCTACGAACTGGCTAAGCACAACATCATTACCTTGGATGGACAGTCGCAGGGAATTCTCTCGGTACTCGTGCTTGGTGCGGCGACGGACTATGCCCTACTGCTAATTTCGCGCTATCGCGAAGAGCTTCATATTTATGAATCCAGAACTCAGGCAATGAAGGTGGCATGGCGCGGCGTTGTAGAACCTATTGTCGCATCGGGCACCACTGTCGCACTCGGTTTGCTTATGTTGTTGCTTTCAGAGCTCACTAATAACAGAGGACTTGGACCGGTCGGGGCAATTGGAATTGTCTGCGCAATGATCACCATCCTCACTTTGTTGCCCGCGCTCCTTGTGATCTTTGGCCGCTGGATTTTCTGGCCTAAGCGCCCTAAATTCAATACTGAAGATGAGAAGCTCACTGGTATCTGGTCAAAAGTTGCGAAATCAACCGAGCGAAATCCCCGGAAATATTGGTCTATCGCGCTATTAATTCTTGTTGTTCTGGCATCTTTTGCGACGACGCTCCATTCCAACGGTTTATCAACTGCGCAATCCTTTACCAAGCGCACCGACTCGGTCATTGGCCAAGAGCAGCTCACAACATATTTCCCCGGTGGACAAGGTCAGCCAACCCAGATCGTGGTCAACGCTGATAAGGCGCAAGCGGTCTCAGATGCGTTGAAAACTTTCACCGGCGTAAGCCAGGTTGAACCGCAAACGGTCACACCAATAATCCCTGGTCAGCCGATACCGGCCACCAAGATCGTCAACGGCCGAGAGCTACTGAATGTCACGCTCTCCTATGGCCCAGATTCCGCAGCTGCGGTCAAATTGATTCCACCGATGCGCGCGCTGGTGCATGGCGTTGATCCGACTGCACTCGTGGGTGGAACATCGGCGATCTATAACGATATCGATTCGGCAACTAGACATGATCAGAAATTGATTATCCCGGTTATCTTGCTCTTGATCGCGTTTATTCTGGCGTTACTACTCCGCTCCATAGCCGCCTCGTTATTGTTGTTGGGATCTGTGGTGATCTCTTACTTCGCAACGCTCGGTGCTTGTTCGATTGTCTTCCATCATATGTTCCACTTCGCTGGTGAAGATTCTTCCTTCCCACTCTTTGCCTTCGTATTCCTTGTTGCGCTGGGCATCGATTACAACATCTTCTTGATGACGCGCGTTCGCGAAGAGACCATAAAGTTTGGTACCCGCGCCGGTATGACGAAAGGTGTGACGGTAACCGGCGGTGTTATTACCTCTGCGGGAGTAGTACTGGCAGCAACCTTTAGCGTTTTGGGTATCTTGCCCCTGGTCTTCCTTGCAGAACTAGGTTTTGCGGTGGCCTTCGGCGTACTCCTCGACACCTTGCTCGTTCGATCGATCTTAGTTCCAGCGCTGGTTCACAGCATTGGTCCAAAGGTGTGGTGGCCTTCTAAACTGCAGCATGATTAAGTTTTCTGCAGAGGTCGCGGCCGCCCAGGCTGCCGGCCAACCTATCGTTGCCCTCGAATCGACCATCATCAGCCACGGGCTGCCGCGTCCACGCAACCTAGAGGTAGCGCTAGAAGTTGAAGCGATAGTCCGTAGCGTCGGCGCCGTCCCAGCAACGATCGCACTGATCGATGGCATTGTTCATGTGGGTCTTGAACCCAACGAGCTAGATCGCATCGCCAACGATGACAGTGTCGTTAAAGCATCTACTCGTGATCTGGCGATCATCATCGCCACGAAGAAGTCAGCGGCGACGACCGTTGCCGCGACCGCGCATATTGCGCACCTCGCCGGGATAAATGTCTTTGCTACAGGCGGGTTGGGCGGGGTGCATCGTGGTCACTCATACGACGAGTCGGCTGACCTGATTGCACTTTCCGAAATACCGATCGTGATTGTCTGTGCCGGAGTTAAATCAATTCTCGATGTACCCGGAACTTTAGAGCGGTTGGAAACTTTTGCGGTGCCAGTACTTGGTTTTGGCACCAACAAATTTCCTGGCTTCTATCTAACCGAATCTGGCTACGAGATTGAGCATCGCGTCGATTCCGTGGAAGAGATCGCGGCTATCTGGAACAATCGATTTGAATTGCAGACGAGCGACCGCGCCATCGTTGTCGCCAATCCCGTCGTGAATCAGATGAATTTAGCGCTGCACGCCCAGATACTCACTTCGGGTTTACAGGCCGCTGAAGATAACCACATTACCGGCAAAGCTGTGACGCCCTTTCTGTTGGAGTATTTCCACACACAGAGCAAAGGCGAATCGTTGCGAGTCAACATCGACATCATTAAAGCTAATTCGCATCTTGCTGCACTGCTCGCAATCTCATTGCACGCAACGGCCCCGAAGAAGTAAATGACCAAGATCTTATGTGTAGGTGACATCATGCTCGATGTCACCGCCGTTGTCGGAGCTTCTATCCAACAAGGTGTGGAAACCCGTGCCTCCATATCAACCCAAGGTGGCGGAGCGGCAGCAAATGTTGCTTAGTGGTTATCTGTCAGCGGAACACCTGCTCATGTGATTGCGCGTGTAGGGGATGATGCGGCAGGTCAAACGGTCATAACTGAACTCGAAAAATATGGCGTTTCGCATTCAGAGACGATTGTTCCTGGAGTAAATACCGGCGTCGTGATTGTGCTTGTCGATGCGCTCGGTGAAAGAACTATGTTCCCCGATTCTGGGGCCAACTCTGGGTTAAGTTTGGCCGATCTACCTCCATTGGATGAGATCACTGCCGTATATCTATCGGGGTACCCGCTTGTGAATCCAAACTCTCGCCAAGGTGCGCTCGACATATTGCGCGCTGTTAAAGAGCGTGGTCTGCCGGTAATTTTTGATCCATCTACGGTGGGGGTCTTGCTGGAGGTGGGTCTAAACCAAGTTCGCGAATGGCTCGCACTTGTCGATGTAGTGATTCTCAACGAAGAGGAAGCGCATTTTTTAAGTGGCAAGAACAATCCCGTGGAAGCAGCCGCCGAATTACTTAAGAAGACTCCACTGGTTGTAATCAAACGTGGTGGCAACGGAGCGCTGGCCCAAGCGCGTGGATCTGGAGTAGTGCAGATACCCGCGGTTGAGACAGAAGTTCTTGATACAACTGGTGCAGGTGATGCTTTTGCTGCAGGATTTATTTTAATTTGGGGAAATGGTGGAGAACTTATCGATGCCCTCAATAGTGGTGCTGCGCTAGCGGCCAAATGTGTCTCGACTCTTGGTTCCAGGCCCTAAAGGTCAATAGATCGCTTCTGCAAGTAATCCGCGTTTAGGTTTTATTTAATATGGATGTGAAACTAGCGCGATGAATTCCACCTTGATCATCGTTGCGGTCTTAGCTTTAGCAACGGCTTATGGATTAGTAGATCGCAGACGCGCTGGCACAATTAAGGCAAAAGCAGATTCTCGCCATTCTATTGCCGCTCATGAAATCGGAAGCGACTTAGGAGAGAGCGCCACAGTTCTACAATTCTCTAGCGCGTTTTGCACGCCCTGCCGCTCAACTCGGAGCACCTTGACATCGGTAATTGCGCACTACCCAAAGATTAAGCATGTCGAAGTTGATGCAGAAAATAATTTGGCTTTAGTGCGTCGCTTAGATATTCGCCAAACTCCAACAACTCTATTTTTAAATTCCGCAGGGAAAGAGATCGCGCGTGCGGTAGGAGCACCTAAGCGCGATCAAGTTATTAACGCTCTTGAAAGAATCTAACGGGGTATAGAAAATGATCGATTCACGTGGCCCGCGGTGGTCGGCAGGTCTGACATCGATAGTTTTAATAGTCGCACTGATCACTCGTTCACCTGTCATTATTATTATCCAATTAGTGCAATTTGGAATCGGTGCATTTGCCGGTCCACCAAAGTCCCCTTACGCCTGGTTGTATAAGCGGTTTGTGCAACCACGGCTCTCGAAGGACTTTGATTCCGAAGATCTTCGCCCGCCCCAATTCGCACAATTCGTAGGATTTATCTTTGCGCTGCTTGCAACCGTCGGAGTTTTGAGCCACACCTGGCCTTTATTCACTATCGCAACCTCATTTGCCCTCTTCGCGGCTTTCTTAAACTCCGCCTTTGGCTACTGCCTCGGATGCAAGCTTTACCTCTTGGGGGTTCGTTTCCGTCGGGTCTAGAGTGGGGGTATGAAAAGCCTTAACAACTTTATCGCCGGCTCATCAACCACATCGAAGTCAGGCGCAACCTCCGAAATCATCAATCCCGCAACTGGCTCGGCATATGCCACCGCCCAACTTTCGGGCGCCTCCGATGTCGACCAGGCGCTTAACGCCGCCGCAGCAGCATTTGTAGAGTGGCGCGAAACCACACCCGCCGAGCGCCAACGCGCCCTTCTTAAGATCGCCGATGCTCTGGAATCACGCGCTGATGAGATCGTCGCCATCGAATCCGAGAACACCGGCAAGCCGATCGGTTTAACGATGTCTGAAGAGATGCCACCGATGATCGATGAGATTCGTTTCTTCGCAGGGGCGGCTCGCCACCTTGAAGGCAAATCTGCCGGTGAATATATGCGCGGGATGACATCCTTCATTCGCCGTGAACCCATCGGCGTCTGCGCCCAAGTAACTCCTTGGAACTATCCAATGATGATGGCGGTTTGGAAATGGGCACCCGCGATTGCCGCCGGTAATACCGTTGTCTTAAAGCCAAGTGATACAACCCCGGCATCAACCATCTTTATGGCAGAGGTCATGTCAGAATTTTTACCAGCGGGCGTATTCAACGTTGTCACTGGCGATCGCGATACCGGTCGTCTGCTCGTTGAACATAAAATCCCGGCGATGGTATCTATCACCGGTTCAGTTCGCGCCGGAATGGAAGTGGCAAAATCGGCAAGTAGCGATTTGAAGCGCGTTCACCTTGAACTCGGTGGCAAGGCACCTGTCGTTGTATTCGCTGATGCAGATTTGGAATCAGCAGCAGCAGCGATAGCGTTAGCCGGATATTTCAATGCTGGTCAAGATTGCACCGCAGCAACGCGCGTCTTAGTTGAGGCTAAGGTCTACGAGAAGTTTGTTGCACTTCTTGCCGATCAAGCAACCAATGAGGTTAAGACCGGCGGACCTACAGAAGATGTTCTCTACGGTCCGCTTAACAATGCCAACCAGTTGGCGCGCGTCCAAGGATTCATAGAGCGCACCCCAAAGCATGCAGAGATTGTCGCCGGCGGAACCACAGTTGATCGCGCTGGATATTTCTTCACGCCAACGGTTATTGCAGGCGTGCATCAAGATGATGAATTGGCACAGAGCGAGATCTTCGGACCAGTTATCACCGTTCAGGCATTTAGCGATGAGGCCGAAGCGGTGCAATTCGCTAACGGAGTTCCTTACGGATTGGCATCTAGCGTCTGGACTACCAACCACGGACGTGCGATGCGAATGTCTAAGGCCTTGGATTTTGGCGTCGTCTGGATCAATACCCACATTCCATTCGTCTCCGAGATGCCACATGGTGGTTTTAAACATTCTGGTTACGGAAAAGATCTATCGGCCTATGGCTTCGAGGATTACACCCGTATTAAGCACGTGATGACCAACCTCAACGGGTAGGGTTTCGGCATGGAAAATCGCTTTCCCATTTTCGATCTATCGCCGCGGGTGCAATTTGGCGATGAAACAGTTCCGGTAAAAGCGATTGCCGACGAGGCGATTAACGTTCGTGCCACGGTAGTCCGCGAAGGTCACGATGGTTTGATCGTTGAGGCGGTGCTAGTTAACCCGCTCGGCGTTGAAACTAGCCGGGTTCCTATGCGGGAATACTGGCCTGGAACCGACCGCTACGAGGCCGAGATCAGACCTACCAGCTTGGGTATTTGGCACTTCTATATCGAAGCGCTCAGTGAAGACCGCGCGATCTCATCACAATCAGCGCTTGCTCCGATCTATGCAGAGCCGCCTCGTGCGCTTATCGGCGCCTGGTATGAATTCTTCCCACGCAGCGAAGGCGCCACACTAAATAAAGATGGAACCATCAAGAGCGGAACATTTAAGAGCGCCGAAAAGTCGCTACAGCGCGTAGCTGCTATGAATTTTGATGTCCTCTATCTGCCGCCAATTCATCCGATCGGTTATTCCTTTCGCAAGGGGCGCAACAACACCTTGACGCCAACCGCCACCGATCCCGGAGTCCCCTGGGCGATTGGAAATGCGGATGGCGGTCACGACAGCGTCAATCCCGATCTAGGAACGATGAAGGATTTCGAACACTTTGTTAAAGCTGCTGCCAAATTAAATATCGAAGTTGCGCTGGACTTTGCGCTGCAATGCTCGCCTGACCACCCATGGGCGATAGCGCATCGTGAATGGTTCACAATTCGGCCGGATGGAACCATTGCATATGCTGAAAATCCACCAAAGAAATATCAAGATATCTATCCGATTAATTTCGATAAGGATTTCCAAGGGCGCCAAGATTTTCCGGGTGGATAATCCGCATACCAAGCCGGTGCAGTTCTGGCACGAGTTGATCAATCGCATTAACCGTGAATATCCCGAAGTCGTCTTTTTATCAGAGGCCTTTACTCGCCCAGCGATGATGCACGCACTCGGCAAGGCGGGATTTCAACAGTCCTATACATACTTCACATGGCGTACTACCAAGCACGAACTTACCTCGTATGCGACCGAAGTCGCGCAGGAGACCAGCGCTTTCTTCCGTCCCAATTTCTGGGTCAATACTCCAGATATCTTGCCATTCCATTTACAAAGTGGGGCGCCATCGATCTTCGCCATGCGCGCGCTGCTTGCGGCAACGCTGAGCCCGTCATGGGGAATGTATGCCGGGTATGAGTTGTACGAGCATCTTCCGATCCGCGAAGGAGCAGAGGAATATCTCGACTCCGAAAAGTATGAGATTAAGGTGCGCGATTGGAGCAAGCCAACTCTCGCGCCATTTGTGGCACTGCTTAATTCGATTCGTCGCGAAAATAAGGCGCTGCAGCGTCTGCGCAATCTCCGTTTCCACCCCACTGACTCCGACAAGATCATCGCTTATTCCAAGCGCGAAGGCGATAATCTCATTCTGGTGATTGTTAATTTGGATCCGATTCAAGCGCAAGAAACGATCGTGCATTGGAACTTCTTTGATTTAGGGATCGCCGAGGGTTCATTTAATGCGGCAGATTTGATTACTGGCCACTCCTTTGAGTACACGCCCCATACCTGGGTGCGAATTGATCCAGCATCTCCTGGAACCCCAGTCGGCTATATTCTGAAAGTGACCTTATGAGTAATGGAATCGGCGAGCTCGATCTATATTTAATTGGCGAAGGCCGGCATGAAGAGTTGTGGAAAGCCCTCGGCTCGCAGGTGCGTCGCGATAGTGATGGCAATCTACTTGGAACAAATTTCGCGGTCTGGGCGCCCAACGCGCGCGCGGTAGCGCTGATGGGATCTTTCAACTACTGGGATAAGAATTCCAATCCGATGGTCTCGCTTGGGTCAAGCGGGATCTGGGAAGTATTTATGCCAGGTGTTGGCGTCGATACCCCCTACAAGTATTCGATCCTGGGCGTAGGCGGTAACTGGGTAGATCACGCCGATCCCATGGCGCGCGCTACGGAGCACCCTCCGCATACTGCTTCTGTCGTCACCGAGAGCCGCTACGAATTCCAGGATGCAAAATGGCTGGAGAAACGGATCCACGCAAAACCGTGGGAAGAGGCGCTATCAGTTTACGAAGTTCACATCGGCTCTTGGAAGCCAGGGCTCTCCTATCGCGATCTGGCGACCGAATTAGTTTCTTACGTGAAAGAACTTGGCTTTACCCACGTGGAATTCTTACCGCTCTGCGAACATCCCTACGGACCATCCTGGGGTTATCAGGTCACATCATTCTTCGCTCCTTCATCACGCTTTGGTTCGCCCGATGAATTACGTTATTTAATCGATGCATTACACCAAGCGGACATCGGCGTAATTATGGATTGGGTTCCCGCGCACTTTCCCAAAGATCAATGGGCGCTCGCAAAATTTGATGGAAGCGCGCTGTATGAGCATGCAGATCCCCGCCAAGGAGAGCACCCCGACTGGGGTACTTTGATCTTCAATTACGAACGGAACGAAGTTCGCAACTTCTTAGTTGCTAGCGCCTTGTATTGGTTGCAAGAATTTCATATCGATGGAATTCGCGTCGATGCTGTCGCATCAATGCTCTACTTAGATTATTCGCGCGAAGAGGGCGAATGGATTCCCAACGAACACGGGGGCCGCGAAAACTTAGGTGCCGTTAAGTTCCTACAAGAACTTACCTCTACCTGCTATCGCGAAGTTCCTGGTTGCATGATCATCGCTGAAGAGTCGACGGCGTGGCCTGGCGTCACACGATCGACAGAGAACGGTGGCTTGGGCTTCGGATTTAAGTGGAATATGGGTTGGATGCACGACACCTTGGAATATATCCAAGAGGACCCGATCCACCGCATGTATCACCACAACGAAATCACCAAGGCAATCCTCTACGCCTGGTCCGAAAATTATCTGCTTCCCTTCTCTCACGATGAAGTAGTGCATGGCAAGGGCTCGATGATCGCCAAGATGCCGGGAGATCGCTGGCAACAACTCGCGAATTTACGCGCGCTCTATGGATTTATGTGGGCCCACCCCGGCAAGAAGTTGCTCTTTATGGGTTGCGAATTTGCGCAGTCGCAAGAGTGGAACGCTTCGCAATCCCTCGATTGGCATCTCACTGAATATCAAGAGCACCAGCAGATACAGAAGACTGTCTCATCGCTTAATCAGAGATACAAAGAACTCCCCGAACTCTGGCAGCGCGATATTTCTCCATCGGGATTCCAATGGCTCGTTGTTGATGACGGCGCCGCTAATGTCGTCGCATTTGCGAGATTCGGCCACGATGGACGGCCACTAGTAAGCGTTACGAATTTCTCGCCCGTCCCACAATTGCAGTACAAACTGCCACTGCCGGGGGATTACAACTGGGAATTAGTATTAAACACCGATGATCTGAGCCTTGGCGGATCGGGCGTCGCACCGCTAAATATTCAGACAATTCAGAGCGAATATAAAGGGTTGCCTACGCACGCCATCTTGGCGATCCCACCTCTGGCTACCGTCTGGCTATCGCCGAAATAACCCGCCTTTTATAGAGGGTATTGTGTGCCGGTGGCTCGCGGCGATCAAAGATACTTAGGCTCTCACCTCACCCACGAAGGCACCAACTTTGCTATCTGGGCACCGTCTGCACATAAGGTCGAGCTATGCCTGATCGATGTTGTCGATGGCAAGTTTGTGGAAACTCGTCATGATCTCGTCGATCGCAATGGTCCGATCTTTCACGGTTATTTCCAAGGGATTCGCGCTGGGCAACGCTATGGATTTCGCGTTTATGGTCCCTGGAACCCGGATAAAGGGTGGCGCTTTAATCCCAATAAATTATTGATGGATCCCAACGCACATACTGTTGTTGGAGAGCTGCACTATGTTCCGGAAATTTACTCGCACCTTGCTACCGATGGAGCTGGTTCTGGCGATGTCAAAGTTATGGATACCCGGGATAATTTGGAATTTGTTCCACACTCGGTTGTTGTCGCGGGAGGTCATATCCAAGACACTCGTCCCATCACCAACTGGTCGAAGACCATTATTTACGAGGCGCACGTACGCGGTCTGACCGAGTTCAATCACCAGATTCCAGAGGAAGAGCGCGGAACATACAAGGCGCTGGGACATCCGAGCACGATTGCCTACTTACAAACACTCGGTATCACCGCGCTCGAACTCTTGCCTATACATCAATTTATTACCGAACCCGCGGTTCATGCCCGAGGGCGAGAGAACCATTGGGGATATAACGCAATTGCGTTCTCGGCTCCACACAATGGCTACGCCGCCACAGACGATCCAGTTGCCGAATTGCGCGAAGCGGTAGCAAAGTTGCATGAGGCTGGTATTGAAGTTCTACTCGACGTTGTTTATAACCACACCGCAGAAGGTGGAATCAACGGCCCCACGCTCTCCTTCCGCGGCATTGATTCTCGTAACTTTTACCGACGCTCCTCGGATGATTCCTATGATGATTTCACCGGCTGCGGTAACACCGTAGATGTTCGTCGCCCCCATGTCGTTCGCATGATCATTGACTCCTTGCACTGGTGGTGTGAAGAGATAGGTATCGACGGATTCCGCTTCGATTTAGCGGCGGCCTTGGCTCGTAGCCATGATGAGATCGATGGAATCTCTGCGCTGATCGTTGCGATGGTTGCCGACCCCGTTTTGCGAGAACGGAAGTTGATCGCAGAGCCTTGGGATACCCGGGGATATGCGCTGGGATATTTTCCATATCCCTGGCGCGAGTGGAACGACAAGTACCGCGATGCGCTTCGCAAATTCTGGTTGGCCGAAGCTGGTGGCGCTGCTCCCACTGGAGTTGGCGAACTTGCCACGCGCCTTTCCGGGTCTCACGACATATTTGCATACCGCGGCCCGACTTCAACGATTAATTTCCTCACCGCGCACGATGGATTTACGCTCAACGATGTTGTCACCTATACCAGCAAACATAACGAAGCCAACGGGGAAGATAACCGCGATGGTAGCGATTCCAACTATTCCTGGAACGCAGGCGTCGAAGGTGTCACCAACCACTTCACAATCAATGAGATTCGTCAGCGCCTTAAGAAGTCGATGATGGCGAGCCTCCTCTTATCCGCCGGCATCCCCATGATCACCATGGGAGATGAAGTCGGACGCACCCAGATGGGTTCAAATAACGCGTATTCGCTACCTAGCAACAAACGCGGGGAAGAGTTACGCGATGAGGCCGCTTTCAACGGTGGCTGGGCTTTAAGTTGGAAATTCGATGCGCACCAGATCGACATGTTGGAAACCACGGTTAATTTGATTCAACTGCGCAAGAAGTATTTGATGCCGGTTGCGCGGATGTTTTTTACCGGGCAACTCGATCTCAATACCTCTCGCAAAGATTTGGCCTGGTTCTCGCGCCATGGACTTGAGATGTTGCAAGCGGACTGGGACAAGCTCGATAACCGCAGCCTGATGATGTACGTCGAAGCCGATGAAGATAGTGGCATGTTGCTGATGTTCAACGGTTCAATCCTCCAAAAGGAGTTCACACTCCCGGGAGTGCACTTCGGTGATTCGTTCAGATCGGTATTCGATTCGGCAGAGAACGTGCTGCATTACTCACCGCGCCTGGCAGTCCCTGAGAGCAAGGTCATCTTGCAAGCACACGCAGTTCAGGTCTGGCTCGTCAATCGAGATATAGCCGGAAAGTAGTCGCGCTCAGAACATCTTTTCAAGATGTGGAAAACTAGTGATCATTATACCTCTAGAGGTATAATTCAGGTATGAAGATTTTGAACAGTTCTGCGATCATCGACGAGGCTCGACGTTTGTCTGGACTTACTCAGGCAGAGCTGGCGAAGCGGGCCGGCACATCGCAATCTGCCGTAGCCAGGTATGAAAATGGGACATCATCTCCATCAACCGCGACACTTCAACGGCTGACACGAGCAGCCGGGTTCGAAGTTCAAATAAAACTTGTTGCGGTGTCGTCAAGCGATCTCTCTTCTAAAAGGGCGAGCAAATTGCGCAAGAAGCGTGGTGAGATAAATATTCTCCTTGCAAAAGCGGGTGCGACCAATCCTCGGATCTTTGGGTCAGTGGCACGTGGCGATGATAACGATGCTAGCGATATCGATTTACTCGTCGATTTTGACATTTTAAACGGTTTAATCCCAATCTTGGAACTTAACAAGAAACTCTCAAAACTACTAGGCGAAAAAGTTGAAGTCTCACCCTCGTCAGTACTAAAGCCGAGCATTCTTGAGAGTGCATTATCAGAGGCTGTTCCGCTATGACATCGAGAACAGATCGTGAGAGGTTGGCCGTTGGTTAGCTTCTAAGTAACGATTAGGCCCTTACCAACGACGACGAGTCCTGAAGCAGTGACGGTAAATCGCTTGGCA
>CAIZKO010000128.1 GCA_903933585.1 uncultured Actinomycetes bacterium
ATCGATCTTGGCAGCGACGATCTCGCCCTTTTGGGCATCTTTTTGGGAAAGGATCACGACAAAGTCGCCATCGCAGATGGCCAGATTGATCATGGAATCGCCTACGACTTTGAGGAGGAAGAGTTCGCCTTGTCCGACCAGGGACTCGGGGAGTGGGTAGACCTCTTCGATATGTTGTTCGGCAAGGATTGGACCACCGGCGGCGATGCGGCCGACGAGGGGGACGTTGACGGTCTTTTCGGGCTTGATGGAGTCGGCGTCGTTTGGGTCGGTGATCTCAAAGGCACGGCCCTTGGAAGCGTCCTTGCGGATAAAGCCTTTATCGACCAGAGCTTCGATCTGATACTTGACTGATGCGGGGGAGGCGAGGCCAGCTGCTTGGCCGATCTCTCGCATGGATGGGGGATAGCCGTTGGTCAGGATGGCTTTCTTGATGACATCCAGGATCAACTGCTGGCGAGTGGTGAGGCCATTGTCATCGGCCGGGCCATCGGGCAGTTCGGAGATAGTTGCTGGGGTAACGACGTCTTTCTTTGTCATGGATTAAGGGTAGGGCAAAGGGGCGAAAAAGTCGAACATCTGTTCGAAATATTCTTGCTTATGTCGGTGGGGGGATGTATTGTTCTTTTTAGAACAGGTGTTCGAATTCCTTATCTTCCCCGATTTGGAACATTGTTAGAAAGTGAAGGAGCTTCCCCCATGGCTACCAAATTAACTTCAAGAGGCCGGGTTGTTGTACGTGGTGCGGCTGTCGCATCGCTATTGATAGTAATTGGCGCTGGTTTTAGCGCCGTTGGTAACGCATCCGAGAAAGGCGTTCCGTCAACGCCGGCATCGCAGGGCTATGTCCGGGTGGTTGTTGCACCCGGTGAAACCCTTTGGTCCCTTGCTTCTATGGTGGCTGGCAATGGTTCAGTGACCGCCGTGGAGCAAGAGATCGTGGATGCCAATCAGCTTGTGTCGACCGATTTGGCTGCGGGGGATCGTTTGTGGGTTCCAGCTAAATAACCTTCTTCGCTTGTTTTGAGCGTGTTAGCCTTTGCTTATGGGCGATGAAGTAAAGGGTAAGGATCTAGGTGGTGGTGTGTCCACAGTGAAGGCCACGCGTAAAGGTCGCGGTAATTCATCAAGGCTAAGTTCCAAGCATCAGGTGACGATTCCGGTCGATGTGATGCGAGAGGCGGGTTTCAAGGTGGGGGATGAGCTGGTCTTTAAGGTTGAAGACAATCAGGTGGTGGTCACGAAGCAGCGGGTTGATCTTCTCAAGTGGATCGCTAGCTTGAATGGGTTTTATGACGGCTACGACTTCGCCGCAGAACGTGCTGATGCATGGCCGGATTAATTCTAGATTCTGACGCATTGCTGGCAATTATGAATGCCGAAGATAAACATCACAAGAGCATTAAGAAACGCTTACTTCAGAACAGCGAGAGTTTGAGCATCTCTGTTGTGACGTATTCAGAGGCGTTGGTCTATCCCTTTGAAAAAGATAATTTCCCTGCGATATCAGAAGGCATCAAGAACCTTGTCGACGAGATCCTTGATGTAACAGAGTCAATAGCTACCAAAGCCGCGCAATTGCGTGCCGTTTCCAAAGTTAAATTGCCCGATGCACTGATCGCCGCCACCGCCATGGAAAAGGGGCTGACGCTTTTGACCTTTGATGAGAAGCTGGCCAGGAAGACCCCCGGGGCGGAACTTCTGACTTCATAGGGGCTTTCCCGCGCGGGGGTGGTTCGGGCGCTCAATGTTCATTGAGGCGTGAGTGGTAGCACGGGGCTGGCTCATTACAAATAATCTGTCTAGAGCGTACTTTCCTTGGCACGCGGCATTGGGGCCGCACTAAGGGAGAGAAAATGACCGATTTCATTGCCCCGGGGTTGCCCGGCAGCAAAGCTGTTTTCAAGAGTAGGTATGACCACTGGATCGGTGGCAAATATGTTGCGCCGACATCGGGGCAGTACTTCGAAAATGTAACTCCTGTAACTGGAAAAGTATTCTGCGAAGTCGCTCGCGGTAACGCCGCTGATATTGATTTGGCACTTGATGCTGCGCACAAGGCGGCACCTGCATGGGGCAAGACATCTGCTACTGCGCGTGCGATTATCCTCAACAAGATCGCCGATCGTATTGAAGAAAATCTAGAGGCGATCGCCGTTGCCGAAACATGGGATAACGGAAAGCCAAT
>CAIZKO010000129.1 GCA_903933585.1 uncultured Actinomycetes bacterium
CCTGCAATTTCCTCTTCCGAATTGGCGGGGTTTGGAGCACGCCGCCCTTGAGTAGCGGAGTTCTTCCGGGAATTATGCGAGAGATCGCCCTCGAAAAGGGGTTGGCCATCGAGCGTGAAATTTCCTACCTCGAATTGGAAGATGTGGACTCCATGGTCGCACTATCGAGTCTGCGTATTGCGACCCCTGTATCAACCCTGGGGGATCGGAAACTGGAAGTCGGCCTCGAAAGTGAATTGATCTTTGAGGCGTTGTGGAGTGAGGCGCAATCAGATTCGGTAGGCTGACGCTATGTCTTCACTGATATCCGTCACCGTGGATGGTCTAGCCCAAGAGATCGCAGCCGATCAACGTCCGACTCAAATTTTTGCTGCCCGCGGGAGCGTTGTTGTCGCGAGGATTAACGGCGAACTTCGCGATCTTTGGACCGAACTCCTCCAAGGCGATGTTATAGAAGGGGTCGAAATTGAATCACCCGAGGGGTTGGCTGTCCTACGCCACTCGACCGCTCACGTCTTAGCCCAAGCGGTGCAGGAGGTATTTCCAGAGACCAAACTCGGAATTGGACCGCCTATCAAGGACGGCTTCTACTACGACTTTGATCCGGCCAAACCTTTTACTCCAGATGATCTCGAGAAGCTCGAGTCTGCCATGCGCAAGATCATTAAGGCCGGACAGCGCTTCCGCCGCCGCGTGGTTACCGAGGCAGAAGCCTTAGCCGAGCTGCAGAGTGAACCCTACAAATGTGAACTCGTAGGGCTGAAGAGTGGTGATGAAGAGTCATCTGTCGAAGTTGGTGGAAAAGAAATAACGATCTATGACAACTTGGGTCGAGATGGCGCACCAGTGTGGAAAGACTTGTGTCGCGGTCCGCACCTTCCTTCGACCAAACACATCCCCGCATTTAAGTTAATGCGATCTGCGGGTGCTTACTGGCGCGGCTCCGAGAAGAATCCGATGTTGCAACGCATCTATGGAACTGCCTGGCCTGCGCAAGAACAATTGGATGCCTATCTCGAACTTTTGATTGAAGCCGAAAAGCGCGATCATCGCCGCCTCGGCAGCGAATTGGATCTCTTCTCTTTTCCAGAGGAGATTGGCTCCGGCTTAGCGGTCTTTCATCCCAAGGGAGGAATCATTCGTCGCGCGATGGAGGATTATTCGCGCCGTCGCCATGAAGAAGAGGGTTACCAATTTGTTTACTCTCCACATTTAACTAAAGCGACGCTCTTCGAAACTTCGGGACATCTGGATTGGTACTCCGAAGGCATGTATCCGCCCATGGTTATGGATGAAGAGTTGCATGCAGATGGCACAATTAAGCGTCAGGGCCAGAAGTACTACATGAAGCCTATGAACTGTCCATTTCATAATTTGATTTACAAATCCAATAGTCGTTCATATCGCGAACTCCCATTGCGGCTCTTTGAATTCGGAACGGTATATCGCTACGAGAAATCAGGCGTCATTCACGGGTTGACTCGCGCCCGCGGCTTTACGCAGGACGATGCACACATTTATTGCACAAAAGACCAGATGATGGGCGAATTGGATTCGCTTCTCACCTTTGTATTGAATCTTCTGCGGGATTACGGCCTCAATGATTTCTATTTAGAGCTTTCTACTCGCAATCCGGCAAAGTCGGTTGGCTCTGATGAAGCATGGGTAGAAGCGACTGAGGCGTTACGGCAAGCAGCCGAAAAACAGAACCTCGAACTGATACTCGATCCCGAAGGCGCGGCTTTCTACGGTCCAAAGATTTCGGTGCAGGCTAAAGATGCAATTGGTCGTACCTGGCAGATGTCCACGATTCAAGTCGACTTCCAATTGCCTCAGAGATTTGATCTCGAATACCAATCATCAGACGGTTCCCGCCAGCAGCCAGTGATGATTCACCGTGCGCTCTTTGGTTCGATCGAACGTTTCTTCGGAGTGCTGACAGAGCACTATGCAGGTGCCTTCCCACCCTGGTTGGCCCCCGTTCAAGTTCGTGGAATCCCGGTAGCCGAAGCATTCCTGCCCTATCTTCAAGAGATTGCAGCAACGATGCGCAAAGCGGGGATCCGTGTTGATGTGGATACCTCAGATGATCGTATGCAAAAGAAGGTGCGCAATGCGCAGTTGGAGAAGATTCCATTCATGATGATCGCAGGGGAAGAAGATCAGAAGAATGGGGCAGTTTCTTTCCGTTATCGAAATGGTGAGCAGAAGAATGGAATCTCGATAGCCGATGCCATCTCGGAAATTTCACTTGCGGTCGCTGATCGCATACAGATTTAATTGCTATGGACGCGCAGATAACTGGAGGAGCCGGGATGCCGGATTCTTGGTCCAGACTATGGGCTCCGCATCGAATCTCTTATCTGGCGGGCGAGAATCGACCTCTTCCAGATAACGAAGTGCCCTGCCCTTTCTGCCGAATTCCAACCTTGGGAGATGTCGAAGGGTTAATCGTCGCTCGCGGGATCACTGCTTATGTCGTAATGAATCTCTATCCATACAACGCGGGACACCTTCTTATCTGTTCTTACCGACATGTAGATGACTTAACCGATTTAACAGATGCAGAGCGAAACGAGATCCTCGAACTCTCTGCGCACTCCATGCGGGTCTTGCGAAAGGTTGCTAATCCAGCGGGGTTCAACTTGGGTATGAATCAAGGTGCAATTTCGGGAGCTGGGGTGCCAGAACATATTCATCAACACGTAGTTCCGCGTTGGAGCGGCGACGCGAATTTTATGCCGGTGATTGGTCAAACAAAAGTGTTATCGCAACTCCTGCAAGAAACTCGCGATGCGTTATCTAAGAATTGGAATTTGGTTTAGAAACTCTTCGATCTGATCTAACCCGATCCGTGTTCCTTCAACCCATGGGAGTGCTGGAAAAAGTAAGCCGGCGGAGAAACTATCGATACCCGCATCTTCGATATCTTCCAAATACTCCTCGCGGAACTCGGCGACCAGTTCTATATGTTCAGGGTCTGCTGCTCTCATTTCTTTCACGCCGCCTGAGTAATCGATGATCTGCAAGGTATCTAAATTGATGAGAGCCGCGGGTGCGCCATCGTCCCCATGTAGAACCAGGTAAGGAGTCACGACCGGATCAAGCATTTTGCTGGCGATCGCCGTCATATCTTCGAAGTCGATTTCGCTGGAGGTAAGGTCGCAAATAACTACGAGCGATGGGATGTAAAGCTCGCGAGCGAGCCGCCACTTCTCAAGATCGGCGCTTACGATTCCTTCATTGGCGCTGACCAGGAAGAGGGCGAGATCGCAGCCTTCTAAATCGCTGGGATGGACGGCCAATTCAGCGGCCAACTGGGCGGATTTAGAGCCGACGATCGCGATTTTATGAGAATTAATTAGGTCTGACACAGTATCCGAGCCTACGATGTAATAGTGATTTCGGCTTCCATCAAGGCACCAGTGACACGGGTTATAACCCCGTTTTGTGGCTGGCTACTGAGCCGCGGCGTCACCGCGAATCTGCTCAGCACAATCGGCGGCCTAGGAGCTAGCGTCAGCGCAATTATATTTTTCAGCAGGGGTAGTTACCTCTGGGGGACAGCTGTCACTCTTTTCTTCATCCTCTTTGATCTCTTAGACGGAACACTCGCCCGGATGTCTGACTCAGGGGGATCCACGTGGGGAGCGCTCTTAGATTCCACGCTCGATCGAATTTCGGATGCGGCGGTGCTGGGGTCAATTGCGTACTTCCTTATGAAGAGCCACGACCAATTGGTCACCGTTCTTATCGTCGCTCTTGTTGCGGGCGGGTTGGTTTCATACATCAAGGCTCGGGCTGAAGGTTTGGGGATCGAGTGCAACGGAGGTCTCGCAGAGCGCACCGATCGTTTAATTATGATTTTTGTCGCTACCTGGCTCGCAGGTTTCGGAGTCCCATACATCTTGGCCATCGGAGTCTGGCTACTCGCCTTAGCTAGCATCTACACAGTCGGTGAAAGATTGCTGATCGTCTACCGCGCCACCATGAGTGCGTGACGATGTCCTTTACATACCTCGCATATTTCTTAGCATGGAAATTTTTGGGGTTTCTTCCAGAGGCACGTGCCTATGGATTGATGGATTGGATCGCCGATCAGATCACCAAACGTAATCCTGCCGCAGTACAGCGCTTACGATCGAACTATCTTCGCGTCCGTCCCGATCTCGTCGAACCAGAATTAGAGGCGAACGTTAAAGCGGGAATGCGTTCTTATCTTCGCTATTGGTGTGACACCTTCAGGCTTCCGCTCTGGTCGAGCGAAGATATTGTCCAAAGCACGACGGTGATTAACGATCATCTACTGCGAGAGGCGTTGGCTGCGGGGAAGGGCGCCATCGTTTCACTTCCTCATGCTGGAAATTGGGATCGCGCCGGTGCATATTATTGTGAGACTGGTGCACCTGTTGTCACTGTCGCTGAACATTTAGAGCCAGAACGTTTGTTCAAGAAGTTCTTGGCCTATCGCGAATCGTTGGGCATGGAAGTACTAGACGCCAGTGCTCGTTCACTTGCATTGTTATCTCAGCGGTTGCGTCAAGGACGACTTATTGCCCTCGTTGCTGATCGTGATCTCTCGCGTAACGGTGTGGACGTCACCTTCTTTGGCCACCCAGCACGTATGCCCGCCGGACCGGCAGTTCTCTCAATTAAGACGGGGGCGCCTCTTTTAACTGCCTTTGTGCGTTATATAGAGACCGGGATCGAGATTCACTTTGAATCCGCTATCGAAGTTCCATCGGAAGGCACGACCCAGGAGAAAGTGGCGGCGATGATTCAGGAGTCCGCATCGCGACTCGAACTTCATCTAGTAGATCATCTCAGCGACTGGCATATGTTGCAGCGCATTTGGATCGATGGCGATTTCAAGGAGCGTGAATGACCAACAAACCTTTACGCATCGGAATGGTCTGCCCCTATGGATGGGATGTGCCGGGCGGGGTGCAAATGCACATCAGGGAACTTGCAGAACACTTCATTGAATTAGGTCATCACGTATCGGTCATCTCTCCCGTGAGTGATGAAGAGTCTGTGACTGATTCCTGGTTGGTAAATGCAGGTCGACCCGTTCCAATTCCATTTAATGGC
>CAIZKO010000130.1 GCA_903933585.1 uncultured Actinomycetes bacterium
CACAACCAGTATTTAGAATTGATATAAATGCGCCGGCCGTGAGTAAGCAGATTGAAAATGATATCGGCGATGACATGGAGTTATTGCTGCAAGCAATTCAACTCGTCGTCGGAACGCAATTCGGTTCTACTTCAATGTTGCAAAGAAAGTTGCGCGTTGGTTTTGCCAAAGCGGGTCGCTTGATGGATCTGATGGAGAGTCGCGGAATTGTCGGTCCATCTGAAGGGTCGAAGGCGCGCGAGGTTTTGATCACCGCTGAGCAAATGCCAGACTTGCTAGAGCAGATTCAGGGTTACATTTAGGTGAATTTGCTGACGATGCGCTCAGACGACCGGTCATTCTCAGCAAAATAATTTGGCCTCTGAGCGTTCGGGGGTTTACCCTTGGACTCTCACTTTCCCCCGATTGTGGCTTGTTTTAGCCCGAGTATGAGTCAAGTAATGAGGCATCGATGTCAGTAGGAATTCTTCTCCGCCAAGCACGTGAATCTGTTGGCATGTCACTTGAGGAACTCTCTGAAATTATTTGCGTTCGTCGTACCGTTTTGAATGATCTTGAAAATGATAATTTTGAATCATCTGGCGGCCTCACATATGCGCGAGGGCATATCCGCAACATTGCACGTGCGCTGCAAGCGAATGAGAACCTTCTCGTTGAAGAGTTTAATTCTATGAATCAAGATTTCAATCGTCCTATGATCGAACTCTTGAGCGAAAATAATGCAACTCCCGTTTCGCGCAGTCGATCAAAGATCTCCTTTGGCACAATGGCCAAAGCCGCCGCTGTTGTTGTCGCTCTTTTAATTGCGGTTCCAACAGGGGCATCATTTATTCATTCAACTCAGAAGCCAACTCCTAGACCTTCTACCGCAGCAATGGCGCGTGTATCAACTCCGACGACAAGTGAGAATCTTGCCGGAACAACAGCTGTTGCAACCAAGAGTTCACCTGTTTCAGTAATAGTGACTGCGAACTCTGGCTCCACCTGGCTCGCCGTAACAGATAGTTCAGGCACTCAGATTTTTAGTGGAATGCTCGCCAAGGGAGCGTCACAGTCATTCGGTGATAGCCAACTGATCAATGTAACTATCGGAAATGCTGGCGCCGTCAATCTCAATGTAAATGGCACAGATGCAGGTGCTCCTGGCACCACAGGCGAAGTTGTCCACCTGCAATTTGGTCCAGGAGCTTCTTCTCAAGGCTAATTCCCCTTCACTCGCTACCTGCGCGCAATCCTTCGCGCTGGCAGGTACCATGGCACCAATGAGCACGCCATCTGCTAGAACGCTGAACCTTCCTAACGCGCTGACCGTGCTGCGCTTGCTCGCGCTTCCATTCTGCGCCTATGCGCTCTTTAAAGATGGCGGAGACTCCTCGCTCTGGCGCGTAATTGCATGGACTGGTTTCTTTCTCGTGGGAGTGACCGACTTAATGGATGGTCGGCTCGCTCGCTCTCGCAACCAAGTAACCAGCTTCGGAACTTTCTTGGATCCAGTCGCAGACAAAGCGGCGATCGGGACTGCGATGATCGGGCTATCGATTCAAGGAAAATTGTGGTGGTGGGTCACGATCGTAATTCTCTTCCGTGAAATTGCGGTCACCCTTTTACGATTGGCAGTCATTAGGGGTGGGGTCATCCCTGCGAGCAAGGGCGGCAAGCTCAAGACGATGATGCAGGGCTTTGGAATTGGTTTCTATATCCTGCCCCTTCCGAGCTGGCTGCATATTCCCCGCGATATCTTTATGGCGGCGACAATCACCATTACCCTGACGACGGGCTTCGACTATTTTAAGAGGGTCGTTCAGAATGAGCGCTAATCTCGATGTCACGGCCATCATCAAACTCATGAAGCGCAAGGGCTTAACCTTGGCCACCGCCGAATCGATTACCGGCGGGGGACTGGGAGAACTTTTTACCTCGGTTCCAGGTTCCTCTGCGGTTTATCTCGGCGGATTTATAACTTACAGTGATGTAAGTAAGACAAAGTTTCTAGGGGTAGCCAAACGGATTTTGAATAAGCACACTGCGGTATCTGAAGAGGTGGCAATCGTCATGGCGCAGAGCGCCAGAGCGCAATTCAAGAGCGATTATGCGATTTCCACCACCGGAGTTGCTGGCCCAGGTCGGGCATATGATCAAAAAGCGGGTTCAGTATGGATTGCGATCGATAGCCGCGCTGGCACGGTGAGCGTGCAACTCGCGCTTTCCGGCGATCGCGCTGCGATTCGCCACGCAACATTAGAGAGCGCTTTAGCCACCTTTTCCCGTATCCTTATCCCGTGATTCTTCTCCGCTCCCACATAGGTTCTGCGCTGCGCGCATCGCGCATCGCGCAAGGCCGAACCCTCCGTGATGTCGCTAAGAGCGCTCGCGTATCCCTGGGTTATCTCTCCGAGGTAGAGCGCGGACAGAAAGAGGCCTCTTCAGAGCTTCTCAATTCCATCTGCACCGCCCTGCAAATTTCATTAGGTGAAGTTCTCTTGATCGTCTCTGCTCAAGTTCGAACTCACGAAGCTCCTACCCTCACTGTGGTGGATGACGCCGCGTAATTAGCTTCAACGCGAGCCACATCCAAAGCTCAACCCCATCATGGCAACCAATCAGCGCTCGCGTATCGCAATTCTCTCTGGCGCGAAGATCGTGATAACTGAAGTCGGTTCCTACGAATCGAATATGCTCGATATTGCTGCGCGCGCCGAAGTCTCGCGCGCCACGGTTTATAACCACTTCAGCGATAAGGAAGAGATGATGACATCTCTCCTTGAATCCGAAATTCGCCGCCTCTTCGAAATCGCTAAAAAGTCCCCAACAAAGCGCGATGCGCTCTTCAATCTTTCCCTTGAAATTTCTAAGGACCCAGCGCTGCGCAAGATGGTTGAAACAGATCCGCTCGATATCGCCAAATTTGTCACGGTTACGGACC
>CAIZKO010000131.1 GCA_903933585.1 uncultured Actinomycetes bacterium
CCTCGCGCCGATATTGATTCGATAACCGAAACATAAAGTAGACCAGCGCCGGTCCCACAACAACGATGAGCCAGGCACCTTCAGTAAATTTTACGGTAGCAAAAATTAAAACTACGAGAAATGAGGTGAGGGAGGCGAGGAGGCTGATTACTGCCTTGATTCTCCAGAGTTTTCCCTTGAATTTCCGGGCGTTGATGAACATACCGAATCCCGTGATCGAAAAGGCGGTGAAAACTCCCAGCGCATAGAGTGCGACCAATCTATTGACAGACCCGTTAGTAAAAATGATGAGAGAGATTGCAAATAGAGAGCAGGCAATGATTCCGTTGGAATAGACCAACTTGTGCCCACGTGAAGCAAACTGCCGGGGCAAGAAGCCATCTTCAGAGATATTGGCGGCAAGAATTGGGAAGGCGTTATAAACGGTATTAGCTCCAGCGATCAAGATCAACATCGTCGAAAATTGGGTGAAGCCAAACCAGAGGTGACCAAAGACTCCATCGCCCAGAATCGATTTGGCCAATATCGAAATTACTGAAGGCGTTCCGGAATTGTAGGGAATGACTTGCAGATGGGAGGCGAACCAAGAAACCCCGAAGACCAGCGATCCAAGCAAGCCACTCATTATGTTCATAGTGATCCGCGCGTTGCGACCTTCAGGCGATTTGAAGAGTGAAACCCCGTTGGATATAGCTTCCAGCCCCGTTAGCGATGAACCTCCATTGGCAAAGGCGCGCAAAAGTATAAATACCGAGGCGACGGTCAGGAGCCCAGCGTGGTGACCCAATTGCATTGTTCCCGCCGGGTGAGCCACGTGGTGCAAATTCCCAAAGAACTCTCTCCAGATGCCGATGGCAAACACAACAAACATACTGAGAACGAATAAATAAGTGGGAAGCGCAAATGATTTTCCGGCCTCCTTGACCCCCCGTAAATTTCCGTATGTGAGTAAGAGAATGACGCCGATCGTCATGATGTTTATATAAGGTTCAAGGGCGGGGAAGAATGAAGCTACAGCAACAATGCCCGCGGCGCTCTGAATCGCAATGGTGACGATGTAATCCAAAATTAGTGCCACCGCCGCAACTATCGACCAAAATCTTCCGAGGTTTTCGCGGGCCACGATGTAAGCGCCACCTGAAGAGGTGTACTTGGCAATCACATTGTTATAAGAGAGCGTCAAGAGGACCAGGATTCCTAGGATCACGAGGGTCATCGGCAATAAAACGCCGAATGCTGCAATGCCCATGAATGGTACGAGTGCAATCAGTATCTGCTCACTGCCATACGCGGAAGAGGAGATGCAGTCGCTGGAGAGAATTCCCAGAGCAAATCTCTTTGCTAAACGTTGATGACCGAGATCGTGTCTATTGAGCGGAAGACCTAGCGCCTTCTGCTTAATCTTGTACGAGAAACTATCTTTCGTTTGTGGAATTTCCTGCAATGCGGTTGGAGCAATTGCTTCGTCGAGCCAGGCTTTACTCATTTCACCATTACCTTACGGATAGACATAGCCCGATAGCCGGCGCCGGCTTCAGTTAAAAGTAGAGCGGGTCGTTTGGGAACCACTTCGAGCTTCTTTCTTAACTGGCTCAAATAAAGGCGGAGGTAATTGGTCTCCCGGCTGTACTTATCGCCCCAAACTTCGCGCAGCACTTGCTGCTGTGAAACCAGCCCGCCCTCTGCCTTCACCAGTACTTCCAAAATCTTCCATTCGATCGGGGTGAGGTGGATTATCTGAGATTGATCGTTAGCGCTGGCCACCGCGCGTTTGCCAAGATCCACTTCCCACTTCCCCAGCAGATAAATTTCATTTGGCTTAGCCGGCGATTTCGAAGTTAAATTTTCAAGTCTTGCCAACAGCGCCTGGATCTCACTCTGCTTAGTTGCAAGCAGTCTTACTACCGCCGACATCGCCGTGCTAGCAATCACATAGACAATGAGGGTTGTAACGCCATTCTTCTCAGAGACTCTAAATGAATGAAAAGGCCGAGTTAAGTAATAATTCAAATAGAGATCACTCTCGAGCGAGAGAATTACAGCCACCCAGATCCCAGACCCCAAGGAGTAAATGACGGTAATTATGAGCAAAATTAGGGTGCTGGAGGTGAGGCCCATTTTCTGAAGAAAGAAGTGCAAAATGAGAAGGGTCAGAGGCATCACGCCCAGGAAGATCGTGATGGGTGCGAACCATCTGAGCTTCTCCCAAAAGGTCTTCGTCTCTAACTGAGTCATTGCTCAAAAATAGCCCTAAATTGGGGCTACGCAGGCTGAAAAAGCGAGTTAGGAAGAATTCCTAACGAATTCCTAACGCGACCTGCTAATCCCCGAGCCCTTCAAAGTTCGCGAACTCCCAGAGATCGATCGCATCAAGATCAATGATCTTTCTGCCATGTCCAGAATATATGCCCGCTATCTGCGCCCTGTGCTCGTCAGCATGGTGAATCGCTTGAGCTAAAACAGTTTGGCGCGAGCGTCGTATCAATTTTTCTGGGCGCTGGAATTCGACAAAGCCTTCGTACTCTTGTGCGGACTTACGGAGCCTGGCATCAAAGCCGGCTGAAAGTTCTTTGAGGGCGAGGATCTCAGCAGAATTTGTCGGCACCACCGTTTCGGTATAGCCCAAGCCATCGAGGAGATCTGCATATCGAGATCCAGTGAGGTGTTCCAAAATCGAGACGGCGGTCCAGTCATCGTTGGGTGCGGTAAGCAGCAGATCAGCGTCGCTCAGCTCGGCCATCCGATCAAAGACGTAATTATTTGCCCAGGCCATATGGCGGAACATGCGGTCAACGAGGAGATTCATTCCAGAAGAGTACACAACGCGCATTTCCTTTTAAATAGTTAAATGATTTATTGCTTGACCACTGGCGTCATGGCACGCGACATTTTGAGTAGGTCGGCGTAGGTAAGTCCCGATAC
>CAIZKO010000132.1 GCA_903933585.1 uncultured Actinomycetes bacterium
CAATCCTGGCTAAGCAGGGCGAGAAGATGCGCGCCAAGGCTTCGAAAGCTGTCGCTGCTCAAGGAATGTTACGTCGCGCCGACGCTCTTCTGGCTGGCCTAGAAGATGTTCGTAAATCTGACAAGGTCGCAAAGTTACGCTTCCCTACCCCTGCTCCGTGTGGCAAGACCCCACTCATGGCACATGGTCTCTCTAAATCTTATGGATCACTCGAAATCTTTACCGATGTAGATCTAGCCATCGACAAGGGCTCGCGCGTTGTGATCCTTGGACTCAACGGTGCGGGTAAGACCACCTTGCTCAAAATGCTTGCTGGAGTAACAGAATCGGACACCGGCGCGATCGAGCCTGGCCACGGACTGAAGATCGGTTATTACGCCCAGGAGCATGAAATGCTCGACTTCGAACGATCGGTACTCGAAAACATGATCTCGTCAGGTGAAGGGGTCGGTGAACCACAAGCCCGCCAAGTTCTTGGATCGTTCTTGTTCAGTGGCGATGATGTGCAGAAGCCGGTGAAGGTTTTGAGCGGTGGGGAGCGAACCAGACTTGCGCTCGCAACGCTAGTAGTTGGAGCGGCAAACTTGCTGCTACTCGATGAGCCAACAAATAACTTAGATCCAGCATCGCGCGATGAAATTTTGGCTGCGCTCTCTGAGTATCAAGGCGCTGTTGTTATGGTGACACACGATATCGGTGCCGTTGTTGCACTTAAGCCTGAACGCGTACTGCTATTACCCGATGGAGATGAAGACCTCTGGAACGATGAGTACTTCGATCTCATCTCCCTCGAATAATTATTAGTTATTTAACCGCGTAACGCGACGGCAATCTGGCGGAAATCCTCTACCAAGATATCGATCTCGTTCTGCTCGTGTGCCAAGCTAATCAACCACTGCTCATCGAGTCCCGGAGGCGTGATGATTCCACGGTTGAGTGACCAGAGCCACGAGAGTTCAGCAACTTTGAAATCTGTTGCCTTGTAATCGCGATAGTTGCGGACTGGGTCAATGGACCAGGTGATGCAACCCTTGATACCAAATCCAACGGTGTGAGCTGGAAGCTCGTACTCGTTGATGATATCTGTGATGCGGTCAAGCGCCTGGTAGTTCAAGGCTTCTGCTTTGCCCAAACTGGCATCGGTGCAGACTTTATCCATCGCACGTACGCCGGCCATAGCAAGCGGGTTGGCATTGAATGTGCCAAAGTGATGAAAACGGCCATCTGCGACAGCAGCCATGATCTCTTTCTTTCCACCAAAGGCAGCGAGTGGCAATCCGCCACCGATCGACTTGGCAAGACAGATTAGGTCTGGCTTAACTCCGATGCGTGCAGCAGCGCCCTTAGGTCCCGCTGTAAGTCCGGTCTTCACTTCATCGAAGATCAAGATGACGCCATATTGATCGCAAAGGGAACGAACTGCAGCGAGGTAACCCTCATCTGGCAGAACGATCGCTAAGTTCTCGAGAACTGGCTCCATGATCAAGCAAGCAATTGTCTTGGCATGAGCCATGAAAATCTTCTCGAGTGAAACCAAGTTGTTAAAGGGAACAACATAAATCTCACCAGCATTGGTGCCGGCAGGAATCACTGGAGTTGGAGCATCGGCTGGTCCAGCCAACTTCAGATCTGGCTTTGCCGAAACCGTTAGTGGGTCATAGCTACCGTGGTAGCCGCCCTCAATTTTTACAACGCCATCTTTACCCGAGTATGCCTTCGCTAAACGAACCGCATACATGGTGGCTTCGGTACCAGAGTTGGCAAAACGGATCTGGTCCACATCAAAGCGCTTACAGATTCGCTCTGCAGCATCTCTCGAGATTGGTGAAGGAGTTACGAAGAGGGTTCCTGTTTCTAAAGCCTTCTTAGATTCCGCCACGACCTCGGG
>CAIZKO010000133.1 GCA_903933585.1 uncultured Actinomycetes bacterium
ATCCCCCAGCAATCTCCCGAAGTTGGAAGCCACGCCCCTGCTCTTCGTAGCTCTGGGCGAGGGATTTGAGCGCAGCGATAACGATCTCGGTGGGCACTTCGGTGATTTGGGCCAGGATCAATTCGGTAATTGGCTCATCTACTACCATGAGGATCGCTTCTAGCGATCTGTTCAGTTCAAGTTCAGACATTTATTCCTCTTTTGTCTCATTGTCAATCGGCTCCACTGGAAGATCAAACTCATCACTCACTGAAATCTCCTCGTCGGCACCTGCTACCCAGGTAATCTGGAGCTCACCAAGAGCAACAACCTGTTCGAAGCGGACCGCTCCCTCACGATATAACTCCAAGACCGCCAAGAATCTTGCCACCACGACCAAAGTTGACTCAGCATCGCCGATCAGACTGCGAAAACTCGCTCTGCCGCTCTTACGTAGCGCCTCAACGATCTTGTTAGCCTCTTCAGCCACGCTCACGAGCGTCTGATGAATATGAGCGATCGACAGAACCGGCGTTGATTTCGGCTGCAGAACTCGTTCCGCGATAGCCGCGAAGCGATTTGCCCCAACACCGATCAAAACTTCCGGCAAGAGGGCTGCGAAGTGGCTCTCCATCGCAACCAATCTAGGGAAGCTCTTCTCAGCTATCTGTATTCGTCCTTGGAAGATCGCCGCGATCTCCTTGAAGGCGCGATATTGGAGCAGACGAGCAAAGAGCAGATCTCGGGCCTCTAGAAGAGCGAGGTCACCCTCATCTTCGATCTCGCCGCTCGGGAGCAAGCGCGCCGCCTTGAGGTCTAAGAGTGTGGCTGCGACTACCAGGAATTCAGTGGTCTGATCAAGATCCCAACCCTGCTCTGCGCCCTCCAGAGCCCTTATATAAGCGATGAAATCATCGGTCACAACTCCTAGAGCGATCTCGGTGATATCCATCTTGTGGCGTGAAATCAGTTGCAGAAGCAGATCAAAAGGGCCATCAAAGTTGCTGAGATGAACCGAGAAGGCGCTCTCGCTCCCCTCAACAATTAGATCACTCATGGGGAGAAAGGTACTCATATCGCGCTTGCCTTGCTGACCGCATCGCCGTAAAGTCCGCGACATGGCAAATAGCACTTCAAAGCTTTCTCGACTGGCAGATAAATCGACAAATCGGGATGAGGAGCTCGCGACAACAGCCGCGGTCCTCGGCCGAACTCATCTCGATTTTCCTAACGCAGTGAGCACCCCAGAGCAAGGAGTTGCGCGTGTTATCTCGGTAGTCAATCAAAAGGGTGGCGTGGGCAAGACAACAACCACAATCAATTTAGGAGCAGCGCTAGCCGAGCTCGGCCGTCGCGTTCTACTTATCGACTTTGATTCACAGGCCTCAATGACAACAGGGCTCGGGATCAAACCATCGCAACTCAAAGAACAATATGGCTCGATCTGGTACCTCTTAAATGACCCGCAGTCGGGCATAAAGAATTTCATCTTGAAATCCAATGTGCCTGGACTGGACTTTGTCCGCGGCCATGAAGATCTCGCTGCCGCTGAAGCCGCCTTCGTCACAGAGATTGCCAAAGAGCATAAATTAAGAAAGATCCTTGCTCCAGTGCTTGATCAATATGATGACATCCTTATCGACTGTTCTCCTTCGCTCGGCACTCTCACAATCAATGCCCTCACCGCTTCCGATGGTGTGCTCATCCCGATGGAGTGTGAATACTTCGCCGTCCTGGGACTCTCGCTTGTAAAGAAGACGATCGAAAAGATCCGCGAAAATACCAACCCTCACCTAGTTATCGATGGAATATTGGCGACGATGTTTGATCGTAAAACAGGGCACTCCCGCGATGTACTCGAGTTGATCGACAAGGAATTTCCCAAGGAATTGCTAGACACCATCATCTCCCGCACCGTCAGATTCTCGGAGTCAACGGTGAAGGGCGAGCCAATTACAACGTATGCCAGTACCTCGCTCGGGGCGCTCTCTTATCGTCGCCTCGCCCGAGAACTTATTTCACGAGGAGGAGCTAAATGAGCCGCCGTGTAAGCCTTCCAGGTGCTGAAGAACTATTCCGTCAGACCACCACTTTGAGCGCAGTTCCATCTGTAAACCCAACGCCGATCGAGGATCAACCACAAGCCTCGATTCCGACCACTCCCAATAAGAAGTCGGTTCGGACTACCCCACGCCGTCGAGTTAATACATTCGATCGCTCCCCCAGTGGCCGAGAACGCCATGATGAGAAGATCACCGTATACCTCTCACCGGAAGAGCTTTACGATTTAGAGCAGGCGCGCTTGGCGCTCCGCGGAGATTTAGGTTTAGCGGTCGATCGCGGCCGAATCGTTCGGGAATCCCTTGCAATTATCATCGCTGATCTGGAAGCCAAGGGCGACCAATCAATTATCGCTCGCAGATTACGCGGCCGTTAAATTATTTGCTTTTAGCGCGAGGATGAGCATTTGCATAATTTTCGCGTAACTTGTCGATAGTGACCAAGGTGTAGATCTGGGTCGTCGTTACCGATGAATGTCCCAGCAATTCTTGAACGACTCGAACATCTGCGCCCCCATCTAATAAATGCGTTGCATAGGAATGTCGCAGCGAATGCGGGGAAACTTCAGTTGCGATCTGCGCCCTCCGCGCAGCTTCCGAAACCATCGTCCACATGCTCTGCCGGGATAATCTCCCCCCACGGTCATTAAGAAATAAAGCTTCTCTATCATGAGATACTAAAGCGGGTCTCATTCGAACAAGATATTGGTCCAACGCAGCGCGTGCAAAACTCCCCATAGGAACAACGCGCACCTTCCCGCCCTTACCGCTGAGTCGAAGATTCGCTACCTCACCGCCATCTATCTTCATCACATCGCTGACGTTGAGAGCAACTATCTCTGAGATGCGTGCGCCAGTCCCATAGAGAAGTTCGATGATCGCCGTTTCACGGAGCGAATGCGGGTTGCTAGGCGAGAGAGTTGCGGCGATCAAATCATTTACCTCTGCGATCGAGAGGGCCTTTGGCAACCTTCCTTTTACGCGTGGAGGCTTAACATCCTTGATTAAATTTAGGGATTTACCCTCATTGCAGATAAATTCAACGAGATTGCGAATTGCGACGACGGCGCGCGCGATCGAACTCTCTGCTAAACCTTGAGCGCGTAACCGGGAGATATGGCTTTCCACCGCAAGAGGTGTTACCAAGGCGAAATCCTGCACTTCGCCATTCGCAATGAACCGTTCCAGGTCGCGCGCATAGGAAGAGATAGTGTTCTTGCTCAGGCCACGCTCAACGATCAGAAAATTGAGGTACTCGCGCAATTGCGAGTTAGCGAGCGTCATTTTCCTTAATCGCGGCGGCAATGAGCCCAGCGAAGAGCGGGTGGGCCTTGGTTGGTCGAGATAGGAATTCGGGGTGAGCCTGGGTTCCTACATAGAAAGGATGAACTGACTTATCGAGTTCGACGAATTCGACGAGATGGCCATCGGGCGAAAGTCCCGAGAAAGTTAATCCGGTTGCCACAATTACCTCTCGATATGAATTATTTACCTCATAACGGTGGCGGTGGCGTTCATTGATCTGAGTGGCTCCGTAAAGGCTAGCTACAAGCGATCCAGCTACGAGGTCGGCTGGATAAAGACCGAGGCGCATCGTTCCACCCATATCTCCTCTGCCCGCCACGATATCTTCTTGGCTCGCCATTGTTGAGATCACAGGATCTGGAGTGTTCTCATCAAATTCAGCAGAGTTAGCAAGCGGAAGTCCCGCCAAATTCCGAGCAACTTCGATAACCATGCACTGCAAGCCAAGGCAAAGTCCGAGAGCAGGAATATTATGTTCACGAGCATATTTGAGGGCACCAACTTTGCCATTAATACCACGCACTCCAAATCCACCTGGAACACAGATTGCATCAACGCCGGCCAAATGTTCGGCGGCTCCCGCATCGCTCTCGCACTCATCGCTCGCGACCCATTTAATTTTGACGCGTGCATTATGTGCAAAACCGCCAGCACGCAAAGCTTCGGTGACTGATAGATAGGCGTCGGGTAGGTCGATGTACTTTCCAACAAGAGCAACTGATACCTCGTGCGCAGGGTGGTGCACCTTTTCTAGCAAGGCATCCCACTCATCCCAGACCACGTCGGTGCCACTGAGAGCTAAACGACGAACAACATAGGAATCTAAGCCTTCAGAGTGAAGCACCTTTGGTATGTCATAAATGCTCGGGGCATCGACCGCAGCGACGACCGCTTCGAGGTCTACATCGCACATCGCCGAAATCTTCCGCTTTACCGCTTCTGGAATGGGTCGATCAGAGCGAATCACGATGGCATCTGGAGCGATACCAATAGATCGCAGAGCCGCGACGCTGTGTTGAGTGGGCTTCGTCTTCAACTCGCCCGATGGTCCAATGTAAGGAACGAGCGATACATGTAAGTAGAAGACATTTTCGCGACCCACATCTTGACGAATCTGGCGCGCTGCCTCTAGAAAGGGAAGTGATTCAATATCCCCGACGGTCCCGCCCACCTCTGTTATGACGATATCAACATCGGGGCCAGCCATCGCCCTGATACGTTCTTTAATTTCATTTGTGATGTGCGGGATTACTTGAACGGTATCCCCTAAATAATCTCCGCGGCGCTCACGGGCGATGACATTGGAGTAAACCTGACCCGTGGTGACGTTGGCAAAACCTGCAAGGTTGCGATTAAGGAATCTCTCGTAATGCCCGACATCTAGATCGGTCTCGGAGCCATCATCGGTGACAAAGACTTCGCCGTGTTGAAAAGGATTCATCGTCCCTGGATCGACATTGATATAGGGGTCGAGTTTCTGCATCGTGACTCGCAGGCCGCGATCAGAAAGCAGGCGCCCAAGGCTGGAGGCTGTAAGACCTTTTCCGAGGCTTGAGGCGACTCCGCCAGTTACGAATAGATGTTTTGTCACATGATTACTGCTCATGGAGTACTAACTTATCACGCTTTCATGGACCATCTCTAACAGTTCGCGCGCGTGTTCTCGTGCAGTTGTTGATTCTTCCTGCCCTGAGAGCATTCTGGCGATTTCTACACTGCGTTCTGCATCATCGAGCGGAATAACATCTGAGATGCTTACCATTCCCCCCTCGCTCTTTCTCACTACAAGATGATGATCAGCCCAGACGGCAACCTGGGCGAGGTGCGTGACCACAATGACCTGGGCCTCTTGGGCCAGCAAGCGCAGTCTCCGTCCTACTTCTACCGCTGCTTTTCCGCCAACTCCAGAGTCAACTTCATCAAAGATATAGGTTGCAACTGGATTAACTGCAGCGAGGACAACTTCAATCGCCAACATAACTCTAGAGAGTTCACCACCACTTGCGACCTTGGTAATAGCCCCCGGAGCTGCGCCTTCGTGGCTGGTGAAGAGAAGGGCTACATCGTCGAGACCGTGAGCAGAATAATCTGCGATGGAAAGGCCGGGCTTTGTGAGCAGCTCAACGATAATCGCAGAATGTGGCATCGCCAGGGAGTGGAGCTCATGTGTAATCTTCGACTGCATATCTAGTGCAGTCGCATGGCGGAGTTCACTTAATGCAAGCGCACTCCGGCGCAAACGTTCGAAGATTTTCTGTAGATCTATCTCCAAATCCGCTATGCGTCCCTCTCCGCCTTCCAGGTCTGCAATGCGCTTGGCGCTCTCAGCGGCGCGGATAATTAATTCGTTAAAGGCCGCTTCGCGATCGCTACCTTCGCCATATTTCTTGATCATTGAGTTGATAGCACTCTTTCGCTCCTGCAAATATTCCAAACGAGAGGGGTCTGCATCGAGAGCGGAGAGATAGCGGTGGAGCGCTCCCAATGCTTCCTGGAACTCATAAAGGGAATCACCTAACCTCTGGGCAATCTCGTCGAGAATATTATCTTTACCAGATACGTGATCGAGAGATCGCTTGGCGCTGACGAGCGCGGATGTAACGGGAAAGTCTTCACCATCGACAAAGTTCAAAGAGGCGCTCACGGCCTGCTGTAGCTCATCAACACTATTGAGCCGAGAAAGTTCAGATTCGATCTCCGATAGGTCACCCTCCTTGGGAAGGATTAGATTGAAAGCTTTCATAAATTCAGTAAGACGTGATATCTCTCGCTCGCGATTACTTTGATCGCTGCGCAACTGAGCAATGCGGGCAGCCATCACTTGGTGTTCTGCGTATAGTGCCGCTACTTCTGCAGCCGCACCTTCATTCTTGCCGAAGGCATCAAGAGTTGTCCTAATAAATGCTGGCTTTGTGAGGCGATTACTGCTGGCTTGAGCGTGTACTTCAACAAGATCAGCGGCCATCTCGGCGACTCGCGAAGCAGTTGTCGGCGCTCCCCCAATATGAATGCGCGACTTCCCATCGCTGGTGACAGTGCGAGATATGAGTAGTGAACCGGCCTCAACTTCAGCGCCTAATTCATCCAGCGCTGCGAGCAGCTTATCTGAGATTGCAAATCGACCCGAGGCGACGATTCGCTCGGCGCCGGTTCGCACCTTCTCGGAATCGGATTTTCCACCCAGGATTAAGTTAAGAGCAGTTAGCACCATCGTCTTTCCGGCTCCGGTCTCACCCGTCAAAACATTTAGACCCGGCCTAAATTGAATCTCAGCCGATTCGATAACACCTAAATTGCGGATACTTATCTCTTCTAGCCCGCGGAAGTTCTCACTCACTGCGCCAGCCTTCAATGGGCAATCTAAATTTTGCAACAAGGCGGTCGGTGAAGACCGCTGATTCAACGTGCAGGATTTCAACGCGCTGTGGTGACTTGCTTATGAAGACGCGATCGCCGGATAACAGCGGAATCTTCCGCATTCCATCGGCAGTAACCATCGCTTCCGGAGATTCGATATCAATGACAACGGTAGAGGCTGGAGAAATCACCATCGGTCTCGAGAAGAGCGCATGCGCAGCCAGTGGTAAGACAACGATTGCTTCAACCTCGGGCCAGAGAACTGGCCCCCCTGCCGAAAATGCATATGCTGTGGAACCAGTTGGTGTGGCGCAAATAACGCCATCGCAACCCCATCGTGATAGCGGGCGATCATCTATTTGAACAAAGACGGCGACCATCTGCGAGTGACTTCGTTCGATAGTAAATTCATTGAGCGCCCAACCACTGGCAATAACCTCCGCGCCTCGCCGAACTTCGTGTCTCAAAAGCAATCGAGATTCGCCACGATAATCCTGGGCAGCTACCGCCGCAGCCAATTCTTCTGCTGTGGGGCGATTAATCTCTGCCAAAAATCCCACATTGCCCAGGTTGATGCCCAGAATCGGAATATCCGTTCCCAGTACCAGCTCTGCGGCACGCAAGATCGTTCCATCCCCACCCAGAACAATGGCGATCTCAAAATCGCGGGTAGCGGTCATGCCTTCGGATTCTGGAAGTCCTCCGAGATAATTAGTTGTGCTTGATATGCCAACTGCTCGAAGTGCAAGAATAAGTTCCTTGGCAAAATCAACGGCTTCGGGTCGAGTGGGGTGAATTACGAGTAACGCGTTACGCATCAGACGCTCCCCTCTTCTCGACAAGAACTATTGTGGTCCATCGGCAATCGCCGCCTGCAAATCTGCCGTAGATAACTCTGCACTTCCCCGGCGCAGCCAGAGAAAGTATTCAACGTTCCCAGCAGGTCCGGGAAGTGAACTTGCGACCACTCCCAAGCAACCTAGACCCATATCGTACGCACAGTCGGCTACCTCTTGGACCGCAGTTGCGCGCAGTTCGGGATCCCGTACGACACCTCCCGCGCCTAAACGTTCACGTCCTACTTCGAATTGCGGCTTCACCATGACGAGAAAATCAGCGCTGGGAGTTGAGACGCTTACCAATGCGGGAAGAACTAAAGTCAGCGAGATGAAGGAGAGATCAGCGACCACGATCTCGGCAGCTTCGCCCACTTGATCAAGGGTCAGGTGCCGCACGTTGGTGCGATCAAGAATTATTACGCGAGGATCTTGCCGCAACTCCCAGGCCATCTGGCCATATCCGACATCGACCGCAACAACATCCTTCGCGCCTCTTTTGAGAAGTACATCGGTAAATCCACCCGTTGAAGCGCCGGCATCGAGCGCCCGTTTTCCTGAAACAACCACTTCGCTAAAGTGATCAAGAGCGCCAGCTAATTTGTGTCCGCCTCGCGATACAAAATCATCACGCTCGCCTTGAATGACAATTGAAGTTTCAGCATCAACTTGAGATGCGGGTTTGCTCGCTGGAATTCCGCTTACTAAAACCGTGCGTGACTCGATGAGATCTGCGGCGTGATCCCGTGATCGTGCTAGACCACGGCGAACTAACTCCGCATCAAGACGGGTCTTCATCGGCTACTTACTTGCCGTCAATCGATCGCAGCGCCTCTTCTAACTTAATGTGAATCTCTTCATACGCGCGGGAGTGATCATTGAGTTCTAGGACCTGCACCAGCGCTATTGCTTCTCGCAGCTCTTCAAGGTCACCAGGAGAGGTGTTGTTCTCATTCATGGTCTAACCGTACCTATAACCTGCGCAATTGGCTCGCTTCAACCTGCCAACGACTTGCAAGTCCTGTGGGGGCTCTCCAAAATCTGCGACGTATCGCACCGTCAATTGCGACCCAATCGTCGACCGCAAGCGCTAGAGCGCTCTTCCGCGGACGAGCTAGCCAGACTGCAACATCTAAGGCATCTACCTCACGTTTCTTCCCTCGTCGCTCCGCGCGGTCAATCACAATACGAAACTCCACAACTCGATCCCCACTCGGCAGGAGCTTCTCCAGCGGCGGAGCGCTCACTCGTCCTTCCAGAAAGACTTCATTGCGTGGGTTGCGCAATGGTGCATCGTCATCCAACTTCTTGATCTTCTTGATCCTCTTGGTCGCCATCTCTTCTTCCTCCGCCGATAGGTGAAAGGAGAAGGTATTTAGAATGGAGAGTCGATGTGCGAGGTAGCTGTCACGCTGTGAATAAATTAAAAATGTGCATAAAAAAAGAGCGCCAGCGTTCTGAATTTAATCAAAACATTGGCGCTCTTTGTAAATGATGTCCGGCGGCGATCTACTCTCCCACAAGGTCCCCCTTGCAGTACCATCGACGCTGAGAGGCTTAGCTTCCGGGTTCGGAA
>CAIZKO010000134.1 GCA_903933585.1 uncultured Actinomycetes bacterium
CGCTTAGGCGCACTTCCAGGTTATTACGCGCCACAGCAATTTGATAACGAGTGGAACGTCATTGAAAATTATGAGTGGCTCGGCAAGGAAATCGTCGCCCAGCTTCCGACAAAACCAGACTTACTGATCTCTGGAGTTGGCACCGGTGGAACTTTGGTCGGAGTCGGACAAGCATTTAAAGAGGTAAATCCCAATGCAAAGAGTTATGCCCTCGAACCTTCCGAGTCATGCACCATCGCTTGTAGCGAAGTAGAGAAGCACCTCATCGAAGGTATCTCTGATGGCTTTGTACCAGGCATTATCGAACGCCATGCCAAGCAGATCGATGGGTTTGTGCATATTCATTCATACGATGCCATCGAAGAGACGAAGCGATTGGCTCGAACTCATGGAGTTTTCGTGGGCCCATCTTCCGGCGCTCATATGTTGGCAGCGAAGAAATTGAAGGAAGAACTTGGCGCCGAAACCGTTGTCACCATCTTCTGCGATGAGGGCGAGAAATACATTATGGATCACTGGCTCAACCCATAAAGGAGTAGCCGCGCTAAAACTGAGATTGGGCCATGATGGCATCGTGCACGTACTGAGCTAACCCTCGGGCACGGCCGTCATAATATGCTTTGAATCTATCGTCGTCGATATACATCATGGCGAGGTTCTTCTGCATTTCCACAGAGCACTCATAGAACCACTTTGTAATTGCCTCTCGATGAGCAATCACAATTTTCTGTACCACCGCGGAACGAACTCCAACGCGATTTCCAAAAGCTATAGCAAAATCTTCGGTCACTGCCTCTTGATCAATCTTGGCTTGGGCGAAATCCGCGTGGGAGTACTTGGAAGTCCTTGATTTTGACTCACTATAGGCGGCGGTGTCACCCCATCGACTTCGAACCTCTTCTTCGTATTGATCCACGGAATTATGGTAATCCTGTCCACGGGGACTTGCGGGCATTAGGGGCACGAAAAAGGGCCTCGTGATTGCTCACAAGGCCCTTTAAGTATTAACTATTAGACAGCAGCTGCCACTGTCGCGATTGCTGAAATCTCGAACTCGAGCTTCACGGTCTCTGAAACCAAAAGTCCGCCGGTCTCAAGAGCTGCATTCCAGGTTAAGCCGAAATCCTTGCGGTTGATCTCTGAAACACCTTCGAAGCCGAAGCGAGCGTTTCCGTATGGATCGGTTGCTGTTCCTGTGTATTCGAATTCGATTGAGATCGACTTTGTAACATCCTTGACGGTGAGGTCTCCTTCTACAACGACCTTATCTGCGCCAGCATCTTTAACGGATGTTGAAAGAAATGTGATCTTTGGGAATGCTGCTACATCAAAGAAGTCAGGGGACTGGAGGTGACCATCGCGGTCTGCGCTGCGAGTATCGATTGAGCTCACTGCGATTTCAATGCTGAGTGATGCGACGCCGTTATCGACGGTTCCTGAACCTGCGAACTCGTTGAATGAACCGCGAACCTTGGTCACCATTGCGTGGCGAGCACTAAAGCCGACGCGGCTGTGTGATGGATCAATGCTGAATGTTCCTGCTGGAAGTGTTGAAAGAACTGACATGGGTTTCCTTTGCTAGATAGTTGTAACTGAGACAGTAGATGTCTGAGATGAACTATAGGGGTAAATAGTTGAAACTTCAACCAAATCTTTGTGTTCTGCGTCGCACCTAATTGCCTGCTACTTGCAGGAGCGAGCGATTATGAAGGCCTTCACGCAGGCTCGAATATCCAACTCGGTGTGCTCTGCTGAGATTTGAATGCGAATCCGAGCCTTTCCCAGCGGGACCACCGGATACGAGAAAGCGACAGCGTGAATTCCCTCAGCGTGCAATCCCTTTGCGCAAGCGACCGCATCTGCTTCTGATTCGAACATCACCGGAATGATGGGGTGCTGACCATGCTGGAGCACGAACCCCTCGGCTTCCATAAGGGTTCTAAATAAGCGAGCATTTGAATGCAAGGTTGCACGCAGACTTCCGCCCGCACTTACTAATTCCAGGGCTTTGAGGGAGCCCGAAACAACCGAAGGAGGAACGGAATTTGAGAAGAGATAAGGCCTCGCCTTTTGCCGCAAGATATCGACGATCTCTTTGCGCGCACTGATGTATCCACCCGATGCTCCGCCCAGTGCTTTGCCAAGGGTTCCGGAGATGATGTCGACCTGATCGGAAACCCCAAAGTGCTCTGGAGTCCCCGCACCAGTTGCTCCGAAAAATCCAACCGCGTGAGAGTCATCGACCATTACTAACGCGTTGTATTTAGCGGCTAGAGAGCAGATCTCGGGGAGTGGAGCTAAATATCCATCCATGGAAAAGACGCCGTCTGTAACGATTAATCTCCGTCGGGCTGATTGTGATTCAATTAATTGCGCTTCTAGATCAGCCATATCGCGGTTCTTGTAGCGATAACGCTTCGCTTTAGAGAGGCGGATTCCGTCGATGATTGAAGCATGGTTTAGCTCATCCGAAATGATCGCATCCTCTTCTTTCATCAACACTTCGAAGATTCCGCCATTGGCATCAAAGCATGAAGGAAAGAGGATGGTGGACTCTTGACTTAAGAATTTGGTTAGTTTCGCTTCAAGTTCCAGGTGGAGATCTTGCGTGCCACAGATAAATCGCACGCTAGAAAGTCCATAACCATGTTCGTCAAGACTAATCTTCACCGCAGCGATAATTTCGGGATGATTTGATAGCCCCAAGTAATTATTGGAGCAGAAATTGAGAAATAGCTTCCCGTCAATTGTCACATGAGAACCCTGGGCTGAGGTTATTTCCGTTTCGGATTTAGTAGTTCCAGCCTTCTCTATCTCACTTAGTTCGCTAATGAGTTGTTCGCGAATATCTTTATACACGCTAGCTCCAGTCCAAAACTATCTTGCCTGCGTTAGACATCGCCGCAATGCGGAATGCCTCTTCCCATTCGGTGTAGCGCATCTTGTGGGTGATAACGGGCGAAATATCGAGCCCCTTCTTAATCATCGCAGTCATTGCGTACCAGGTCTCGAACATCTCGCGGCCATAAATTCCTTTGATCGTCACCATGTTGGTGATGACCTTGGCCCAATCAATCTCAATTGGCTTGCTCGGCAATCCCAGAAGTGCGACACGAGCACCGTGCCCAACAAATTCTAGAATTTGGGGGAGCGCTGCCGGACTGCCACTCATCTCAAAGGCAACATCAAATCCTTCGGTCATGCCCAGCGTCTTCATAACATCGCCCAGGTTTTCGTGAAGCACATTTACCGCGACATCTACCCCCATGCTTCGTGCCAGGGTAAGGCGATCCTCTGAAATATCGGTGATGACGATATAGCGCGCGCCGGCAAAGCGAGCTACTTGGGCCGCCATAATTCCAATCGGGCCCGCACCAGTGATAAGTACATCCTCGCCGACAAGTGGAAATGAAAGTGCTACGTGGACTGCATTGCCGAGTGGATCAAAGATCGCGGCTAGATCAGGGTCCATGCCCGGTTCGTGCTTCCAGACATTCGATTCTGGCATGCAAATAAACTCTGCAAATGCCCCGTCGCGATTAACGCCAATTCCTACGGTATTCATGCATAAATGACGGCGTCCGGCGCGGCAGTTGCGGCAGAGATTGCAGACGATGTGACCTTCACCAGAGACAAAGTCTCCGACCTTTACGCTCGTGACTTCTGCGCCAACTTCGACGATGGTGCCGCTAAATTCGTGGCCGGGGGTGATGGGAACTTTTAAAGTCTTGCTGGCCCATGCGTCCCACGATTGAATATGTAAATCGGTACCGCAGATGCCCGTGCGAAGTACTCGGATCTTTACTTCATGAAGATTTGGTGAAGGCTCCGGCAAATCAACCAGTACAAATCCTGGCTTCTCTTCAACTTTGCGCAGAGCCTTCATTGAAACTCCTTCGGTTGCCCGAAGTCTACTTTGCTTACATAGGGATTGCTTCGAAGATCCTGATTCCTGCAGCGTTTGGACAACTCTTTGCCAGCCCTGCCGCCTGGTCAATGTCCGTTGCGTTGATTAATGAGTAGCCCCCAACCAATTCTGCGAATGAAGTAATGTTGGTGACTGCATCACCCTTAACAAGAGTCCCGCCTTGAAAGGGATTACCTACATCAACGAGGTGCTGGCCAATCGACTCAAACCAAGCCATCCAATCCTCGTCGGTGTCCGATCCCCGCTCTGGCGTCGCGTTGTAGATAAATAAGAATTTCTTCATTTCTGCTCCTTCTCCTTTTTAAGTTTCTTCTTAAATTCAACGGTTTGCGCATAATTCTCCAGCGTCTCTGTTCCACCATCCCAGTGAGCTTGGAATTTGGTAACCCATTCCTGGATCCCCCGCATCGATGCGCGATTTAGAGTGAGGAAGGTGACCCTTCCCGACTTCTTGCGAGTGACCATGCCAGCTTTTACGAGCAGGTTTACGTGTTTGTGAATTGCCTGCAGCGATAGCTTGCGCTGTAACGCCAGATCGCTAATAGAGACCGGTTGCAGGCCGAGCATGGAAATGATCTCGCGTCGATGGGCATTGCCCAGTGCATCGAAGACGAGATCTAAGTCGAGGGGTGCCGCGTTGGTCTTCATCAACACTTAACTTAAAGGTTAAGTGATTCACTGTCAATGGATTCAGCAATTAGCTTTCGAAGTTTTTGGTGCGGGGCTAGAAATATTTAGTGATTTAAGAATATCTTGGGCGGTCGTGGTCAGCGAGTAATACGACCACTTTCCGCGCTGTGAACGCTCGAGCAGTCCAGCCTCAACAAGAATCCGCAGGTGATGGCTTACCGTGCCTTGAGTGAGACCCGTGTCTGGGGTTAAATCGCAGACGCACGCTTCAGCACCGGCGCTCGCCGCCACATTCATAATGAGGTCGAGTCGAGTTGGATCCCCCAGGGCTTTGAACTGAGCTGCTAGCGAGGTGACCTGGGCAGGGGATTTGGTGAGCGACACGGCGACCGACATGTGCAGATCATACATTGACATCTATCAATATGGGCACTAATTTACGCATTGACAAACATCAATAGGAGGAATCCATGGCTCAAGATATCGAAATCGGTTGCAAGTGTCAGGTCTGTAAGTGCGATCCCTGCTGCTGCGCCACCCCCTGCTGCTAATTGCGTAGAGCGAATTACCTAGCCGAGTTTCTCGGCACTGGAATATTGGTTGCCGTCGTTGTCGGTTCCGGCACGATGGCGACCACTATGAGTCCAGACCGTGGAGTCGAGCTACTCATTAACACTATTTCAACGGTCTTGGCTCTTGGTATTTTGATTTTAATCTTAGGACCGGTGAGCGGGGCGCACTTCAACCCCGCCGTGACGCTGAGCGAGTGGGCGCAGAAGCGCTTATCCGCAGTAAGCACACTTGGGTATTTGACCGCGCAATTTTCTGGCGGCATCGCGGGTGTAGTCCTCGCAAATTTGATGTTTAAAAATCCAGCGCTCTTTCAATCTCATCACGTACGTACCGGCCTCAACCTATGGCTCGGGGAAGTTGTCGCTACTGCTGGGCTCTTATTC
>CAIZKO010000135.1 GCA_903933585.1 uncultured Actinomycetes bacterium
ATCTTCCCGGGTGGGGTGCTGCCTTCACTGGCCCAGATTTCAAGCGCTACCGAGAATGGCTTTGTTATCGAGGATGTTCAGAATTTAGGGCCTGATTATGACCGCACCCTGCTTGAGTGGCATAAGAATATTTCGGCAAAGTGGGAAGAGATTCCACAATACGATCTACGTTTTCGGAGAATGTGGAACTACTACCTTCTCGCTTCTGCGGCAGGATTTAGAGCCGGGGATCTCCAACTCATGCAATGCGTATTTCAGAGGGTCGGTCAAAGGTCAACTTACATCGGTGCGCGTTAGCGCTTTTTAGCAACGGTAAATCGAGGTCTTCCAGTCAGATCATTTACCAGTTTTATATCTTGATAATCTGCGCTTAAAAGTGCTGCAATAGCATCGCCTTGAGTCTGATCATGTTCCATCGCGAAAAATCCTCTAGGTTTGAGAAGTCGCGTGGCGGCTGTGATGAAGAGCGCTGGAATTGTTATTCCCTGCGCATCACCTCCAAAGAGAGCAACTGCTGGCTCTTTCCGAACTTCGACGGGCAGATCCTGTGCATTGGGAACGTATGGTGGATTGGAAACCACCAGATCGAATAACTCCCCCTGGCAGGCTATTACAACGCTATCTGCGACGATGCGAACCTGGGGGGCCAGAGTTTCTACATTTTTATGAAGCCAAGGAAGGGCATCTTCCGAATTTTCAACCGCGGTGACGCTCAACTCAACGCGTTCGGTTGCTAGAGAAATTGCAACGCATCCGCTTCCCGATCCTAAATCTATAACGCTCAACTTCTGAGTTGGCGGCTGCTCTTGAATTTCTGCAAGAACGAGTGCAACGAGTGATTCGGTTTCGGGCCTTGGGATTAACACACCGGGACCGACTTGATATTCCAAATAGCGGAAAGGTGCGGTGCCCGTGATGTACTGCACTGGTTCGCCATTCTGCCTGCGCAGAACCAAGCGGCGTAAATCTCTATCGAGTTCGTTGACTTCGTCATCGCTCATACGCAGAACTTTGAGTTGGACTTCGCTACGGGTGCAGTTCAGTAAGTGTTCTAAGAGGATCGAAGCATCGATCTCGGGGATTCCTTGTGCCTTAAAGTAATCTCTCGTTTGACGGAGTAAATCTCTTTCCATGGGAAATTAGTGATCCCCGGAGGCGAGCTTGGCCGCCTTGTCTGCTTCGAGTAGCGCGGCAATAACATCGTCGAGTTCTCCGTTTAAAACCGCATCTAAATTATTGGCCTTGAAATTAACGCGGTGATCGCTCAAGCGATTCTCCGGAAAGTTATAGGTGCGGATTCTTTCGCTGCGATCTACAGAACGAACCTGGGAGTTACGGGCTACGGATGCGATCCGATCGGCCTCCTCTTGGGCGGCGGCCAACATGCGAGCGCGCAAGATACGTAGAGCTGACTCTTTGTTTTGAAGCTGCGACTTCTCGTTCTGACAGGAAACAACAATTCCCGTTGGAATATGGGTGATACGTACGGCGGAGTCGGTGGTGTTCACAGACTGCCCTCCTGGCCCAGATGAACGAAAGACATCGATCCGCAGGTCTTGCTGGCGAATTTCGACATCAACTTCATCGGCCTCAGCGAGGATCAAGACACCGGCGGCAGAGGTGTGAATTCGACCTTGGGATTCGGTCTCTGGAACGCGCTGGACGCGATGCACTCCACCTTCGAATTTCAGCTTGGCGTACGGGGTTTTCCCGGGCTCGCCCACGCCTCTCGATTTAATCGCCATTGATACATCTTTATACCCACCCATTTCAGAGTCGGTGGCATCGATGATTTCAGTCTTCCAACCTTGACGCTCTGCATAGCGCTGATACATCCGCAGGAGGTCCCCTGCAAAGAGGGCGGATTCATCCCCGCCAACTCCGGCTTTAATTTCCATAATGACATCACGATCGTCATTGGGGTCGCGTGGAAGTAGTAACTCTTCGAGTTTGCTTTCACTTTCGGCGAGTGCGCTTTCTAGCGCTGGAATCTCGGCGGCAAAATCTGGATCCTCAGCGGCCATCTCACGGCCAGCTGCGAGATCATCCGTGGCGCTCTTCCAGGCTCGGTATCCACCAATGACAGGTCCTAGTTCGGCGTAGCGCTTTCCAAGTCGGCGCGCCTTTCCTTGATCGCTGTGAATGGATGGGTCGGCGAGTTCCTTCTCAAGTTCGACATATTCATCGAGAAGTTCATGGACATTGCCAAATTTGTCATGTGGCTGGCTCATGAGAACTCCCCTCTTAAAAAAGAATCGGCGGTAAAAAATAAAGAGACCGCGCCCACCCAGGTGAGGGTGAGCAGCGGTCTCTTGAAAAAAGCTACTTAGTTTCTGTTGCCTTGCCGAAACGCTTCTCGAAGGCGGCTACGCGGCCACCAGTATCGAGGATGCGCTGCTTTCCAGTGTAAAAGGGATGGCAAGCGGAACAAACTTCAACGTAGATAGAGCCTGAACTCTTCGTTGAATGGGTCGTAAAGACCTGGCCACAACCACAGGTAACGGTTGTCTCAATGTAATTTGGGTGGATCTCTGGCTTCATCTGAATTACCTCTTAGGAAAGGATTGGGCTTACTGGGTCGGAAATCCCGTGAACCAGCGGGGCTAAGGTTACAAGGTTCTCGGCCGACAAGGAAATTGCGCCGAAGAGTGAGGGTTAGTAGTAACCACTCCAGCGAGTTTTGGCCAAGGCCTTACAGGGTGTTCCATAGCGAATCTTGATATACCGCAGACCCCACTTGAGCTGGGTCACCGGATTGGTCCGCCAGTCAGTAGCAATCACATCCATCTTGTTGGCCGGCAGCGCCTGGGCAATTCCCGTGGCTCCGCTGGAATAGTTGTGGGCCTTGAAGTTCCAGTGGCTCTCACCTGTCCATAGCGTGTCGAGGCAGGACATCTGTTTGGCGCTCCACTTGTAGGTTGTCGCCACTAACTGCGCAGCGACGGTTCGAGCGCCATCCGGAGTTTTGGCAAGTTGGACCTGACGGGCGGCTAAAGAGACGAGCGCCATCTCACCGGCATCGACCGAGCTACCTGAGCCCAGGTTGATGGCACCAAAGTTCTGACTGAGTGCGATCGTCGGATCGACCATAATCGAGGTGGCTACCGGCGCATCTGGAATAACTACCGTCTGCGCAAAGTTCATTTCAGCAAATGTGGTGTTGACCGAGGCGAGCAGGGTGATGGCAAAGGCCGCTGTCATCACGACGATGGGTTTTCTCATCGACTTAATCATGGCCTGGCCTCCTCTCTGCTGATCACTTCTCAGGGCAATTTTTGCCCGACAAGGCTAGAGAGTTACAGAGGTGGCTGGCTCAGGCAAATCTAAACCCGCATAGGTGGGGAAAAACTTTTAATTCACAAAAAAAGGGCTTTTTAAAGGTGCAGGTCAGCCCGTATAGAACCCCTTATGTCCTAAATGTCCACTGGGGGTGAATTTGGGGTGACTGGAGAGGGATTAGGCAAGGAAGTTAATTGGCTCTTCCAGCATCTCGGTGACCAGTGCGGCGATCGGCGAGCGCTCGGAACGAGTCAGGGTGACGTGGGCGAAGAGCGGATGTCCCTTGAGCGACTCGACGACCGCGACGACGCCGTCATGGCGCCCCACTCGAAGGTTGTCGCGTTGGGCGATGTCGTGGGTGAGGATTACCCGAGAGCCTTGGCCGATTCTGGAGAGGACTGTGAGCAAAACTCCGCGTTCCAGTGACTGCGCCTCATCGACGATGACGAAGGAGTCATGGAGCGAGCGCCCTCTAATGTGGGTGAGGGGTAAAACTTCGATGAGTCCGCGGTCAACAATTTCGTCGATGACGGTCTGGCTCACCAAAGCTCCCAAAGTGTCAAAGACCGCCTGGGCCCAAGGCGACATCTTCTCACCCTCGCTCCCCGGTAGGTAGCCCAACTCTTGGCCGCCGACGGCATAGAGCGGACGGAAGATCACAACTTTTTTATGGTGGCGTCTTTCGAGAACTGCATCGAGTCCGGCACAGAGAGCGAGCGCCGACTTTCCGGTTCCAGCCCGACCGCCCAGCGAGACGATTCCGATTTCGTTGTCGAGAAGGAGATCGAGCGCCACTCGTTGTTCGGCAGAGCGACCGTGCAGACCAAAGGCAGAGCGATCTCCGCGGACTAGTTGGAGGTGTTTGTCGGGAGTGACTCGAGCTAGCGCGCTCCCCTTCTCCGAATGCAAGACGATCCCGGTATGGCAAGGGTGCTCTCTAGCCAACTCATGCGAGGTGCGTTCATTTTCATAGAGGGCATCGATCACAGAACCGCCAACGCTCGCCTCAACCATGCCGGTCCAACCCGACGTCGATGCCAACTCGTGGCGGTACTCCTCGGATTCGACTCCAACAGATGAGGCTTTAACGCGCAGCGGAAGATCCTTGGTCACGAGCACGACCTCGCGGCTCTCAGCCATCAAGTTTCGAGCGATCGCCAAAATCCGGGAGTCGTTGGAGCCATCTCGCAAGAAGCCAGCTGGCAGGGAGGTGGGGTCGGAGTGATTCAGTTCGACCTTGATCGATCCACCTAAGTCATTGATCGTTATCGCCTGATCGAGGCGGCCGTGGCTGATTCGCAGATCATCGAGGGTGCGCAGCGCGGCGCGGGCAAAGTAGCCCAACTCGGGGTGATCACGCTTGGTCTCAAGTTCTCCAATGACGACGATCGGAATGATTACTTCGTGTTCGGCAAAACGGGCGAGCGCGGCGGGATCGGCCAGCAGAACACTGGTGTCCAAAACATACGTCTTGCGCCCTTTATTTTGGCTCTTTGCCAAGAGGTGCCTGCGCTTTCCCTGTATGTAAGAGTTCTAGGACGGCTTCTACCTGACCCGGGTGGTTCTAAGGACAAATAGAACTTATGCCTCATAAAGTAAAACTCGCCAGCCTTCGGGGGTCGGCGACACGCGGTAGCAAAAGATGAAATTACGGCGCTTTCGCCGAACTCCTATTACCGGCCGAATCGGCGGTGACGTTGGGCATAGGCACGGAGGGCACGGAGGAAATCAACCCTTCTAAAATCTGGCCAATACGCCTCGCAAAAATAGAACTCTGAGTGAGCCGACTGCCAGAGTAAAAACCCGGAAAGGCGCTGCTCTCCTGAAGTTCTAATAACTAATTCGGGGTCTGGCATTCCAGCGGTGTAAAGGTGCTTGCTCACTTCATCGATCGAGAGCGCGCTCGCGATCTGCTCGCTGCTCTTGCCTTCCGCAATTCCATCTTTAATGAAATCTCGCACCGCGTCGACGATTTCGTGGCGCCCGCCGTACCCGATGGCAACGTTGACCACGGTCTCTGTCCGACCCTTGCTTCTGGCTTCGACATCGCGCAACTTCAAGCGCAGCCACTCTGGCAACAATTCCAGAGCGCCGAGGGGTTTAATCTCCCATCGTCCCAATTCATCAAGATGGTCGACGGCAGTCGCGATGATCCTTAAGAGCGCATCGAGTTCTTCGGGATCACGATTTAAATTATCAGTTGATAAGAGCCACAAGGTAATGATCGAAACATCAGCTTCTTCGCACCAGGTGAGTAGCTCGATAATTTTATCCGCACCGGCGCGATGGCCCTCTTCGGGATTTGCCCCAAAATTTGATTTAGCCCAACGGCGATTGCCATCCAAAATTACTCCAACATGGCGTGGAGTCTGGGTGAAATCAAGTTGGCGTAATAAGCGACGTTCGTAGATCGGATAAAGCACCGCCTTAAGGGCGCGCTTTATTGGTTTAGTCATTTCTTGTTAAAATCACTCATCGCTTTGCGCTCTGCGATGAACGAGGCAACGGGCAAGGTTCCGGCCAAGATAAAGGCAACCGTTCCGGGAAAACTCTTACGTGACTTGATTGAGTAATTAAAAGCTGTGATTACATAAATGGGGTAGGTGAATCCATGCACAAGAGCGATCCATGCCCACTTTACTTGAGAGCCGGAATAGTGATGAAGTATGTGATTTTCGGGCACTTCAACGAACCAGAGGAGCAAGGACATGCAGCCTGACCAGATAGCCATGATGCGATAACGTTGAAGTGCACCTTCTAGACCCTTTTTCATACCCCCACCTTATCTGCGATTTCATGGAGTTTGGCGCTCCGCCTTGAAATGAACGGGGCGGCCAGAAGGAGAAGGCCCATAAACCACCAGATAACTACATAGGAAATGTGTTGCCAATAAAAACCTGAAATTGACTGCTGGAGGAGAGGTGCTGGAATCCGAGTTCCAGAAACTACCTTGCCGTGTGAATCCACCTCTGTAGTGGCAATTACATAACCATCAAAGAGACTGTATCCACCAGTCCCAGCGATGAGTGCGGGATCAATTCGGCCCAGGGATTTGGCGGAGTTGAAGCCATGATCTTCATGCTGGCGAGGATAGAGCCGTCCGACAATCGAGAGTGTCTGATCGTTGAATTTAAAGGTGCCATCGTTCAGCCCACGCACTACCAGGATTGCGCGATTCTTTGAAATCAAGAAGAGTCCAACGGAGAGATCCTTGTACCCGAGACCAGATACCGATTGCGTCGGAGCAACATAATTTTCTACATATCGCCCTTGCAAAGTGACGATGCGATTGACGGCGGCGGTATAAATATTTTTACCAGCAACATCGACATCGGTGAGGGCGACAGGAACCGCGCTGGGTATCACTTTGCCTAGCCGTGAGGTCGACTGCGCGCGATGGAGTTGCCAGAGGCCGAGTTCAAAGAAGACCCCGCTACCAAGAAGCACTGCCAATGCGGTGGAGATAACTTTGAGAAAGTTACTCTTGTTCATCGGTGGGTTTTGCCGCGCGCTTGTAACGACGATAGAAACTAATCAAGAGAAAGACAACGGCCACGGTGAGAACGATCATGACGAGGGAAGCGGCGAGCCCAGTGTTGATATCTGTGTTGTCATTCATGAGCCAATTATCCTACGAACTTCTGACCTATGCTTACCTGTATGGACGAGGCCGCGAGTGATGACTATCTCCACCGGCGTTACGGCAACTCTCAGAGTTCAAGGCGCGCCTGGCTCATTCCAGCGATCGTCTTCCTCATCGTCGGAGGAGGCTGGTTGATCTGGTCTGCCAATCACTATTCAAAACCCGAGATCTCCACAGACTTAATCTCCTTCTCGGCGGCCAACCCGAAAGAGATCTCGCTCCGGTATTTCATTAAGGTTCGCACGGCAAGCAGGAGCCACCAATGCATCCTGACGGCGAGTGATTATCAAGCAAATATCGTGGGACAGATTACCGACACAATCCCCGCTGGAGCGAACGATTACACACGCCGAGTAGTGATTCCTACGCGTATTGCGGCGGTCTCGGCCACGATTGAACATTGTTCTTAGCCCGCGTTAAACTCCCTCTCTTATGACAAACCAGACCTGGCTCACGCACGACGCTGCAGATCGTCTGCGTGCCGAACTCGCCGACCTCGAAGGTCCCCGCTTCGCCGATATCGTCAAGAAGATTGAAGCCGCTCGCGCTGAGGGAGATCTCAAAGAGAACGGGGGCTATCACGCCGCCCGCGAAGAGCAAGGAAAGATCGTCGGTCGTATTCGCCAGTTAAAACATATGCTGGAAAACGCCCACATTGGTACGCCTCCTGAGAGTGAATCAGGAGTAGTCGGGCTAGGCATGGTCGTCAAGATTGATATGGCTGGCGATGAAATGACATTCCTCTTGGGATCCCGCGAGATCGCTACCGGCGATATCGAGGTTTACTCCGAAAAGTCTCCATTGGGTTCTGCAATTCTGGGAGCCAAAATTGGCGAACAGGTCAACTATGAGACCCCCAGCAAGAAGATCTTCGTGGTCACAATTCTCGAGGCAAACCCTTACGCATAGCTCTGCTTTTAGCGGCTATTTGCGCTCTTATAACGCCTGACACTCAGCGGAATAAATATCGCCATGATGACGACCATGTATACCAGCGAAGCCACGATGGGATGTTGGCTGGGAAATGAGTTAGCCGTAGCGCCGAAGGTGTTGTGAAAACCAAAGAGTTGGCGCGCAGCTGCCACCATCGTTGAGACTGGATTCCACTCCGCAAAGTACTGCAGCGCTCTGGGCATCGAAGTTGTCGAGGCGAAGGCGTTGGAGAGGAAGGTCAGCGGGAAGGTAAAGAGGAAGGAGACGTTGGCAACCACTCGCGCATCCTTCGACATCAGTCCGGCGAAAACACCAGCCCAGGAGAGCGCATAACCAAAGAAGAGCAGCATCAGGAAGCCGAGGAATATATGAAAAGGTCCGGAAGTTGGGCGCCATCCCACTAAGTAGCCAGCGAGCCCCATAACAACGAGCACCACGATGTTAAGAAGCCCATCGCCAAGCGTGCGACCCACGACAAGTGCAGAACGAGCGATCGGTAGTGACCTAAAGCGGTCGATCAAGCCCTTCTCCATATCCTGCGCTAGCCCCTGAGCGGTAGCAGCCAAGGTGAAGGTAACGGTCTGCACAAATATCCCCGGCATCAGAAGCTGTACATATCCCCCCTTGATACCGACTCCTAAGCCACCAAATACATAGCGAAAGAGCAGTACAAACATCACGGGTTGGATGGTGTTAAAGATAAGGACTTCGGGAACCCTGGTCAGTTGTAAGAGTTGGCGCTTGGTAATAACAAGTGCATCTTTAATTCCATTCATGTGCGGGCTCCTCTCTTCTTCTTTCCGGGCTCTTCTGCCACAACTTCTTCGGCGATATGTCCAGTGAGTGATAAGAAAACATCATCGAGGGATGGGCGCTTCAAGGCGAGGTCGAGCGCGTGAATTCCGGCACCATCAAACTCGCGGATTACCGCGATCAACGATTGGGTGCCGTCAAGTACCGGAACGGAAATCCGGCGCAATCCGTAATCCACAGTTGCATGTCCGTGAGTCACCTTTTCGATAATCTCTTTTGCCTTATCAATATTGGTTTCAGCAACGACGATCTCAATTCTTTCACCACCGACTTGATCTTTGAGATGGTCCGATGTGCCGCGTGCAATAACTCGCCCGCGATCAATCACAACTATGTCATCAGCCAATTGGTCGGCCTCTTCCAAGTATTGCGTGGTTAAGAGAAGAGTTACCCCCTCGCGAACTAAATCTTCGATGACTCCCCACATCTCCATGCGGCCGCGAGGATCAAGTCCGGTAGTTGGTTCATCAAGAAATAAAACCTTAGGACGAATGATGAGAGATGCCGCGAGATCCAAACGTCGGCGCATTCCGCCGGAGAAGGTTTTTATAGGGCGCCGGGCAGCGTCGGTTAGGGAGAACTGCGCCAAAAGTTCAGTGGCTCGCACTCGAGCCTGCGCGGCGCTCAGATGATAGAGCTGGCCGAACATGACCAAGTTATCCCAGCCGGTCAACGTTTCATCGACCGCGGCATACTGCCCCGATAGACCAATAATCTGGCGAACCGCCTTGGGGTTCTTGACCACATCTATTCCACCGACTGTGGCGCGGCCAGAATCGGGCACCAGCAAGGTGGAGAGAACGCGTACTACGGTGGTTTTACCGGCTCCATTGGGGCCTAGCACGCCTAAAACGGTGCCCTCTTCAACATCCAGGCTAAGGTCATCGAGAGCGTGGACCGCCCCTTTTCGATAGGTTTTCACCAGGTTTTCGGCGGTGACGCTCTTCATTCACCCATCGTAACAAGCAGAACCTCTTTCGCAAGGCTAAGATATGGTTGAAAGTTCAATGACCTCTGAAGATCTCAAAAAATGATAATTAATTGATAAGGGAAGACATGTCTGAAAAAAATAAAGAACACGCCCCCATGACCCACAAGCAGATCATGACCGTAATGTTTGGCTTGATGACGGGTCTGCTCCTGGCAGCGCTCGATCAGTCGATTGTTTCTACGGCTCTCAAAACCATCACCGTCGATCTCGGTGGACTCAACCATTACACCTGGGTAGTCACCGCTTACTTGTTAACATCGACAGCTTCTACCCCACTTTACGGAAAGATCTCCGACCTCTACGGTCGCCGTCAGGTCTTCCAATTCGCAATCGTTACATTCTTAATAGGTTCCTTTGCAGCCGGTGCTGCACACACCATGACCCAGCTCATCGCTTTCCGTGCCCTACAAGGTCTCGGTGCCGGTGGCCTTATGTCACTGACCTTCGTCATCATCGGTGATGTTGTTTCTCCCCGTGAACGCGGTCGCTACCAAGGTTACTTCGGAGCGGTCTGGGGCTTGGCAACTGTGGCTGGTCCACTCCTCGGCGGATTCTTCTCTGACCATAACAAGGTTCTTGGAGTTACCGGTTGGCGTTGGATTTTCTACATCAACCTTCCACTTGGAATCATCGCCTTAATTATCACATCTGCCGTTTTGCATATTCCTAAAATTCACAAAGAGCACAAAATCGATTACTTCGGCGCCTTTATCTTGGTCCTGGCCGTTTCGGCTGTCTTGCTCGGTATCTCGGTTTACGCCCCAGAAGATGGTTGGCTCAAGGCGAAGACCCTGCTCTGGATCGGAGGCGGACTCGTCTTATTCGCGCTCTTCCTTGTTAACCA